>CAZRQF010000008.1:0-29925 GCA_964602275.1 uncultured Eubacteriales bacterium
GCAAAATATGGTATTATTTAATTGGTTACTATTATTTTTTTAGGAGGTATGCCTTCATGTCTAAACTGTTTAGCAATGTTCCTACCATTAAGACCTCTACCTTGTCCACCGCTCAGCACAATTGTGATGCTACCGTATTAAACGCTTCTAAGCGTGATAGTAACGGATATTATCGCTATGTAGCTGAACCGATGGCGTATGACACCATCTACACTCAAGACGGCAGGCGTATCCAGATTGAAAGTCATGTAATTGGGCGTGACTGTTAACTTACCAAAAAGCTCGGCAATTTGCCGAGCTTTTTTTAATCTCCCCAAAGGTTTAAACTATCGTCCACGACTTCTTCTACTCCCTCTAAATGATAGAAGCTACTTGGAACATCGCCTATTAATACAGTTTCTGCCACATTAACATTGTTTACCACTTCTATTGTTTTGGTGCTGAGTGGTGCAACTATTCTAACCTTAGATATTATTTCTAAATATATTCTATGCCTCGTTTGATTAATGCCTGTTGATATAAATTCTGTTTTAAAGTCGGTGCTAACTGTTCCTGCTGGAATTATCCTTACAACTATGTTTGGTCCTCTACCTGCTAAAAGTGCATTGCCAGTGAAGTTACCTATTGGAATTTTTACATACGCATCGTTTATTTGACTATAAAGTTCTTGCATTTTTGTTCCAATCATAGACGAAAGCTGATTCATTTCTATTACTTTAGCTTGCAGTGCTATTATTTTTCCATTACTATCTTTTTCTAGCGTTACTAAATCGGTATAGTCAACTTCATTCATAACTTCTTTTACCGCAGTATTTGCAACCGTCACGCCAATGCTAGTTGCTCTTATCTGGCAAAGTGCCATTATACTGGGTTCTATTAATAATGTTATAATTTCAAAAAGAGTTATGGGCATTAATAAGCAAATTATAAAGATTACTATTCTTCTATTTTTTACTTCTTTTCTTATTACCCAATTTCTTTTTAGTCCTAGTCTTTCCATATTAATTAATAGAATCTATTGAAACTCTATAAACTTTCTTTGGTATAATTAGTTGTTGACCCGGAAATATTTTATCATCTTTTAAGTTGTTAACTTTCATTATACTTTCAACTGTGCTTCTATATTCCTTCGCAATTTTCCAAAGAGTGTCCCCTGCTTTTACATAATATATTATAACACTTGCTATCGGAACTACCACTTCATCAGTTTGATTAAGATTACTTATTGTGTTTATATTAATATCTTTTGTTTCAAATACATTAATTTCAAATTCAGCTTCAATTTGCAATTGACCTGTAACTTCAAATGTATATTTAATTAAGTTTGTTGTTAAATTTACCGTTGTCATTTTTTCATTTGGTTTTCTTGATAATTTTATTGTTTCTTTATATGGTAATTCTATCATTTTTGTTTCTAATGTATTTTTCTCCGAATTGTAATAAAGAATATCTACTTCTAAATTTCCGTTTAACATCAATTTATCATCAAGAAATTTTTTATCCATTATCACAGGTGTTGCTTCTAAGTTTAAAATTTTTGAGTTCATAAGTTCTGGTAGTGTCACCATTTGCTCCAATTTTACATTTTGAGAACCTATCTTATTTTTTTGCAAAATTACATGAGAAATAATTTCATATTTCACTTCACATTCTGGATTATATAAGTCAGAGATTATATCTACTTTTCTATCGTCATATGCAAGCGCTGAAAATTCTATTTCGGCTTCTGCTAGAACCGATGTTGCTTTTAAATCTTGATACACAGGCTTTATGTACAAATATGAAATGTTACAATTTACATCAAAAGCCATTTGGTCATTTATACCATTCAAGTCAATAAAACCTGTTACGGGTATTTTGGTTTCAAAACTTTCAATTTCCCCATTTTCAGTATCTGCTATATAAACAACTGTAAGCTTTAGTTCACATTTTGCAAGCAACTTGTTATAGCTTACCTTGTAATCTTTTTCTTCAAGGCTTGCAAAAACATTTATAATTTCAGCAATAGGAAGATTTGCATTAGGTATAGAAATATTTTCTTTTACCGAAACATTTTCAAATCCATGTGCAACTAGCTCATTAAAGCATACCGTTTCTATTTGTTTTTGTATACAGTCAGCATTTTCAATGTCTTTAATAATCTCTATTTGTTTATTTTCAACTATTGATATATAAATATCTATTGTATATTTTACCGATAGTTTTCTACCATTAATTATTTTATACTCGATATTATTTATTGTTGCTGTAACATTTGCAATCATGCCTGTTTTTAATTCAGGCATATCCAAATTTTCGCTAAAATTTAAAACTGAGTTTATACCTTTTATTTGGTTTTTCTCATTATCTGCAATATACATCACATATGCATCTACAATGCCATCAACTTTCAAATGTCCCTCTTCGACATCTTTTCTACTAATGTATACATTTCCATCAACTTTGCTTATTTTTAGAATATCTGGTTTTATATCAGGAACAATAATATCCCCCTCTACTATTTCTGTAAAAGTTTCGTTTTTTACAAATCTACCAATTTGAACATTCTCATTTATCACATTAATATCCATAATATACCTCCTACATCTTTTATTAGTACAGTATATTAAAGCTTTCAAAAAATATTCCAAATAGAATAAAAAATTTATAGCAACATATCTTTTATTATTTCTATGCATAAAAAAGTGACGAACTAATAATAGTTCGTCACCTAATTATGTCTGATTTTACAATGTAACTTCTGGATTTGTACCACCTAATATTGAATTATAGCTTCCATTTACATCTACACCTAATTCTACATTTTTTGTTAAAATATCTGTATAAGTGTATGTAAGCATTTGGCTATCATCCATTTTTACTGCAAAAATATTGGGATATGCATTAACTAAAGTTCCTTCTTTTTCGAATGATTTATTTCTTCCAAGACTACCACGAAGCAATACTTTTTGGCCAACACAACATTCTATATTTTTCCTTACTTCATTTATATTACTCTTATCAATCATACGACCACCCCTATTTCAGACTATGTCCAAAGTATACCATAAAAATCGCATTTTGTCAAAAAATATTTTGCAGGCAAAGCCTTACAGCCACAAGGGTTTCATTGGTTTGTTATGTGAACTTTTTGTGCCTTTTAATTATGTATATTTATTATTGTTTACCCTGCTTATTTTAAATATTTTTTCAAAAATTGTCCTGTATATGACCCCTCAACTTTTGCTACTTCTTCAGGAGTTCCTGTTGCTACAATATTGCCACCTCTTATTCCACCTTCTGGTCCTAAATCGATTATGTAATCTGCACTTTTTATTACATCTAAATTGTGTTCTATTATAACAACGGTATTTCCTGTATCTACTAATCTATTTAAAATTTCTATTAATCTATGAACATCTGCCATATGCAATCCTGTTGTTGGTTCGTCTAATATATATAGTGTTTTACCAGTAGCTCTTCTTGATAGTTCGGTTGCTAACTTTACTCTTTGTGCTTCTCCTCCTGATAATGTTGTAGATGATTGTCCAAGTTTTATATAACCCAATCCAACATCATATAAAGCTTGAATCTTTGTCTTTATTTTTGGAATATTTGCAAAAAATTCTAATGCTTCCTCAACCGTCATATCTAACACTTCTGCAATATTCTTGCCTTTATATTTTACTTCTAGTGTTTCTCTATTATATCTCTTTCCACCACATACATCACAAGGAACATATACATCCGATAAAAAATGCATCTCTATTTTAACTATTCCATCGCCTTGACACGCTTCACATCTTCCACCACTAACATTAAAGCTAAATCTTCCTTTTGAATATCCCCTCATTTTTGCTTCGTTTGTTTCTGCAAAAATATCTCTTATTAAATCAAATACGCCTGTATAAGTTGCAGGATTTGAGCGTGGAGTTCTGCCTATTGGTGATTGGTCTATTGCTATTACTTTATCCAAATTTTCTATTCCTTTTATTTGCTTACACTTTCCAACTTTTCCACCTGCACGGTTTAACTCTTTAGCAAGTTTTCTACAAATAACTTCATTAACTAGTGATGATTTCCCAGAACCTGAAACTCCTGTTACTAATGTCATAACTCCAAGCGGTATCTTCACATTAACATTATTTAAGTTATTTTCTGCTGCTCCTATAACTTCTAAATGCTTGCCGCTTCCCTTTCTTCTCTTTTTTGGTACTTCAATTTTTATTTCACCACTTAAATATTTTCCTGTAATAGAATTAGGATTTTTCATAATTTCTTCTGCCGTGCCCGTTGCAACTACTTCTCCACCATGAATACCAGCACCAGGTCCAATATCTATGATATAATCCGCCGCACGCATTGTATCTTCATCATGCTCTACTACTAGCAATGTATTTCCTAAATTTTTTAATTTATTTAAAGTAGCTAATAGTTTTTCATTATCTCTTTGATGAAGTCCGATACTTGGCTCATCTAAAATATATAGCACACCCATAAGTCCTGAACCAATTTGTGTTGCAAGTCTTATTCTTTGAGCTTCGCCACCAGAAAGCGTACCTGCACTTCTTGAAAGTGTCAAATAATCTAACCCAACATCAATTAAAAATGTTAATCTTGCGTTTAACTCTTTTATTATTTGCTCTGCGATTATTTTTTCTTTTTGTGTAAATTCTAACTTATTTATATACTCTTTTATTTCCACAACCGACATAGCAGTTAATTCATAAATATTTTTTGAACCAACAGTAACTGCTAAAGCCTCCTTTTTTAGTCTTGCACCGTCACATTCACTACAATGTGATGATGACATATAAAGTTCGTAAAATTCTCTCATTCCGTTTGAAGTTGTTTCTCTATATCTTCTATTTAGAGTATTTATAACTCCCTCAAATGGCGAAGTAAATGTCCTTGTACCCGTGCTTCCATCATACTTAAATGTAATTTTTTCGTTTCCAGTTCCGTATAATACCTTTTCTATAAAATCTTTTGGCAAATCTTTAATTGGTTTATGCACATCAACATTATAGTGCTTTCCAAGCGATTCTATATACATTGTACCCATGCCGTCTTTTTCCATATTCCAACCCATGCCTTTAATTCCACCATCTAATAGTGTTTTTTCATCATCAGGCATTACAAGTTCAGGGTCCATCTTCATTATGTTGCCAAGTCCACTACACGAAGGGCAAGCACCATATGGATTGTTAAACGAAAACATTCTAGGTGACAATTCTTCAATACTTATATTGCAATCAGGACAAGCATAGTTTTGTGAAAACAATAATTCTTCCTTACCTACAACATCAATAAGCACTAACTTATTAGCATACTTTAACGCAGTTTCAACAGAATCAGTTAATCTATTTCTTATATCATCTTTTACCACAAGCCTATCTACCACTATTTCAATGTTGTGTTTTTTCTTTTTGTCAATTACTATTTCATCTTCGCCCAATTCATATATTGTGCCATCAACTCTAGCTCTTACAAAGCCATCTTTATGAGCTTCCTCTAATTGTTTTACATATTCACCTTTTCTGCCACGCACAATAGGTGCTAATACTTGAATTTTAGTACCTTCCTCTAATTCAAAAATAGCATCTATAATTTGATCTATTGATTGTTGCTTAATAACTTTACCACACTTTGGACAATGTGGAATGCCCACCCTTGCATATAGCAAACGCAAATAATCATATATCTCTGTAACAGTTCCCACCGTAGAACGGGGATTTTTTGAAGTAGTTTTTTGGTCAATGGAAATCGCAGGCGATAGACCCTCGATGTAATCTATATCAGGCTTATCTTTTATACCTAAAAATTGTCTTGCATATGACGACAAGCTTTCAACATATCTTCTTTGACCTTCAGCATATATCGTATCAAAAGCAAGTGACGATTTACCCGAACCACTAAGCCCAGTAACAACAACAAGCTTATCTCTTGGAATTTTAACATCTATATTTTTAAGATTATTTACTCTTGCACCTTTAACATAAATATTATCTAACATACTCTTCTCTCCTTTTTTCGCATACGATATATTATATCACGAAAAAATGTTCGGCACAATATAAATAATGTCCACTTTTTACCAATCTATTAAACCGGTCAAAAACGGACATTTATTTTTTTATTTTGTATAATTATCAAAGTATCCTTTTACCCAAACTATTGGTGTTCCTTTGTCGCCACTTCCTGATGTTAAGTCGCATAGTGAACCTACCAAATCTGTAATTCTTCTTGGTGTTGTTCCTTGCGAAGCCATGTTCCCTACTAGGTTATCTCCTTTTGCTTTTATTTCTTCTGATATTGCTTGTTTTAGTTCTTCACCACTTAGATTTGCATATTTTCCGTCTGCCAACGCTTTTAGCTTTAATTCATTTGGTTGTCCTAATAGTCCGTCTGTATGTGCTGGCGAAACTACTGGGTCGGCAAGCTCCCAAATTTTGCCTACTGGATCTTTAAATGCTCCATCTCCATACACCATTACTTCCACATTCTTTCCTGTTGCTTCTTTTATAAGTGACTGGATTTTTAAAACTAATTCTTTTCCACCTCTTGGGAATAATTTTAGTCTTTCTTCATTTGCTTTGTTGCTTCCTAAAAGTCCATAATCTGGATTAAAACCTTTTCCATCAATCGGTGATGTACATATATCGTCTAAACCATATACTATTTTATTTTCTGCATGCTCTTTTAAATATTTCTTTGTCGCCTTTCTTGTATGTATATCACAACATAAAAAGTTTTCGCCTAGCGTTATTACTTGCTTATTTTCATTTGCAAATACTATCTTTGGTGTGCATCCTTCTTCTTTTACCAAGTTTGAATAATACTCAACATAGTCTACACCTGTAAATTGATGCTTTGCATATCCAAAAGCTTCACGATATTCTTCTTCTGTAAGCATTTTTGAATTATCTTTAAATCCTACTTTTTCAAATTCTTCGTCGCTTACAAGTTTATTTCCAACTTCGTCAGATGGATACCTTAAAACAATTGTAAGCTTTTTGGCAGCTCTTGCAATTCCTTTTAAACACATTGCAAATCTGTTTCTGCTCATTATTGGATATAGCAAAACAATTTCTGCTTCTTCTCCAAACTTAGCTTTTATATCTTTTGAAACTTCGTCTACTGTTACATAATTTCCTTCTGCTCTAGCCACAATAGACTCTGTAACCGCAATTATATCCTTATCTTCTATACTAATTTTATGGTTATGACTAGCTTTTATTACGCTATCTGCAACGATTTGTGCTAAATCATCTCCCTCTCTTATTATTGGTGCTCTAACACCCATAGAAATTGTACCTAGTAATCTTTCTTCCATAACGCTCCTCCTTATTTTTACTTGCAAGCTTTATCAAAATGTTATCACAAAAATATTTTATACTTTTAGAAAGTTGTTTGTCAATATATCTACTATATGATATACTGTATATATAAATTTTATTTTAGGAGTACTTATGAAAAAAATATATATAATTTTAACTCAATCTGGAACATTTATCTCAAAAATGTTAAAGTTCTTTTCTAGAAAACCTTTTAATCATGCATCGCTTGCACTTGATAAATCTCTTTATGAATTCTATTCATTTGGGAGAAAAGTTCCTACAAATCCTTTTATAGGTGGCTTTGTCATAGAACATACCAATACTGGAGTCTTTGAAATTTTTGGTAGGTCGCCTGCAATTGTTATTGAATTACCCGTGACGGACGAGCAATATGAAAAAATAAAAAATACATTGCACACTTTCATAAAAAATAAAGATATTTATAAATATGATTTTATTAACCTTCCTTTAGTTTATTCTAAATATCATTTAAATAGAAGAAATAGATTTTTCTGTTCACAGTTCGTAGCATATGTTTTAAACTCTGCAAATATTTCAACTCCAAAAGTACCAGAACACATACAACCTATTGAATTCTTACAACTTGAAAATATTAGCGTTATTTACAAAGGAGATATACAAGACTACAACAAAAAAGCGATATCAAGATAAGTTTCTTGAATATCGCTTTTTTATTATATTTTTATTCTTCTTCTACTGTTTCATCTTTTTCTGGAACTGTATTTGCTGTTGGTTCTCCTGTTGCAACTGAAATTGGTTGCATTTCTCTATATCTCATTAATCCTGTTCCTGCTGGTATTAATTTACCAATGATTACATTTTCTTTTAATCCAACCAATGGGTCAATTTTACCTTTTATCGCAGCTTCTGTTAATACTCTTGTTGTTTCTTGGAATGATGCTGCTGACAAGAATGAATCTGTAGCAAGTGATGCTTTTGTTATTCCAAGTAGCAATCTCTTTCCTTCTGCTGGTCTTAAACCTGCTTCAATTGCAGCTTTATTTTCTCTTTCAAATACCATTACATCTACCATTGTACCTGGAAGTAACTTAGTATCTCCGGCATCTTCAACTCTAACTTTCTTAAGCATTTGTCTAATTATAGCTTCAATGTGTCTATCGTTAATGTCAACACCTTGACCTCTATAAACTTTTTGTACTTCTGATACAATATATCTTTGAACACCTTCAGCACCTTTAATTCTCATGATGTCTTGTGGATAAATTGAACCTTCTGTGATTTCGTCACCAGCTTCAATTTCATCTCCCTCTCTAACTACAAGTCTTGAACCAAATGGAATTAAGTAAGTCTTAGAGTCTTCGTTTGAAGTTACTATTACTTCTCTCTTCTTCTTTGTATCACTAATAGTTACTTTACCTGCTATATCAGAAATAATTGCAAGTCCCTTTGGTTTTCTAGCTTCAAACAATTCTTCAACTCTAGGAAGACCTTGTGTGATATCTCCACCAGCAAGTCCACCCATGTGGAATGTTCTCATTGTAAGCTGTGTACCAGGTTCACCGATTGATTGAGCTGCTATAATACCAACAGCTTCACCGATGTTAACTTCTCTTCTACCAGCTAAGTCATTACCATAACATTTAGCACAAACACCTTTTTCTGCTTTACATGTTAAAAGTGTTCTAATCTTAACTTTTGTTACACCAGCTGCAACAACTTTATCAGCCAATTTATCTGTGATGTATTCGTTTTTAGCAACTATAATTTCTCCGCTTGCAGGGTCTTTTACATCTTCCGCTGCATATCTTCCAGATAATCTTTCTGCTAAACCTTCGATTAATTCATTTCCGTTTTTAATGTCACTTACATAAACACCTTCATCAGTACCACAATCTTCTTCTCTTACGATAATATCTTGTGATACATCAACAAGTCTTCTTGTTAAGTAACCAGAGTCAGCTGTTCTTAAAGCTGTATCAACTAGACCTTTTCTTGCACCATGGGCAGATACGAAATATTCAAGAACATCCATACCTTCTCTAAAGCAAGAACGAATTGGAATTTCGACTGTCTTACCTGATGTATCGGCCATAAGACCTCTCATTGCGGCAAGCTGTCTAATCTGTTTCATATTACCACGAGCACCAGATGTAGCCATCATGTATATTGGGTTCAATTCGTCAAAGTTTGCAATCATGGCATCTGTAATATCGTTTGTTGTTTTATCCCAAACTTTAATTACAGAGTTGTATCTTTCTTCGTCTGATATTAAACCTCTCTTATATTGTTTTGTTATTTCATCAACTTTAGCTTCTGCTTGTGCTAGCATATCCTTTTTACATTCTGGAACTATAACATCCGCAATAGATACTGTTATAGCAGCTTGTGTTGAATATTTATAACCTAACTCTTTAATTTTATCAAGCAATTCAGCTGTGTCTGATAAGCCATGTACTTTTATTGATTTTGAAATTATCTTTCCTATTGTCTTCTTTGTTACAGGGAAATTTATTTCAAAGTCAAACATTTCATTTGGATCTTCTCTATTTACAAATCCTAAATCTTGTGGGATTGATTGGTTGAATATTACTTTACCAATTGTTGTATCAACAATCTTATGTTTTATCTCGCCATCAACTTCTCTTTCAACTCTTATCTTAATCTTTGCATGAATAGCTATATCTTTGTTTGCGTATGCCATAAGTGCTTCATCAATATCTTTAAATATCATGCCTTCACCTTTAGCACCGTTTTCTTCTATTGTTAAGTAGTACGAACCAAGAATCATATCTTGTGTTGGTACTGCAACTGGTTTTCCATCTTGTGGTTTTAACAGGTTGTTTGCAGATAACATTAAGTATCTAGCTTCTGCTTGTGCTTCTGGTGTTAATGGCAAGTGAACCGCCATCTGGTCACCGTCGAAGTCAGCGTTGAACGCCGTACATACTAATGGATGTAGCTTTATAGCTCTACCTTCTATCAATACTGGCTCGAATGCTTGAATACCAAGTCTGTGAAGTGTAGGAGCACGGTTTAACATAACTGGGTGATCTTTAATAACATATTCTAATACATCCCAAACTTCTGGTCTTAATCTTTCTACCATTCTCTTAGCATTCTTTATGTTATGTGCAATTCCTCTTTCAACTAATTCTTTCATTACAAATGGCTTAAACAATTCAACAGCCATTTCTTTTGGAAGACCACATTGATAGATTTTAAGTTCTGGTCCAACAACGATAACTGAACGACCAGAATAGTCAACTCTCTTACCAAGTAAGTTTTGTCTAAATCTACCTTGTTTTCCTTTTAACAAATCAGATAAAGATTTTAAAGCTCTATTACCAGGTCCTGTAACAGGTCTACCTCTTCTACCATTATCAATTAAGCTATCAACAGCTTCTTGAAGCATTCTCTTTTCATTTCTAACGATAATATCAGGTGCTCCAAGTTCAAGCAATCTTTTAAGTCTGTTATTTCTATTTATAATTCTTCTATATAAATCATTTATATCTGATGTAGCAAATCTACCACCGTCTAATTGAACCATAGGTCTTAAATCTGGTGGAATAACTGGCAATACATCAAGTATCATCCATTCTGGTTTGTTGCCAGAAAGTCTAAAACTATCAACAGTTTCTAATCTTTTAATAATCTTAGCTTTCTTTTGACCAGATGCATTTTCAAGCTCTGCTCTTAAATCGCTTGCAAGTTTTGCAACATCGATTCCTTGCAATAATTCTTTTACTGCTTCTGCTCCCATGCCTACTCTAAATGCATCTTCGCCATATTTATCTACATATTCTCTATATTCTTTTTCAGATAAAACTTGACACTTTACAAGTGATGTATCTCCTGCGTCCATAACTATGTATGCTGCAAAATATAATACTTTTTCAAGTGATCTTGGTGAAACATCTAGCATCAAGCTTAATCTACTTGGTATTCCTTTAAAATACCAAATATGAGATACTGGAGTAGCAAGTTCAATGTGACCCATTCTTTCTCTTCTTACTTTTGATTTTGTTACTTCAACGCCACATCTATCGCAGACAATACCTTTATATCTTGCTCTTTTATACTTACCACAGTGACATTCCCAATCTTTTGTAGGTCCAAAAATCTTTTCACAGAACAATCCATCACGCTCTGGCTTTAATGTCCTATAATTTATTGTTTCTGGTTTTTTTACTTCGCCTTTTGACCACTCTCTTATCTTTTCAG
Source organism: uncultured Eubacteriales bacterium (assembly GCA_964602275.1). GTDB lineage: Bacteria > Bacillota > Clostridia > TANB77 > UBA1234 > RGIG6291. Next base: position 11,526 of record CAZRQF010000008.1, read on the forward strand.
GAGATGCCAAACCAATTTTTATTCTGTCAAAAACTTCTAAATCAACCATCTTTTTTCTCCTTCCTACTTTCTATATAATCTACATTTCTTCATCTTCAAAGTTATCATCAACTAAGAAGCTATCATCAAATAATTGCTCGTCGTCTTCATCTTCGTCAACATCTTCTAATAGTTCGCCGTCTTCACTTTCAATAAGCATACCATCACCTAATTCATCAGCAGATGTAGGTGGTGTAACAATATTCAAAGTTACTTCATCATCATCACCGATATCTTCTTTTAACTCAACTTCATTTTCATCGCTTTGATTATATAATTTAATATCCAAACCTAAGCTTTGTAATTCTTTTACTAAAACTTTAAAGCTTTCTGGAATACCTGGTTCAGGAATGTTTTCTCCTTTTACAATCGATTCATAAGTTTTTACTCTACCAACAACATCGTCAGATTTTACTGTCAAGATTTCTTGTAATGTATACGCAGCTCCATATGCTTCTAATGCCCAAACTTCCATTTCACCAAATCTTTGTCCACCAAATTGAGCTTTACCTCCAAGTGGTTGTTGTGTAACTAATGCGTATGGTCCAGTAGAACGAGCATGAATCTTATCATCAACTAAGTGATGTAGTTTTAACATGTACATTATTCCAACTGTAACTTCATTATCAAATGGTTCACCAGTTCTTCCATCATAAAGTATTGTTTTACCTGACTCTGGAAGCCCAGCTTGTTTGAACAATTCTTTAAAGTCTTCATCTTTTGCACCATCAAATACTGGTGTTGCAACTTTAAAGCCTAACGCTTTTGCAACATAACCTAGATGAACTTCAAGCACCTGTCCAATGTTCATACGAGAAGGAACACCAAGTGGGTTTAACACAATTTCAAGTGGTGTACCATCTGGTAAGAATGGCATATCTTCTTCTGGAAGAATTCTTGAAATAACACCCTTGTTACCATGACGACCAGCCATCTTGTCACCAACAGATATTTTTCTCTTTTGAGCTATATATACTCTTATTACTTCATTTACACCAGTTCCAAGTTCATCAGAATTTTCTTTTGTAAATATCTTTACATCTACGATAATTCCGGCTTCACCATGTGGGCAACGAAGTGAAGTATCTCTAACTTCTCTTGCTTTTTCACCGAAGATTGCTCTAAGTAGTCTTTCTTCAGCAGTTAGCTCAGTTTCTCCTTTTGGAGTTACTTTACCAACTAATATATCGCCAGGACGAACTTCAGCACCAATTCTAATTATACCTCTTTCGTCTAAGTCTTTTAAAGCATCGTCACCAACATTTGGTATATCTCTAGTAATTTCTTCAGGTCCTAGTTTTGTATCTCTACATTCACAATCATATTCTTCAATATGAATAGATGTCAAAACATCTTCTTTGACAAGTCTTTCATTAATCAAAATAGCATCCTCGTAGTTGTAACCTTCCCAGTTCATAAATCCTATTAAGATATTTCTACCTAGTGCTAATTCACCTTGGTCTGTTGAAGGTCCATCAGCAATAGTTTGACCTGCTTTAATTTTTTCGCCAACTTTTACAATTGGTCTTTGGTTTGAACATGTACCTTGGTTTGAACGCTTAAATTTCAAAACATTGTATGTGTCTAAACCATTTTTAGTTTTTATAATAATTTGATCCGCAGTTACTTTTTCAACTACACCATCATTTTCAGCAATTATACAAACACCAGAGTCTTTTGCAGCTCTATACTCAATACCAGTTCCAACAATTGGAGAATCAGTTTTAAGTAGTGGCACTGCTTGTCTTTGCATGTTTGCACCCATTAGTGCACGCTTAGCATCGTCGCTCTCTAAGAATGGAATTAAGGCAGCACCAACTGATACTAATTGTTTTGGCGATACATCCATCAAGTCAACTTGGCTTGGTGCAACTTCCATAAGTTCTTCTCTAAATCTAACTTTAATTTTTGGTTTTAAGAATCTTCCTTCTTCGTCTAGTGGTTCGTTAGCTTGTGCAACAATATATTTATCTTCTTCTACCGCTGTAAAATACTTAATTTCGTCTGTAACTACACCTTTTTTCTTATCAACAATTCTATATGGTGTTTCTATAAATCCATATTTGTTAATAATCGCATATGTAGAAAGTGAACCAATAAGTCCAACATTTGGTCCTTCTGGGCTTTCAATAGGACAAAGTCTTCCATAGTGTGAGTGGTGAATATCTCTAACTTCTACACCAGCTCTTTCTCTTGATAAACCACCAGGTCCTAAAGTAGAAATTCTTCTCTTATGAGTAAGCTCTGTTAGTGGGTTATTTTGATCCATAAATTGTGACAACTGGCTACTTCCAAAGAATTCTCTAATTGCAGAAACTATTGGTTTAATATTTATTAAAGATTGTGGTGTTACTACATCTAAATCTTGAACTGCCATTCTTTCTCTAACAACTCTTTCAAGTCTTGTTATACCAATTCTAAATTGGTTTTGTAATAACTCTCCAACACATCTTACTCTTCTGTTACCTAAATGGTCAATATCATCAGTATCGCCAAGACCATATGCTAATGTGTTCAAATAGTTTATAGAAGAAATCATATCTTCTTTTGTAATATGATTTGGTAATAACCTATCAACATTACTTTCTAAAGCTTTATATAAATCCTTATCTTCTGTGTTTTCAAGGATTTCTTTCAACACAGCATAATTTACTCTTTCATCAATTTCTAATTCGCTTGCATCAACATCAACAAAACTGTTTAGCCATACTGTACCGTTACCAATAACTTTTACTAGTTTATCTTCAACTTTTACTGTTACAACATTTATACCAGATTCTTGAATAGCTTCAGCTACTTCTGGTGTGATAACCTTGTCTTTAGAAACTAATAACTCACCAGTTTCAGGATTTACAATTTTTTCGGCTGAAACTTGTCCTGCAATTCTCTTTGCTAAAGATAGTTTATCATTATATTTGTAACGACCAACTTTTGTTAAGTCATATCTTCTTGGGTCAAAGAATAATGCAGAAAATAAATTTCTTGCAGCTTCAACAGATGGCATTTCACCAGGTCTTAATTTCTTGTAGATTTCAATCAAAGCTTCTTCTTCTGTTTTGATTGTATCTTTTGCAAGTGTTGCAACCATTCTTTCATCTTCGCCAAAAAGTTCTAATATTTGGCTATCAGATGCTATCCCAATCGCTCTTAGGATTAATGTTACAGGTAGCTTTCTAGCTTTATCAATTCTAACATAGTAAATATCATTAGAGTCAGTTTCGAATTCTAGCCAAGCACCACGATTTGGCATAATAGTTGCTGTGTATAGCTTTTTACCAAGCTTATCGTAGCTTCTATCGTAGTAACAACCAGGTGAACGAACCAATTGTGATACAATAACTCTCTCTGCTCCGTTTATTATGAATGTACCATAATCAGTCATAACAGGAAAATCACCCATAAAAATCTCTTGCTCTTTTACTTCTCCTGTTTCGCTGTTAATCAATCTTACTTTAACTTGTAATCTAGTAGCATAAGTAGTATTTCTAGCTTTTGCTTCTTCAATAGAATACTTTGTTTCCTCGTTAAAGTGATAATCAACAAATTCAAGTATCAATTTTCCAGAATAATCTTTAATTGGTGAGCACTCGTTAAATACTTCTTTTAAGCCCTTCTTTACAAACCAATCATATGAATCCTTCTGTACTTGAATAAGGTTTGGCATTTCAACAACATCTTCAATGTTGCCAAAATACATTCTGCTAGTTTTTTCGTTTTTTACTTCACGCATCAAATTTAATCACCTCAGTATAATATTTTTACTTTTTCTCTAGCCACCACGCAATTAATCATTAACCCAAACTACATTCAAGATGCTACGCGAATGTCTTTATTCACTTCTTCCGTACAAATACTGTATATGAAACTGACTATGAGAGCATAATCCGCCACATATACACTATCTTTAGAATTATATCAGTTTTTTTCTTGCAGGTCAACGGTTTTTGGGTATTTTTTGAAGCAAATTACCCCACCACAAAAAATGTGATGGGGCTTTTTTATACACCTTTCATAGAAAGTGATACTTTTTTCTTTTCCATATCTATTTTTATTACTCTTACTTTTACAATATCGCCTACTGACACTACATCCATTGGATTTTTTATATATTTTTCGCTCATTTCAGATATATGTACTAGTCCATCATTTTTCACACCAATATCTACAAATGCACCAAAATCAATAACATTTCTTACTGTTCCTGTTAATATCATGCCTTCTTTTAAGTCTTCTAGTTTTAATACATCGCTTCTTAATACTGGCTTTGGCATTTCATCTCTCGGATCTCTACCAGGCTTTTGCAATTCTTTTATTATATCTTTTATTGTCGGCACTCCGATTCCCAATTCAACTGCTATTTTTTCAACATTTACAGTATTCAAATTTGCTCGTATCTCAGGAAGTTTTTCTTTTAAATCTTTTACTTCAAAGCCTATCTTATTTAAAACTTTTTCTGCCACTTCATAACTTTCAGGGTGTACAGAAGTATTATCTAGAGGATTTTTCCCATCCACAATGCGAAGAAAGCCTGCACATTGAGTATACGCAGCTGGTCCAAGTTTTGATACTTTTAGCAGCTCTTTTCTTTCTTTTATTTTTCCATTTTCTTCTCTATATTTTACAATATTTGTTGCAACCGTTTTGCTTACTCCTGATACATATCTCAAAAGTGATGGTGTTGCCGTGTTCAAATCTACTCCTACTGTATTTACCGCATCTTCTACAACACCTGTCAAACTTTCTTCTAACCTGTTTTGATTTACATCATGTTGATATTGTCCAACTCCAATACTCTTTGGATCAATTTTTACAAGCTCTGCAAGTGGGTCTTGTAATCTTCTCGCAATTGATATTGCACCTCTTAAAGATACATTTATATCTGGATATTCTTCCGTTGCAAGCTTTGAAGCTGAATATACCGAAGCCCCTGCCTCGCTTACAATTGCATAATATATATCATGTGAAACTTCTTTTATCATGTCTGCTACAAACATTTCAGATTCCCTTGAAGCAGTTCCGTTACCTATTGCAATCATATTTACATTATGTTTATTTATGAGTGCGAGTAAAGTCTTTTTAGCTCCTGCTACATCGTTTTGTGGCTCTGTTGGATATACAGTAGTTGTATCTAATAATTTACCTGTATCGTCTATAACAGCTATCTTGCAGCCTGTTCTATATGCAGGGTCAAATCCCATTACTGTTAAATTTTTTAGTGGTGGTTGCATTAATAACTTTTTAGCATTTTGACCAAATACTTTTATCGCTTGCTCGTCCGCAACTTCTGTAAGCTCATTTCTTACTTCTGTTTCAACTGAAGGCTTTATAAGTCTTTTATATGCATCTTCTATAACTTCCAAAATTACATCTGCATAATAACCATTTTCTTTTACAACTTCTTTTTTCAAATACTCAATATTTGGTTCGTCTATGTTGTCTATTTTTACTTTTAAAAATTCTTCTTTCTCGCCCCTATTTATAGCAAGAATTCTATGACTTGGTATTTTATTTACCGCTTCTGCATAATCATAATACATATCATACACAGATTTTTCTTCTTTAGTTCCTTTTGAAGTAATAATTCCTTTGCTATAAATAATTTTTCTTATTGCCTTTCTATATTCTGCAACATCAGAAATCATTTCTGCTATTATATCCATAGCACCTTTAATAGCTTCTTCAACTGTTTCTACGCCTTTTTCAGCATTTATAAAAGCAGCTGCTAGTTCATTTATATTTCTTTTATCTTCTTGTGCAAAAATTATTAACGCAAGTGGTTCTAAGCCTTTCTCTTTTGCGATTGTTGCTCTCGTTCTTTTCTTTTGTTTGTACGGTCTGTATAAATCTTCAACTTCTGTCATCGTTTCTGATTTTTCAATGCTTTCTTTTAATTCTTCTGTAAGTTTTCCTTGTTCGTCAATTAACCTTATAACTTCTTCTTTTCTTTTTTCAAGATTTCTTAAATAAGTTAATCTTTCAAACATATCTCTTAATTGCTCGTCAGACATTTCGCCAGTAGCTTCTTTTCTGTATCTAGCAATGAATGGAATTGTGTTCCCCTCATCTATTAGCTTTATTGCATTTTCAACCTGAAATGGTTTTAACTTAAACTCTCTTACTAATTTTTCATTAATTTGTTCCATCTTTCTCTCCTTATCAAAATACTTTCAAACCAACTTAAAAAGAATTCATATATTAAATACATGAATTCTTCTTAAATTATAACACTTTTCCATTAACACATTCAAGCATGATTGTCACAGGTCCATCATTTATTAAATTTATTTGCATATCAGCACCGAACACACCCGTCTTTACCGGAATATTACTGCTATTTTTGCAATATTCTATAAATTTTTCATACAATAGCTTAGCATATTCTGGCTTACCCGCATTTATAAAACTTGGTCTATTACCATGGTGGCAATCTGCATACAAAGTAAATTGCGATACAATTTGCAATTCGCCATTAATATCGCTTAGTGATAAATTCATTTTCTGATTTTCATCTTCAAACACTCTAAGCTTTAATATTTTGTCGGCTAAGGCTTTCATTTCCTCTTCCGTGTCAGTATCTGTTATGCCAAGTAGCACCATAAAGCCATTGCCAATAGCTGAATACATTTTCCCGTCAATTGATAGTTCAGATTTTTTTACTCTTTGTACAACCGCTCTCATATCATTCTCCTTACAAAATTTCCATTATTTCTTTAATAGATGTTAGCACTTTTGTTTCTGGTTCAGTTTCTAAGATTTGCTCATTTTCATATCCCCATGTATTTTCGTTTGGTATGTATATTGTATTAAAGCCAGCCAATTTTGCTTCGTTTATATCTCCTTTTGGACTATTACCAATCATATAACAAGAGTTTGGTTCTAAACCATATTTTTCAGTGATATTAATATAGTCTTCTTTTTCTTTATGTCCTACTATTTCATATTTTTTAAAGTACTTTTTTATAGTCAAACGCTTCACTCTTTTTTCTTGTACTTTTTGCATACCTTTCGTTATTATATTCATGTCATAGCCTTTATCGTAAAGATATTTTACAGTTTCTTCAACACCTTCTAAAAGCTCCATAGGCAAATCATAAAGTATAGCACATTCTTTTTTTATATATTTTTTCAACTTATATTTTTCGTAATTATCTTGTAACACTTCTTTTGCAATTTGATTTAATGATATTTCATAGTTTTTTGGTCCATAGCCATATTCCAAAAGGTTTTCAGCTTGCCTATTATTGAAAATTCTACTTAACTCTTCGTAACTATATGTATCGGAATATTCGCAAAGCTTTGTCAAAATTTTATTTTCAACTTCATTATAGTATCCTGAACATTTTATTAAAGTATCGTCTAAATCAAAAAATAAAGTTTTTTCTTTTACCATAAGTTCCTCCTTCTGTCTAAATAAAGCAGGCATAAAAAGCCTGCTTTATAGTTATTTTTTCTTGTTATATCTGTTTTTAAAAACTTTAGTAACAAACTTTCTGCGTATTTCTATATCGTTTACTAATATATATGGAACTATACTTGCAATTATTCCTGCATAGTTAACTATAAAATGAATTGTTCGATTGCCAAATTCATAATCAGCATATGCAGTTGTTATAAGCACTACCATATATGCTACTAAAAGTATGAATGCTGGAAAACATTTTTTTATTTTAACAGAGCATAGTATTAATAAAATTGTAACCAAACAAGCTGTGCAAAATACAGCTAAATCACTAAAATCAATTATCATATATATCTCTCTTCTTTGTGGTATTTTTATTCTTGCCAATTGTGCCAAATTTCTTGCACATCATCATTATCTTCTAGCTTTTCTATGATAAGTCCCATCTTTTTAGCACCATCTTCATCAAGCTCAATATAATTTTGTGGAACCATTTTTACTTCTGCTTCTAAATACTCAATTCCTTTAGCTTCAAAATACTCTCTCACTTGTGAAAAGTTTTCTGGAGCTGTTTCAATTTCATAAAACTCTTCATCAGTTTCCATGTTCTCAGCACCAGATTCTAAAACTTCCATCATTAGTTCTTCTTCTGATAATTTTGAGCTAGCTTTTTCTATAATGATTATTCCCTTTTTATCAAACATCCAACTAACTGAACCATTAGTACCTAAATTACCGCCAAATTTATCTAATATATGTCTTACTTCGCCAGCAGTTCTATTTCTATTGTCTGTTGCAGTTTCTATCAAAATAGCAACACCGTTTGGTCCGTATCCTTCATATGTTAATTCTTCATAATTTGCTGAAGCACCATCTCCAGCAGCTTTTTTAATACTTCTTTCTATATTGTCATTTGGCATATTGTTCGCTTTACATTTTGCAACTACATCTCTAAGTTTTGAATTTGAGGCCGGATCAGGTCCACCAGCTTTTACCGCTATAAGTATTTCTCTACCTAATTTTGTATAAATTTTTCCTCTTTGAGCGTCTGTTTTTCCTTTTTTGGCAGCAATATTGTGCCATTTGCTATGTCCTGACATTTTAAAATCCTCCTTTATTTTTATTTCAAATCAATGTTAAAAACAATCTTTTAGCTACTCGATTATAACATACCTTGCAAAGCTTGGCAAGAATTATGCGGTGTTATCATCGTTATAATAATGATGCCATATATATCGGCAAATATACTATACCACCTTCTTCTTTTAAATCTCCCGTATGAAGTACATATGGAGTGTGTAATTGTTCTCTATATTTTGTAATAAACTTATTAAGTGATGATAATGTATAGTTTTTGCCTGATTTGACTTCTATTGGAGAAATGTTGTGTCTACTACTTATTTTGAATTTTGCAATTAAGAAATCTATTTCCATTCTACTAGAAGCATCTTCTCTTGAAGGATTTGAGTAAAAATACAACTTATGCCCAGATGCAACCAACATTTGTGCTACCATATTTTCCATTATCATTCCTTCATTAAATTCTAGTTTGTCAAATAATATCTTTTTATAAATTTCTTCTGTCATTATTCCATTTTCATCAAAAGAATGGGATATTAATAATCCTGTATCTGCCATATAACATTTTAAAGTCATAAAATCTGTATTTAATTTTAGTCCTATACATGGTTCTGTTGAGTTATAGCAAGGATTCATTATCATCGCATCTTTTAACCAAAACATTGCATCTTCATAGTCTCTAAATCTTGCATCTTTACTAATAGATGATAATTTAAATTTTTTTTCATGTTTTTGTAATTGCGCAGGTATTTCATCAAAAATACTTTCAACCTTTAAGTTATATCCTTCTGCATGTTTACCTATATCTTGTCTATATAAATTTAATATGTTTCTTTTAATTTGATCAACTTTGTTAAAATCCTTAGTATTTACATATTCTTGTACTGCTTGTGGCATTCCTCCTACAATCATATATTGTCTAAAGTAATCCATTACTTTTCTATGCAGTGCTTGTCCTAATGGTTTTCTATCTTCATATGATTTTTTTATTAATTCCATAAGGCTATCATTTTCTAACGCCCATAAAAATTCTTCAAAATCCATTGGGTGCATTTCTATATGTTGTTCTTCAGACGGAATTAATATGTCTTTAACATTCTTTTTTATTGACATTAAAGAGCCTGTTTCTATATAATCATATCTTCCATCTTCTACTAGATATTTTATAGCAGATCTTGCTTTTGGATATAGCTGCACTTCATCAAATACTATTAAACTTTCACGCTGATATAATGTTACATTAAAGTAATTTGATAAATACAAAAATAAATTGTCCATGTCGTTTAAATAATGCTCAAATAAGTCTTTTACCTCATTTGAAACTTTATTAAAGTCTATTACTATATAACTTTTGTAATTTTCTTTTGCAAATTTTTCTACTATGTAACTTTTTCCAACGCGTCTTGCTCCATCTATTAAAATGGCTGTTTTTCCATTACTGTTTCGCTTCCATTGCACTAATTTTTCATATACTTTTCTTTTCATAAATATATCACCTCTAATATATTTTGCACGAAATCAAGATTTTTATTCTTGCGTTTTTTCACGAAAACGAGTTTTTTATAATTCGATTTTAACACGAAAACAAGATTTTTACAATATTTTTGTAGAATTTTTGCAATATTTCTTATCCAAGATAGATAGCGTTACGACTACTATCTATCTTTTAGTTAATAAACTTTATATTATCAGTTCTTCTTTTAAAATAGAATAATATATCTGAGATGTGTATAGACCTGTTTTTTTATCAAGTCTTCTTTCTCTAAGTTCGCCGTCTTTTTTCATTCCTGCTTTTTCCATAACTCGCCCGCTCGCCGGATTATACCCTGCATAATGTGCTTCAACTAAATGGAAATCGCATTCTAATAATAAATATTCTATTACTCGTCTTAAAGCTTCTGTTGCATAGCCTTTATTCCAATATTTTGAACCTATGCAATAGCCGACTTCTCCATAATCTTTTCGCTTATATAAGTTGCAAATATCAATTCCGCCTATTAATTCATGAGTATCTTTCTTTTCTATCAGCCATTTATAAAAATCATTGTTTTCATATTTTTTGACCCATTGCTCTATAACTTTATATTGTTCTTCAACACTTTTGCAAGGCGTCCAGCTTAAATTTTCAGCCATTTTTTCGTCTGTTATATATCCGACTGTAAAATAATTCATTAACATCTGCTAATTCGAATCTTCTTAGTATAAGCCTATCTGTTTCTAATCTTTTAGTTCCTAAATCTATCATTTCTAATAAAACCTCTAATTTTATTATTTATACAATGCTTTAAAATTCCATGTTGTGCCGTCTTTTGTGTCGTTTAGTATAATGCCCTCTTCATCAAGTTTTGCTCTTATTTCATCCGCTACAGCATATTCTTTATTTTTCTTTGCTTCAGCCCTTTTTTCAACTTCTTGCTCAATATGATTTACATCTACGCCTAGTCTATCAACATATCTATTCTTCATATCTTCTAAAAATGTTTTTGGTGCCTCTGTAAACAATCCTAAAACTGAATATACTTCTTTTATATCTTTCAACATTTTAGCCAATGTGTTTGCTATTTGATTTCTGTTGCCTTTATTTGCCGACTTTAACAAATTATTTATGTATTTTACTTCTGTATGTAAATTAGCAAATACTGCCGAAGTATTAAAATCATCGTCCATTGCCTCTATAAAGTTTGAAATAACATTATTTACAGTTTCGTCATTTAGTACCTCGCCATTTGCATCTCCATTATTTTGATTTATAAATTGCTCCATAGCATCAAGCGTTGTGTAAAAATAGTACATTTGACTTTCTGCAAGTGTAAAATCACTATCTAAAATATCAATATCTGCTGCATAATGTCTTGATAACATCAAATATTTTAATACTTCATAATGATATTTCTTTAATGCATCACGAATTGTTAGTGAGTTACCTAACGATTTACTCATTTTTTCGCCATTAATTTTTATTAATCCACAATGTGACCAATAATTTGCAAATGTTTTACCCGTTAAAGCTTCAGTTTGTGCAATTTCATTTTCATGATGCGGGAATAATAAATCTCTACCGCCACCGTGGATATCTATTGTTTCGCCCAATGTATCTAACGCCATTGCTGAACATTCAATATGCCAACCAGGTCTGCCTTTGCCCCAAGGCGAATCCCATGAAACTTCTCCTACTTTCGCACTTTTCCATAAGGCGAAGTCAATAGGATCTCTTTTTCCTTCTTCAAGTTCGATTCTAACGCCATTTAAAAGTTCGTCTGTTTTTCTATGTGATAATTTTCCGTAATTATTAAATGTTTTTACAGAAAAGTATACATCTCCGTTTTCTGCTACATACGCATGCCCATTTTCAATCAAACCTTCTACAAATTTGATTATTTTTTCAATATATTCTGATGCTTTTGTTGTTATGTCTGCATTTTTTACATGTAAATTCGCCATATCTTTTTCTGTTTCGATTATTTGCTCTCTTGAAAATTCTATTGCATTTTTTCCAAGTTCATTTGATTTCTTTATAATTTTATCGTCAACATCAGTATAATTTCTTACATATGTGACTTTATATCCTCTGTATCTTAGATACTCTGTAATCATCGCATAAACAATGGCTTGCCTAGCATGACCTATATGGCTCAAATCATAAACTGTAATTCCACAGGCATACATCTTCACCTCTTTGTCTTTTATTGGTACAAACTCTTCTTTTTTACCAGTCATTGAATTTGTAATCTTCATATTAACACCTCCATAATTTATGCAAATTTTATATAAGTTAAAACATTCTTATATAAAAACCTTGATAATTATATCACACAATTACCAAGGTTTCAACCACTTTACCGTCTACTGCTAAAAGCATTAGTGTGCTTCGTACCAATTTTTCCCACATTCTGCTTCTACTTTTAATGGAACTTTTAATTCAATAACATTTTCCATACATCTTATTAATATTTCTTTTACTTGCTCAAGCTCGCTATTTTCAGCTTCTATTACCAATTCATCATGTACTTGCAAAATAAGTTTTGATTTTAAACCTTTTTCTTCTAATTCTTTTTGAATATTTATCATTGCTATCTTTATTATATCTGCCGCCGTACCTTGAATTGGAGCATTCATAGCAACTCTTTCGCCAAATTGTCTAACATTAAAATTATTTGACTTAATTTCTGGTACATATCTTCTTCTGCCCCAAAGAGTTTCTACAAAGCCTTCTTCTTTACACTTTGAAATTTCCCCGTCCATATACTTTTTAATATTTGGATATTTTTCAAAATATGTTTCGATATAATCTTTTGCTTTTCTTCGTGATGTACCTATGTTGGTTGCCAAACCGAAATCACTAATACCATAAACTATGCCAAAATTTACCGCTTTTGCTTCTGAACGCATTTGTTTTGTAACTTCTTCAAGTGGCACGCCAAACACTTGTGAAGCTGTTATAGCGTGAATGTCATCGCCGTTTTTAAATGCTTCTATCATGGTTGCATCATCTGCAATATGAGATAATACTCTTAATTCAATTTGTGAATAATCCGCATCTATAAAAGTATAGCCATTAGGTGCAACGAATATCTTTCTTAAGCCTTTTCCAAGCTCGGTCCTTATAGGAATATTTTGCAAATTCGGTTCTGTGCAACTGATTCTTCCTGTCGCAGTAACAGTTTGATTAAATTTTGCGTGTATCCTACCAGTCTTTTCATTTATTAATGGTAGCATACCATCAACATATGTGGCTTTTAGCTTGCTCAAAGTTCTATATTCTAATATTTTTTCTATTATAGGATGCTCTAATTTTAATCTTTCTAATACTTCAGCATCTGTTGAATAGCCATTTTTAGTCTTTTTTAATACTGGCAATTTTAGCTCATCAAATAAAATTTCGCCTAATTGTTTTGGCGAGTTAATATTAAATTCTTTGCCTGCCAATTCATAAATTTCTTTCACTAATACATCTATCTGCCTTGCCAAATCTATCGAATAATTTTCAAGTATACCTTTATCTACAAGCACGCCTTGAAGTTCCATCTCTGCAAGCACTTTCATAAGTGGCATTTCTATTTCATAGAATAATTTTTCTTGCTTTTTATCAATTAATTTTTCTTCTAATTTTTGTTTACATCTATAAATGTATTTTGCATATTTTGATTCTAACTCACTACTATCCTTTTCACTTTCAAAGCAATCAATTGTAAGTTGAATGTTCTCTTTTTTATTTTCAAGCATGATGCCAAGCTCTTCTAAAATTGTATCATCTAATTTATAACTAGCTTTTGACGGATTTAAAACATATGATGCTATCGCAATATCAAACATCATATTTTTAGGACTAATTCCAAGCTTTTTTAATCTCAAATAATCTTCTTTTTGCTCAAAACCAATTTTTAAGTTTTCACTTTCAAAAATTTCTTTCAGCAAATCAAAAGATGGATTTGAAACATAATATGCTTTTTCATTATAAAAAATTGCAAGTCCATTTTTATAATAATACGCAATATCGCCATTTTCAATTTTTAAGTTTTTAATATCGTTTATTTCAAAATTTTCTTCATCCGCTATTATTTCTTGATTTTCTTCTTTTAACCCTAATTTTTCTATAAAATTTCTAAACTGCAATTTTACGAATAGGTTATATAATTCACTCTTATTAAACGGTTTTGTTTCAAGGTTTGAAAGTTCTACTTCTATCGGAACTTCTCTGCAAATTGTACCTAATTCTAAAGATAAATATGCAAGTTCTTTATTATCAACTATTTTTTCTTTCAACTTTCCTTTTATTTTTTCTAATTCTTCTCCCGCTTCTATCCTTGTATAAATATTATCAATATCATGATACATTTGTATAAGTGAAAATGCTGTTTTCTCGCCAACGCCAGGTATACCAGGAATATTATCCGATGTATCTCCCATAAGTCCCTTTATTTGTATAAATTGTATTGGTTCAATGCCAAACTTCTCCTTAACTGTTTTCGGGGTATAGTCTGTGCTTTCGGTAGTCCCCATCTTAGTAGTTGGTATCCTAACTGTTACATTGTCCGAAACTAATTGAAGTGAATCTCTATCTCCAGTTAAAAGCAACACTTGTATGTCATGTTCGTCGCCATACTTTGCAAGTGTGCCTAATATATCGTCTGCTTCGTAGCCTTCCATTTCTAGCACTTCAATATTCATTGCTTTTAATACCTCTTTTATAATTGGCATTTGCATTCTTAGCTCGTCTGGCATGCCTTTTCTAGTAGCTTTGTAACCATCATACATTTTATGTCTAAATGTTGGTGCTTTTAAATCAAATGTAACACATATATAATCTGGTTTTTCATCGTTTAAAAGCCTTAATAATATAGACAAAAAACCATACACCGCATTTGTATATGTGCCATCCGTTGTCATTAAAAGCTTCGAATTCATAATGCCATAAAAAGCTCTATTCATAATACTATTTCCATCAATCGCAACTAACTTTTTCAATTTTATTTCTCCTTATCAATCTCTTTTCTTATTTGTTTACTATACCTATCTTCCTCTGTGATGGTTACTTAAGGTCACAATTTTATTTTTTATTCATCCTTATTGTTTTCTTCTACAATATTCTTAATCTCTTTTAATTTCTCTTCTAATAACTTTTTGTCTATCAACTTTAAAGTATATTGCGACACCATAGTAGGAGACATACTTCTACTCATTGCATATTCAACAACTTGTTCATCTTTATTTGTACATAAAATCACTCCTACACTTGGATTTTCATTTTCATTTTTTTCCTGTCTATCTAATGCCTCCAAATAAAAATCCATTTTTGATATATATTCTGGTTTAAACTTTCCGATTTTAAGTTCAAATGCAACTAAACAGCTTAATGTTCGGTTATAAAACAATAAATCTATATAAAAATCTTCATTTCCTACTTGTACTCTATATTCTTCTCCTATATAAGTAAAGTCTTTTCCTATTTATAATATAAAATCTTTAATATTAGAAATAATTGCTTTCTTCAAGTCTTTTTCTGAATATTGATTTGGTAAATCTAAAAATTCCAAACTATAGGTATCCAATATTCTTGTATTTGGATAATCTTCTTCTCCAGTTGTTTTTACTAAACTTTGATTTGCTTTTCCATCTGATAACATATATCTATGGAAATAACCGCTTGCTATTTGTCTATCTAATTCTCTTTTCGAATAGTTGTTTTTTATGCACATTCTTATATAAAATTCTTTTTCTTCAATAGAATTAGTAGCACTCAATATCATAACATTATGGGTCCAACTAATTTGTCTCACCAGTGGAGCGACAATTTCATTATCTTTATATGTTTCATAAAATTGTTTCATTCTATATATTCCTGCTCTATTAAATCCTTTCATTGTAGGATATTCTCTTTTCATAAATTCTACAAGTTTGTCTACAATTTTATCACCCCAATTAGAATTATTTACTTTTTCACTTATATATTTGCCAAAATCCCAATATAAAGATATTAGTTCTTCATTAACTTTTTTATAAGCATTATTTCTTCTTGTTTCAATCATACTTATAATTTCACCAAAATTAAATTCCAAGCTGTTATTCAAAACCATTTCTCCTCTCTATTCAATAACTCTTGTTTTGTATAATAAAAATTGAAATACGACAAATTTAAAATTATGACAAGACTTTACTCGATAACCTACTGCTATTATTAAATCCAGATTATAAAATTTTGTTTTATAGTTTTTTCCGTCTTTAGCAGTTGTCAAGTTTTCCTTTACAACTGAGTTTTCATTCAACTCATTATTCAAACAAATTTCAACTCCATTCAATTAATTTTTTAACCTCTACCTTGTAATTTGTCTATCTAATTCTCTCTTTATTTGCTTACTATACCTATCTTCCTCCGAATATATGCATCCACAATATTTTTGCATATATAGTCCTGCATCTCTTGCCATTTGTTGACCTATTCTAAAACCTTCTCTAAAATCTTGATAAATAAATTTTATTTGATATTTTTGGGCTAATTCTTCTGCAATCTTTTTTATAAGCTCATGCTTTTGATAAGGACTTACTAAAAGAGTGGTAGAAAAAGCTGTATAACCATTTTCTTTTGCATATTTTACAGTATTTTCTAATCTTGAACGGTAACAAAACTCACATCTTCCATCTATATTGTTAATAACATTTGTTGTAAATTCTCTAATTCCATAATCAAAATTTACCACTAATGGTAAATTTATCATTTCTGAATATTGTTTTAATGTATCAAGTCTTTGTTTGTATTCTGTATATGGATGAATATTTATGTTGTACCAATACGCAGTTATATCTTCATATCCATCTTTTCTTAATTTATCAACTACATATGTTGAGCAAGGTGCACAACATGTATGTAATAATATTTTATCTTGCATTGTATTCAACTCCCATATGTTTATATGCATCTATTGTCGCAGTTCTGCCTCTCGGAGTTCTATTTAAGAAACCTATTTGCATTAAATATGGCTCATAAACATCTTCAATCGTGTCAACATCTTCGCCAATAGCTGCCGCAAGTGTTTCAACTCCAACTGGTCCACCTGCAAATTTTCTAATGATTGTATCTAACATTTTATTATCTATATTATCCAAACCTAAATGGTCTATTTCTAAACTATTTAATGCTATATCAGCAATTTCGTCTGTAATTACACCGTTATTTTTTATTTGTGCAAAATCTCTAACTCTTTTTAAAAGTCTATTTGCAATTCTTGGCGTTCCCCTTGAACGAGAAGCAATTTCCATAGCTCCCTTGTCTGTAATTTCTATATTCAAAATAGATGCAGAACGCTTAACTATTTGAGCTAGTTGCTCATTTGTGTAAAGTTCAAGTCTTTCGATAATGCCAAACCTATCTCTTAAAGGCGATGATAAACTCCCCGCTTTCGTTGTAGCACCAATTAATGTAAACTTAGGTAAATCTAACCTTATCGAACGAGCACTTGGTCCTTTTCCTATGATTATATCAAGCGAAAAATCTTCCATAGCAGGATATAATATTTCTTCAACACTTCTATTTAACCTATGTATTTCGTCTATAAACAAAACATCTCCCGGATTTAAGTTTGTTAAAAGTGCCGCTAAATCGCCTTGCTTTTCTATGGCAGGGCCTGAAGTAATTCTAATGCTTGCTCCCATTTCATTAGCAATAATATTAGATAGTGTAGTCTTACCAAGTCCTGGAGGTCCATAAAGTAATACATGGTCTATCGGTTCTTCTCTTTGCTTTGCCGCTTCTATATAAACTTTTAAATTTTCCTTTATTTTATCTTGTCCAACATAATCTTCTAATTTTTTTGGTCTTAGGCTATTTTCTATGTCTAAGTCTTCCCTCTCTAGCCCAGGACAGATAATTCTTTCTTCTTGTTCGTCCATACAACATTTCCTTTCATATATCTATAAATCAAGCAAAGTATATCATAAACATAAAGTCACTACAAGCGAACAAAACTAATTCGATAGTACATTTTTATGTTTAATTACAAAAAAAACAAGTCAACAATATTTTGACTTGTTTTTTTACTTTTATTATTAGCCTTAGTTTGCTCTCAATGCCATTATCGGATCCATTTTTGCCGCCTTATATGCAGGAAACATACCAAATAGCACGCCTATTGTTAATGAACTTATAAATGATATTAGCATCCATTCTACCGAATATACTGCTGACACAATTCCTAATTTATCTATTACGGTTATTATTCCACAACCAATTAGTATTCCTATAATTCCGGCAGCACCTGTTATCATTAAGCTTTCAATTAAAAACTGTGACAATATATTAAATCTTTTAGCTCCTATTGCCTTTCTTATGCCTATTTCTCTTGTTCTTTCAGTTACCGATACTATCATTATGTTCATTATACCAATTCC
>CAZRQF010000009.1:0-25292 GCA_964602275.1 uncultured Eubacteriales bacterium
TAAAAACAGGGTTACAAGAATTCATAAGACCTTGTCTTAAGCTTTGTAAGCCATGTGGATTATAGCTTCTCCAACATTTAATATCCCAACCTTCAACCTTTAATTTACCAGTACACGAAAAATCAACCGCATCAATATTAGATACAATTTTTTCTTCTATGGCGATTGCAGCAGTAATAGTTTTAAAAACAGAACCAGGTTCATATGTATCAGTAACAGCTCTATTTCTCCACATTTCTTGTCTTGCCTTAGTTTTTTCCGAAACTGTAAGTGTATCCCACTTAGCTAAAGTTTCTTCATCTGTCACCGTGAACGGATCGTTTGGATCATAATCAGGTGCCGTTGCCATTGCAAGTATATCTCCATTTTTAGGATTCATTACAATGCAAACTCCATATTCAACAGGAGCATTATCAATAAGTGCTTGCTCTAAATATTTTTCAACAACATGTTGAATTCTTTCGTCAATAGTAAGCACTAAGTTAAGTCCATCTTCTGGTGGAATATAACTATCGTCAGTTATTGGAATTTCTTTACCAGTTGCATCAGTAGATAAAATCCATTGACCAGGTACACCTTTAAGTACACTTTCATACTTAGCTTCCAAACCATCAAGCCCTTGATTATCTGTACCACAAAAGCCTAATACATGTGACAAAAAACTTCCCTTTGGATATGAACGCTTAGTATCTTCATATATGTTAATACCCTTTATATCATTTTCAGAAATCCAAGTTCTAACTTCATTAACAATCTCTTGGTCTAACTTTTTGGCAATCACTTCTTCACTAGTATTTTTATTAACCTTAGTTAAAACAGTTTCATAATCTAAACTTAAAATCTCTGCAAGTCCTTTTGCAGTCTTTTCTTTTTCTTTGACATTTTTAGGCGTTACACTTATTGTTTCCACAGTTACACTCCTTGCAAGCGTTACCATGTTTGTATCATATATAACCCCTCTTTTAGGACTAATAATTCTATTTTTAGTTTGTTGTGAATATGCTTGTTTTTGCAAGTCACTAGCCTTTATAACTTGCCAGTAAAACATTCTGCATATTAGTGCAAACAACAAGACAAGTAAAAAACCTAACATAAATAACATTCTCTTTTTAATAGCAATGTTAGTTTTTGACATATACGCACCTCCACGATAAATTATATCATAAATAATATAAAAACATGCAACAAAATTGCATGTTTAAATATATTTTTATAATTTTTATTACTTTACTATAAAACAAAAACTAGTCAAGTAATTTTCTCACTTCTTCACATAGCTTAGTAAACCAATTTGTATCAGTTTCTTCTTCAATAGTAACAGGTGTTAGTACTCTATCTCTCTTCTCAATATTAACATATTTAAGTTGAGAATCAGATGGTTTTTGCATACCCAATTGATACTTAGCATAATTTTCAATATATGTTAAATCAGTTTTACTTTCTATATCCGCTTCTAATTGCTCATTAACATTTTGAATTGTTTCATATTCTTTCTTTATGTTTCTAAGTTCAATAAACTCTTCGTTCATAAGAGAATATCTATAACAAATAGCAAAAGCAATAGCAAATAAAGCAGCAACTCCAAAAGTTCTTGTTAGTGCCTGTTTAAATGCAAGTGCCGCATTAACCTTTGCTTTTGGCTTTTTAAGTGTCATTTCTTTTGGTTTATTTACAATTTTACTAGAACTCTTTAGCGGTATATCAATATCATATTTTTTTGTAGCTTTAGTAACTTTTTTAGTAGTAGTCTTTTTAGCTACAGCAGTTCTAGTATTTTTGGCATTTGTCGTTTTAGGTGTAGCTTTTTTTGTTGTAGCCGAAGTTCTTTTAACAGCTGCATTAACATTTCTTCTTGTTTGTGGTCTAGTAGCATTTGAAGTTTTGCTAATTTTTGTAGAAGCTTGAGATTTTTTAGTTTGAGAAGTAGTAGTAGTCTTGCTTGTAGCTTTTGCGTTACTACGCTTACTTGTCGTTTGTGGTGCATATGTAGTTTTATTTGTTCTACGACCATTTACATACTCGTAATAATCATAATCGTAACTTGCAAGAGGCATCCTCCACTTCTCCTTTCAATTTATATTTTACGCTCAAAAACTCTAAGCTTAGCACTTCTAGAACGAGAATTAAATTCCTGTTCACTTTCTGATGGCACAATAGCTTTTCTGGTAATTACTTTTCCGTAAGATTTGCATCCACACACGCACACCGGAAAATCCTTTGGACATGTACACTTTCCACCGTGCTTCTATAAACGCATTCTTCACAATCCTATCTTCTAATGAATGGAAAGTAATAATACAAAGCCTGCCACCATCATTTAGTAATTCTATACAATCAAAAATGGCTTCTCTTAACTTTTTAAGTTCACCATTTACTTCAATTCTTAACGCCTGAAAAATTCTCTTAAAGGAATCAATCGCATTTTTTCCAACAGCACTTCTTATAATATCTGCAAGTTCATAAGTAGTGGAAATCTCTTTTTCTTTCCTTGCATCAACTATCTTTCCTGCAATCTTCTTAGAAAACTTTTCTTCACCATACTCAAAAAATATCTTTTCCAATTCTTCCTTATCATAAGAATTCACAATATCCTTTGCAGTAAGACCTTTTGAAGTATCCATTCGCATATCAAGTATTGCATCTTTAGTGTA
Source organism: uncultured Eubacteriales bacterium (assembly GCA_964602275.1). GTDB lineage: Bacteria > Bacillota > Clostridia > TANB77 > UBA1234 > RGIG6291. The sequence goes on from CAZRQF010000009.1 coordinate 2,652, forward strand.
GCTAAACCCTCTAGTAGGCTCATCTATTTGGTAAGAAGAAACACCCAAATCTAAAAGAATGCCATCAACCTTGTTTATACCCAAGTTTTCAACATGTGACTTAATATCTTCATGTCTTCCCCACACAAAACGCACATTATCATATTTAGAAAGTCTTTCTTTAGAAACGCTTAATGCTTCTTCATCTCTATCAATTCCAATTAAAATACCTTTTTCACTTAATCTTTGAATTATCCTAGAAGAATGTCCTGCACCGCCTATTGTGCCATCTACATAAACTCCATCAGGTTTAATATTTAGATTTTCTAGGCATTCTTGTAGCATAATCGGCTCATGTTTAAATTCCATACTTTACTCCTAAAATTTAAAGGCGGACGAAACGCCCGCCCCTAAATTGGCTTTCTTTTTCTTTGTGCTAATGCACTCTTATCATTTGTAAATTAAAATTTTTTCTTTTGTACTTAAAACACTTTTTCTTTTGTTTAATAAAACTTCTTCTTTTGTAATCCTCGTATTTTTCTTTTGTTCAATCTTAAAAATTTCTTCATTTGTAAACTTAAAATTTATCATTTGTAAATATTTAATAGACCCAACCACTGTCTAAAATTAAATTCCAAGCATAGACATCTTCTCAGCAATATCATCAGAATCTTGTCCGTTGTTATATTCTTCCCATTTAAGTTTGCTCCAAATTTCAATTCTACTTGAAACACCAATAACAACAACTTCTTTTTGAAGCTCTGCAAACTCTCTCAAATTTTGAGAAATCAAAATTCTTCCCTGAGAATCAATCTCACATTCAATGGCACTCGAAAAGAAAAACCTAGTAAAATTTCTAGCATCTTTTCCAGTAACAAGTGGTAAAGTTTTTATCTTATCTTCAATAAGTTTCCATTCTTCAAGCGAATAACCATATAAGCAGCCATCAAAACCCTTAGTTACAATAAACCTCTCACCAAGTTCAGTTCTAAACTTTGCTGGAACAATAAGTCTGCCCTTAGCATCAATAGAATGAGCATATTCACCTATAAGCATTCGCTTCACCTCCTAAAATGGAGTTCCACTTTCCTCCACTTTCCACCACCTTGACACCATTTTAATACACGAATATATCAAAATCAAGTATTTTTCAAAAAAATATTAAAAAACCTTGCTTACATATTTACATAACTTTCGAGTTTTAGTTGACATTTTTATTAATCCCATATATAATTCATGTGTAAACTGTTTCTTAACTATTTTTCATAAGGAGGAATTTCCGCATGAAGAAAAATAATACCGGTTTCTTTTCAAACTTGAAGAATAAAAAAAATGATTTTGCCGTGTACACTCCAGAAGAAATTAAGATTACTTTTAACGGCTTGATCGGGCTTGAAAACGCTAAAGAAGATTTAAAAGATATTGTAAATTACATTAAAGACCCTTCTTCTTTTGATGCTCTTGGCATCCGGCCGCACATGCACTATTTGATTCAAGGTCCTGCAGGTAGCGGCAAAACTTCGCTTGCATACGCAGTTGCACGAGAAGCAAACATCCCTATCGTCGTTGTTAATTGTAAATCTTTTGCCATTGAGAAATCTCGTTCCTTTAAACTCTTGAAAAAAGTTTTTGCTGAAGCTTCTTCTTATGAACATTCTGTAGTTCTTTTCAAAAATTTTGAAGGATTTTTCCAGGTGAACGACTCTTTCCAAATCGCATTTTTGCGTGAACTCTTGGAACTCATGGCTGAGTGTAAAAATGTTATCGTAATTTCTACACTTTCTGAAAGCATTGCCATTAGTGGTGGCGAGTATCTCTTTGATGAAGATGCGTTTAGCAAAACTATCGACATCATCTATCCCGACATGAAAGCTCGTGAAGAGATGTACAAACTCTTCTGCTCCAATATTCCTATTGATGCAAATGTTTCTTTTTCTCGCCTTGCTAGAGATTCGTTTAACATGACTCCTAGAGATATCAAGCAAATTGTTAAAAACGCTAGCTTGCTTTCACTTCGCCAAGGTGCTCAATTAGTCACTCGTGAACATTTTGATGAAATGATTTCGATGGAACTTTTGGGACAAAAGCGTAAAAAGATGACTGACAAAGAGCGTGAATCTACTGCTTTCCACGAAGCAGGTCATGTCATTGCCCATTACTTTTCAGACCGTAATTACAAACTTTCCAAAGTTGAAATTGTACATCGTGTCGAAAGCCTTGGTGTGACCATGGAAGAGCTTGACGAAGATAAGCTTAGTCTTTTTAAGGAAGATTGGGAGAACCAGATTATCGGCTGTTTTGGTGGCATTTGTGCAGAACGGCTGATTTACGGCTCTAACACTTCTGGCGTTATCCAAGACCTTGGCATGGCTACTTTCTACGCCAAATCAATGGTTTGCAATTTTGGCATGTGTGACGAATTTGGTCCTATGTCGCTTATTGAAGATGATGACGGAAACACTTTTACATTCTCCGAAAGCATTATCAAAGAAAGTGACGAATGTGCTAGAAATATTCTTCGTAAATTGTATAATCGTTGCGAAGACATTATTTCGGAGCATGAGAAAGAACTTCGTGCTTTGACAAGTGCTCTGCTCGAAAAAGAAGTCGTCTATGGTAACGAAATTAAAGAAATTTTTGATAAGGTTTCTAATAATTAAATTCACATTAAAGTTTGACAAAAATAACCAATGATGCTATACTATACATAGCTTAAGCTATATATAAGTTGTGGAACAAATTGTATATCAAAAAAGACTAGGTCGGCGAACCTAGTCTTTTTTTGATGTTCTACTCGTCTTTGTTATTATCATAAGCTATAAGCATAATAAATTTAAGTCAAATAAAATTTGACATATGGGAAAAAAAGAGCTATAATAATTATAGTTTAAACAAAATTACGCATGATTTTGTATAAAAAAAAGAAGACTTGGAAGTCCCACTAAAACTTTCCAAGTCTTTTTTACTGTTCCTTAATATACAACATTTTCAAATACAAAAAGTATTATTAATGCCCATATTAATATCTTAAACAGTTTACGCATGATTATGTACCTCCTTTCTTAAGATTTCCTTATGAAAGGATACAATAATTATACGATTATAGTAAATTTAAGTCAAATAAAATTTGACATATAGGCAAAAAGTGCTATAATTAATATAGCTTTAAAAGCAAAGTATTTTTTCATAGTATGTATCAAAAAAAGACTAGGTCGGCAAACCTAGTCTTTTTTATTTGCCTCTCTTCTCCATTTATGGTATAATTTTTAAAAATAATCTTTAAGGAGTTTAAAAAATGCTTATAAAAAATCCAAAATTTGAAATATCTGTTATGAATAAATCTCAATATCCTAAAGGAAGAACACCAGAAATTGTGCTTGCTGGGAAATCTAATGTAGGAAAATCTTCTTTTATAAATGCACTTACAAATAGAAAATCACTTGCAAGAACTAGTAGCATGCCCGGCAAAACTCGCCAATTAAACTTTTATAATATGGACGATAGATTTTACTTTGTCGACCTACCTGGGTATGGCTATTCGCAAATGTCAAAAAGTGAGCAACAAAAAGTTGGTACTTCTACCGAAAGCTATTTAAAAAATAGACAAAACATTAATTTAATTATTTTGCTTGTTGACATTCGCCATAAACCTGGTGAAAACGACAAAATGATGATGGACTATATAAAGTCTACTGGTCGTAGATATATTGTGGTTACTTCAAAGTCAGACAAAATCGCAAAAACTAAAGTTCAATCATATGTAGACGACATAGCAAAAGAACTAGATGTTCCAGAAGATTTAATATTTCCTTTTTCTTCTGAAACAAAATTTAACCTAGAAACAATATGGGATGTAATCGAAGAAAGTTTAAATTCATAATAAACAGTTAAGCAACATATCAAATTTTAAAAAAGTACGGCAAATTTTATTTACCGTACTTTTTTGTTTTTAATAATTTTCAGCTTTGATTTCAAAATATGCTTTTGGATGTGTACATACTGGGCATACTTCTGGTGCAGATTTTCCTATTACAATGTGTCCACAATTTCTGCATTTCCATATTCTTTCGCCATCTTTACTAAACACTAATCCATTTTCAACATTTTCTAATAATTTTAAATATCTTGCTTCATGTTCCTTTTCTATTTTTCCAACTTCTTCAAACAAGTAAGCAATTCTGTCAAAGCCTTCTTCTCTAGCCTCTTTAGCCATTCTTTCATACATGTCTGTCCACTCATAATTTTCACCCTCAGCTGCAGCTTTCAAATTATCAATAGTTGATGGTATATCATTTTCATGCAATAACTTAAACCACATTTTTGCATGTTCTTTTTCGTTATCAGCTGTTTCTTGGAAAATAGCTGCAATTTGCTCGTATCCCTCTTTTTTAGCTTTGCTAGCAAAATATGTATATTTATTTCTTGCTTGTGACTCACCTGCAAAAGCATCCATTAAATTTTTTTCTGTTTTTGTTCCTTTTAATTCCATATTGTTATCCTCCTAACTTTATTTTTAATTTAATTTAAGATTGTATCAAAAAAAACTCAATTTTACAATTAATTTCTTGTATTTTGTAGATATAAAAGGTAAAATTATATTAACATTTACTAAGGAGGAAAAAATATGGAAGAACTTGATATAAAAAATAAAGTTAGCGACATAAATAGCACTCTTACGGACGATTTATTAAAAAATTTATCAGAAGACCAATTAAACGAACTAGAAAATTTAGTCAAAGAAATAAACACAAAGCTTGAAAGCTTGAAAAAATAAGGGGGATTTTTTATGTTAAAAGTAGTAGAAGTTGCTAGAAAAGCTGTATCAAGTGGTGACTTTAATATTTTAAAAGCTAATTTAGAAGTTTTAAACGAATATTTAGATAAATTAAATGAAGATAAAAAGCAAAATAAAGAAGTAAATATAGATAAAGATGATTTTTTCGAACTAGAAGCAACTGTACATAATATTAGCTATATGATAAATAAAGAAAACAGCAGAAGAAAGGATATTGCTGACGCTTCAAAAAAATATGACGCTGCTAAAGAGCAACTTTCAAGATGTGAAGAACTATTTGAATTTTACTCTAATATTCTTAATGACACTACCGATTACTCTACTTCTCCAAAAGATAGTGATAGAGAAAAAATTTTAAAAGAGTTTTTTGGTTTGATACAAAAAGAATTAGGGCTTAATAAAAAACTAAAATCTTTGGCAGATGTTAACGCTAAAATAGCAGAACTTGAAAAAAGTATAGACGGTTATGTCTTTACAATTAATAAACTAAACGGTGTGTATGACGAAAAAGTTGCAAAAGAAGATTTGCAAAGAGCAGAAGCCCTTAAACCAGCAGAAAAAACATTAAATGAATTAAATGAAAATTTAAAAAAACAAGTTCCGCCTAACGAATATAAAAAATATACCGGAAAAGATAGAACCAAAAAAATCAATACTAAGATTACAACACTAAAAAAAATACCACAAGATGAAATAACACCGGGAGAAACAAAATTATTAGAGTTACTTGAGCAACTATCTGCAAATGAAGAATTCGAAGAATTAGAAAGCATATATACAAAATACGGCGTTACATCTATCGAAGAAATGCAATCAGTACTTTCAAACCATGAAAGTAGAAAACGCGCCCAAACTACTTCTCGATTAATTACAAGCGATTTAGTTGGAAGAACTGAAGACTCTCATGTAAGTGCAAAAGAAGGCATTAGAGTAATTAAAAAACTTGATTCAAAATCTATTGGTAAAGACTTAGAAGAAGCAACAATAGATTTAAGGCAAAACGGATATATGCCATGTGTTGGCAAAGATTCTGCAATCTACGCTCGCCCAGTATATAAAAGACCTATATTTGGCAAATTTGGAAAACCAAAACTAGTTGGCATGGAACTTGTTGAAGAATCAATCGAAAGTTTAACAAAATCACCAGAAGACGCATATGCTAAAGCACTTAAAGAATTAAAAGCACGCTCAGAAATGCTAGAAAATGGACCTGTAATATCAAATGATGAAATTGCTAAAATGAAAAAAGCATTTTCTGAACTTATAAAGGATTCTAGATATGACGAGGCTATAAAAAGAATTATTGCAGCTCAAACTTCAATGACAAGAACTGACCTTGCAAACTTTGCAAGTCAACATTCAAAAACACATGATTCATCAGGAAAAACAACCGTAAAATTTCCAGGTGGCGAAGAAAATTACAAAGCTCCGCATATACCAGTAAAAACTAAGTTTTTTGGACTAGCACGAATACCACAAAAACCAGACCCTAATGCACCAAATGAAGCAGTTGTAGCACCAAAAGATACACAATACTTAAAAGATGCAAATATCTCTTCTCCATCAAAGCCAGTCGTAAGTAAAAATGTTTTAAGAGATAGAACACATTATAAAGAAACATCAAAAGAAGACGAACGAGATGAAATATAAATTTATAAAAAATCTGCACTAAAATTAGTGCAGATTTTTGTTATAACATTTCTTTATAATATCTTATGATTAGTTCATCTAGTTCTTTACTTACTTCGTATATTTGTTCAGGTTGTTCTCTATTTTCTATCATGATATTTAATTTTTCTCTTACTTTATTTATCTCGTCATTTATCAAAAATATCACTCTCCTTCTTAAGTCTTATAAGACAGCGACCTCACACATTTTATCCCCTAATCACACTATCGTTTTGTCTTGTCCTTCTAAAAAGAATTTACCATATTTTAACATTTTTGTCAACCTTTATTTTCTTTTTTCTGTTTTGTTTTATTTTTCAGCAGTAAAATACCAAATATTACGGCAAATGTCAAGGCTAATATTTGCGATACTCTAAAACTTCCTAAATAAAGCGAATCGCTTCTAAATCCTTCGATAATAAATCTCGCTATTCCGTACATAACCATATAAGAATAAAACATCTGCCCTGAATATTTTCTGTTTTTTCTGTTAAAGTATAGTATACAAAAAATTATCAAAGTACAAACTGATTCATATAAAAATGTCGGTTGCACATATATGTAGCTTCCTAGAGAAGCATCATATATTCCCATCTTCAAAAACGAATTTGTTATTTCGCCATACGCTTCTCTATTTACAAAATTTCCCCAGCGACCAATCGACTGACAAAGTGCCAAATACGGTGTGCAAAAATCACATAAATCTAAAAACTTAATTTTTCGCTTTTTACAAAATACTATTGCCGTAATTATACCACCAATGATTGCACCATATATCGCAATTCCGCCATTCCAAATTTTTATTATATCGGACAAATTATTTTTATAATAATCCCATTCAAAAGCCACATAGTAAATTCTCGCTGAGATTATACCAATTGGAATCGCCCAAAACACAAAATCCGTAAGTGTATCCCAAGATATACCGTAAGTTTCTCGATTTTTCCACGCAAGTACTAATGCAAATATTATCCCAGACACAATTATTATTCCATACCAGTAAACATCTTTTCCAAAAACACTAAACGCAACTGGATTTATATCAAATTCTAATCCCAAATTTGGAAATGTAATAGGCATGCTCTGCCTCCCTTACTTATCATTTTTATCAACTATCGAAATTGCCATTTTGCTAAAATCAAAATGTTTGTTTAAAACTTCTTTAACATAATCAATCGTTATATTTCTATATGCGTCCACATAATCAAAAGAATTTATTCCTCTAAAATAATCGTTTATAAACACTCTTGCACACGAGCTTACACTATCAAAAATCTTCACATAAGAACCATAAAGCATTCTCTTTATTCTTTCAAACTCTTCTTCATTAATTCCATTTTGTTTTAGCTCTTCAATTCTAGCTTTTATTCTGCTTACCACTTCATCTATGCTATTTGACTCACCAGATATGCTACTATATGCATAATCTTCCTCAAAAGAATAATCCGTACCAAACTCTCTTACAACAAGCCCAGCTTCATACATATCTTCATAAAGCTTAGTACTCTTACCAACAATCATTTCAAGCAAAATTTCAATTGCAACATGCTTTAAAACTCTATCATAATTATCCTCATCATACCCCGCACTTAAAAGCTTTGTATCTTCCGTATCCTTAAATCCCATTATAAACATTGGAATACTAACATCCATCTTTTTAATAACTTTATCTTTAACAATACTCTCGCCTACATTGCCATAATATCTCTCAATTTTATCTTTCTCCGGCATATCTTTTACGCTACTTCTAATCTTTTCTAAAACCTTATCCGTATCGATATTACCCGCAACGCAAATAACCATATTAGAAGGATCATAAAAAGTGTTATAGCAACTATACAAAATATCAGGAGTAATCTCAGCAATTGTTTCAACCGTACCAGCAATGTCTTTTGTAATTGCATGATTTCCATATAAACAATTTAAAAATCCAAAAAACAATTGCCAATCTGGGTCATCATCATACATCTTGATTTCTTGAGCAATAATTCCCTTTTCTTTTTCAACATTTTCCTCTGTCAAATATGGATTTTGCACAAATTTTAGTAAAGCATCAAAAGCTTCATCAAATTTTTCAGTACAGCTAAACAAATACGCCGTATGGTTAAAACTCGTATAAGCATTAGCATTTGCCCCAAGCTTTGAAAGCTTATCTAACGCATTTACACCATCTTCTTCTTCAAACAACTTATGCTCTAAAAAATGTGCAACACCGTCAGGAACTTGCGTAATCTCTTCTGCACCAGGCACTTTAAACTTATAATTTAAAGAACCAAAATGAGTTGCATACATTGCATAAGTTCTTACAGAATTTTTTTTAGGAATTAAAATAACATCAAGTCCATTATTCAAATGTTCTATTATAACTTTCTCTTTGATTTTCTCTTTAATCATTATTAACCTCCCCACTATTCTTTAAAAAATAAGTTGTATCGCATCTTAGTTTATTTGCTATTTCCACAATATCACTTATCTCAACATCATTAATTTTCTTAATAAGCTCTTCAATCGAGTCATCATTTTCAAGTAAAGTCTGCCCCATATCAAAATTAATTATGGTAGATTGGTCATCATAAAAAGATTTATAATTATTAATCAAATAACTCTTAGCATCTGCTAACTCTTCCTGCGTAACATCGCCATTTTTTATATCTTCAACCTGTTTTAAAATCAACGAAAAAGCTTCATCATACTTATCAATTTCAATACCGGCAGATATCATAAGTATTCCTTTGTGCTTAAAATATGACGAACGAATTGTATATGCTAAACTTGCTTTTTCTCTAACATTTTGAAACAACTTAGACGAAGGCGTACCACCAAGCACAGTAGACAAAAGCGTAGCCTTTGCCAAATCCTCTTTCAAATCAATATCACAAACCCTGTAACCCATCACAATCTTTCCTTGAGTAACATCCAAACTTTCATCCAAATGAGAAAAATCATTCTTTTCTATTACAGGAAGAAAAGTTTGCAACTTAGTTTCTTTAAAATCACGCTCTATTTTTCCAAATCTCTCTTTAAAAATATTTTCAAGTTTATCACTTGCAAGTTCTCCAGACACATAAATGTGAATTTCAGCTGTTTTTAAAACTTCTTTATATTGCATATACAAATTCCCAGCATTAATACTTTCTAAATCTTCTGTATATCCAAATTTATAAAGCCCAAAAGGCTCATTTTGGCACATCTTCTCAATACAGCAATCAAGTGCATAAGCTCCCTTATCGTTTATCTTCGATTCAATAAGCTCTCTTAAAGTATCTTTCTCGCTCTCTACATACTCACTATCAAAAATACCATCAACTAATTTTGGATTTAAAATAATATCACAAAGTAAAGTAGCTGCATCAGTTTGAATATCCATTGAATCTAACGCATAATTATTATTTAAAGAATTAATATAAAACTGTATAACTTGCCTATCGCCTATCTTATCAGAGCTTGCATCAAACACGCTTCCATACATATTTTCAAGCTTCATGGCAATTGCTTTCATAGTCTTTACATTATTAGTTCCCCTCCTAAGCACCGCAGGAATTAATGCATTTTTAGTAACATTTTCCCTATTTAAATCAGTTATCAAAAACACCGCCATCAAATCAGTCTTAAACTTATCAGTATTTATAAAATGTAGCTTAACACCATCAAATATTTCTACAATATTTTCTTCCATAATTTCCTCCTCACATATACTAAAAATATTATTCCTATTTAAAACTATAATATTCAAACACCAACTTATAGCTAAAAGTATATAAGATATTTTTTACTTTATCAAGCGAACATACACAAAATTTATATTATAAAAAACGAGAGAAAAGGCATCTTGTGCTTTTCTCTCGAATTTTTTTAAAAGTATTAGGTGTACGCATCCAATAGGAAAGTTCCCATGTAAACTTGCATGATAGGTTTTAATACTATAAGTACGAAGAAAATAAGAATTACACCCATAACAACATTACCTACTTCAGGCAATACTTTAGTTATTCTATCAATTGTAATTTGTATATCTTCTTCCATGAATTCCAAAATCTTATCAATCATCGTATTCATATCAGTTTCCATACCAATTCTAAGCATTTCCAAAATCATAGTTGGGAAAAAGCTCATATTTTCAAAAGGCTCAATCCACGAACCACCAATACTTAAATTAGCTTGTGAAGTTTCAAGTGCCGCAACAATAACATAATTATCAACAACTGACTTACTAACTTCAATAGCATCTTGCAGTCTTGCGTTATTAGCTAAGTTAATCTGCATAGCCTTAAAGAACTTTTGCAAATTAAGCCTTAAAATTAACTGACCAAATATCGGCATTTTAAGCTTAAACATATCCCAGGAGTATCTACCTTTTGGGGTATTTTTCCAAGCTATAAATAACGCTACCAAAACACCAACTATACCCGCAACTATATACCAGTGATCACCACACCAATAAATAATATTAGCAAACTTCATAGTAAGCTCTGGTATTTGATCTTCCATTCCAAATCCTGCATACATATCCTGCATTATAGGAATACCAACGATAACGGCTACAATCGCACCAATCAAAAGTCCACCTGATTGTAGTAGTGGTCCTGTTAATGCTTTTTTAACTTTCTTTTTTATAGCCGTAGAATCTTGTATATATATCATCGCTTGTTCAAGTGAATCTGCAAGCGAACCAGAAAGCTCTCCAACCTTTACGATATTAACATATATCGGCGGAAATATCTTTTTATAATACTCTAAAGTCGTATATATGTATTGACCAGCTTCCAAACCATTCAAAATATCTTCTATAATTCCACGCATAGCAGTATTTTTAGTATTATTAAGCATTGTGGTAAGAGCTCTCATGTTAGTAAAGTTTGCTCTCTTAAGTAGCAAAAGCATCTGCGTAAAAGCAATAACATCTTCTGTTTTTACACTATCCAAAAAAGAAAAATCAATGTCAGCAGTTAAGTCTTTTTTCTTTTCTTTTTTCTCTCTATTTTCTGCTTCAGCCTTTGCAAGCGACTCATTTACAACGATGGCAACTTCTCTATTTTTCTTTTGCTTATTACCACCGCTTACAAAATCAAGCTCTTTTTTTATAGTAATAGGTGTAAGGCCTTGCATTTTAAGTCTTTGCCTTACATTGTCTTCGTTATCCTCATGCATTTTGTTTTTAAAAACCTGTCCGCTCTTGCTAACAGCCTTATAACTAAATACCGGCATATTTCCTCTCCCTTCGCCCTAATGTTAGTAAGCTAATTTGTTTCTTACTTCCGAAATAGTAGTAACGCCTTGTAAAACTTTATTAAAAGCATCTACAACAAGTGGTCTATAACCATTATCGTACGCCGCTCTTCTAATCTCATTTGCTGGTCTATCAGCAATTATCAAATCTTTAAGATTATCGTCAACACTTAATATTTCAATTGCTGCAATTCTCGAATAAAAACCTGTATTGTTACACTTCTCACAACCAACTGGCTCATAAGTATGTTTACCCTCTAAATCAAATTCATATTCATATCGTTTTCCAATCGTTTTAAACTCATTTATTTCTTCTTCAGTAAACTCTCTTTCCTTTGCACAATGTGTACAAAGTCTTCTTATAAGTCTTTGAGCGATACAAGTAGCCAAAACGCTTCCTACATCGTACGCCGAAACACCAAGCTTTTTAAGTCTTGTGATAGCCTCAATAGCATCAACGGTGTGGATAGTAGATAAAACGAAGTGACCTGTTTGACCTGCTTGAATTGCAATCTCGGCAGTTTCTTTATCTCTTATCTCTCCGACAAGAACGATATCAGGGTCTTGTCTTAAGATAGTTCTTAATGCATCAGCAAAAGTTTCGTTAGGTGTAACTTCAACCTGATTTAATCCTGGTACTCTTATTTCTACTGGGTCTTCAATAGTAGTAATATTAATTGTAGGCTTAGATAAAAACTTCATAACACTATATAGAGTAGTAGTTTTACCTTCACCAGTAGGAGCCGCAACAAGTGCAATACAGTTTCTCTTGTTAAAACATTTATTAATTATAGCTTCATCTTTAGGGAAGCCTAGTTCAAACAAACCTTTAATGTTAGTATTTTTCTTCAATAATCTCAAAACGAATTTCTCGCCGTAAATATTTCTCTGCGAAGATACACGGATGTTATAATCAGGATAAGCAATAATTCTACCATCCTGAGATTCTTGTTTTTCTTGGTGCATATTTGAAATAGCTTTTAATCTACCGATAATAACTTGTTGTTTTTCCTTATCAATAGAAGCAGTTTCAATAAGCTCACCATCAATTCTAAACCTAATTCTCATTCTATTTTCCATAGGCTCAAAGTGAATATCACTCGTTCTCTTTGCCATAGCAGAACGAATAATATTATCAACAAGCTGAGTAGTATCTTGACCATATACATCATAAACTTCTGCCTTACCAGCCTTTTTATCCATCTCTTGAAACATCTTCTCAATGTAAGAACCAAAAGTAATATACATGTCAAGCTTCAAGCCTTTATTTAGCAAAATAAGATTTACCATCTTAATAACACTTACATCTTCAGGGTCTGCAAAAGCAACCTTAAGCTTATCGCCCTCAATGCCAAAAGGAACAATCTTGTGTTGCCTAATAACATCAAGCGAAATATATTGTGAGCAGTTAAACTTTTCAAACAACAACGGATCTAAAACAACATACTTAATATTTAATCTTTCCGCTAACGCTCTAAGTAGCTCTTCGTCACTGCACAAATTTAATATATGAAAAATTTCACCCAATTTTTTTTCAGGGTGCTCTTTTTGATAAGCAAGAGCTGTATCAATATCTCTCTCCGAAATCAAATTTTTTCTAATTAAAAAAACTCCCAATGGCACTTTCTTTGCAGAATTATCAAATATAGCCATATTTATCCTCCTCATTTGTAAACTATCAATTCATTAGTAAACAATAGGAAAGCAACTTCTCTCCCATTAAATCAAAATATTCTATATATTATTTTATTACTTTTGAAAAATAAGTCAATATCAAAGCTTTAATTTCAAATATTTACATGAATATCCAAACTACTCCACTTCTAGCATTTCTCCGCCATTATCGTAATATATTTTAATCAACTCGTCTTGTGCTAAATCATTATCATAAACTGAATTAATTACCTTTATACTTTCCGTCTGAATTTTATACTTTCTAGCAGAATTGCCACACAATATCACACAATAAAGAGCAAAAAATATCATAGATGCATATGCCATAAGCGTAATAGAACCTTTTTTAGATTTAAACATAAACTAACACACCTCTCTAATATCCACGACCAACTTTATAAACACCATTTTCAAGCCACTCATAACTATCATTACTAAAAGCAAGTGTAACTGCAACCGTATTTTCTAAATAATCATAATCAAAAGCTGGCAAAACTCCTATCTCACTTTTATGTATGCCCTCGCACACCTTCACAGAATCTCTAAAAATTGCATACTCCTTGATAGTACCATCTTCATTTTTCATCGCCTTAATCTCATATGAAACATTATCAGAAAACTTAAGTTTATCGTTAGTATACTCAATCACTTTCTCACTATTTTTTACATCTTTTAAAAATACCGAAATAAACTTTGCATACTCGTTCATAAGCTCAGTTTTGCTAGATGCCTCAGATACTTTCGAAAAAAAGTTGGCATTCATAAAAGTAAGTATCCCTACAACAATTGTAGCAACTAGCACATATATTGAAAGTGAAATAAGCGAAATACCTTTATTATTTTTCATAACCAAACCTCCAAAACAAAAACTATTTTTTAGTAACTTTAACCGCTGTAAGTTCATATGACAAAATCTCCTCTTTAGGTATACTTTTTTCATCTTTTGTTTGTGGAAACAAAGTATATTCAACCAAAACAGTAATATTTAAAACCGTATTATCATATGCATAAGTGCCATCAGTAGGTATTCGTCTTACTTTTGTTGTAATTCTCATATTGTTTGTATCTGGCGAATTAATAAGAGAACCACTTACCACATCTTCACACACGGCATATTCGCCAGTTGCAAGCTTGTCCGTAGCCTCCGTCGTTTTTTTATCAGTTAAAGCTTCTACTTTTTCTAGCAAATCAGCATCAGGAGCTAAACTATCCGCATCCACTTGTAGCATTTTCTCTACATTAGAAATAGCATAATTAATCACATAATTTCGCTGTTGAATAGCACGATAAGTATTAAAGCACCCATTAAAAATAGCCGTACTGCTAGCAAGATACACCGTAATGATAATAATGCCAACGCCTATTTCAATTAATGAATAACCCTTTTGTGATTTAAAGTTCATATTTTACCTCCTGTATATTTTCTATCGTAATTATCTATTTTATTTTTATTGCAAAGCTTATTATTTCTAATATTTCTGTGATGTGCGGTATGGCTATTAATGTTATTGCGTTTGCAATTGACATGTAATAACCAAATGGTATTGTTTTTTCTTTTTTTATTATTAGGTATGCTGTTGTTACTATTAATGTTAAAAATAAGCTTACTACTTGTGCACTAAAGCCTAAAAATAACCCTGCTACCATTATATATTTTATATCTCCCATTCCAAATGGAAGTTTGTTTTCGTCTTTTACAATCAATTTTACAAGTAAGTTTGTAATAAGCATTAAAAGTGGTATTGCCACCATGCCAACTAGGTTGTCATATATCGAAATTTTATAAATTGATTTGAATATTATATATGCAATGCCAACGGCTAATTCATAAATTATTAATCCGTTTGGTATTTCTAATTTTTCTTTATCTATTCCACCTATTATAAATACTCCACATAGGAATAAATATATAAAAGCTATTTCTAAAAACTCATACACCGTGCTTTCTGCACCTATGCCATGAGATAGCGCAACTAGCAAAAACACTAGCCCTGAAAAAATTTCTAAAAGTAAATATCTTGGTCTTATTTTATCTTTGCAGTATCTACATTTTCCACCTAAAAATATGTAGCTTAAAACCGGCACTAAATCAAGACCGTATAACTTGTGATTACACTTTGGACAGTAAGACCTAACATATATAATGTTTTCTTTTCTTGGTATTCTATGCACGGCAAGCGTAAAAAAGCTTCCAAAAACTGTGCCTGATATTAATATAGTAAGCAATATTATTAAGTCCATCTTTTTCTCCTTATATATTACACAAGGCATATACAGCTTTGTGCATATGCCTTGTATGTATTTGTTATTTAGTTAAACAATAAATTAATCACCAGTAGTTGTAGTAGTTGTTTTATTAGCATCTGTTAATTTTTGTAATTCTTCTACATCTGTTGCATCAGCAGCTTTTTGTACAGTACTTGCAACTTTAGAAGTATCTACAGTATCTTTAGCTAATACAGCATCATTTCTTGTACCAAAATAAACTGTTAAGCAATCACTAGTTGCTGTTAACATTTGACCAGCTTTTGTTGGGTTGTAGTATAAGCTTGCTGTGATGTACATTCTTTCTTCACCATCAACTTCTCTTGGGAAACCTGGTAATGTGAATACTAAACCTGTATCTGTAACCCAGTGTGTTTCTTCACCATTAGCATCACCATAGAAATCTTTATTAGTATATTCACTCATAACATTATTTGCAATTTCATAAAATACTGTGAAATCTTCATCTTTATATTCTGCACCTGTAGCATCTTTAATTGTTGGGAAACTGCTTACTCCATCTACTTTGAAAGCATCAGAATCTTTTTTAAATGTATAACCAGCTGGAACTGTAACACCGTTTAAGATATCATCAAATTCAGATAATGTAACTTTTCTTGCTGCTGCATAGTATTTTTGTGTTTTGTTTGCTGCTTTTCCAGCTAGACCAAAAGCTTCTGTAACATTTGAATATGGTCCATTTTGGAAGTTAGTTGCATAGTCACCAAATTCTGAAGCGAATCCAGAGAATTGCGCACTACCTGTTGCATCGTCCATTCCAACGAATGCAATTGCTGCTAAGATAATTATTACGATGATTGTAATAATTAATGTGATCATTGATACACCTTTTTGATTTTTCATAATAAAATCCTCCTTAAAATTTTAATATTTCTTTCCTAACATTCGTTAGGACTGCTTGCCCCAAGGTTACTTAAGGGGCTTTTTATATGCCTAGAGTTTAACGCTAGGCAGCTTATCGCCTATTATCGTTTATTCTCTAGATTTAACTAAGATTTAAAATTGTATCAAGATTTCAAATCTTAGCTAATAACATTAATACAACAAACTTTTAAACTTGTCAACAGTTATTCTAAAGTTGACTCATTTGTAAAAATTTGCGAATTCAAAGTAGTAGAATCTTGAATTGCAGATTTATCTGCAACTTTTTCACTTGGCACATCTTTTGCACCATCTATTGAGCCAAAAGGTGCAATTCTACCAGGCGAAACTATTTTCTCAGTAATATATTCTTCTAGTTGTTTTACTGATGCCTTGTATATTTGGTCTGGACTTTTTGCGTTTTCTACTGCCGAATCAGCCACAATAAAATCTTTTTTGCTAATTGCGGAGTAGCTAACTGCTTCTGGCACTTCTGTGCCAAAAGGTACTTTGTCCCTAAATGCAAATGCTAAGATAGCAACTATTAATAGTATGAATATTATTGCAATACCAAGTTCTTTTAATATTCTTAAAAATACTTGCATTTTCTCCTCCTTTTGCATTTTATTGTTCTTTTGTCACAACAAGTACATTAGAAACTGTAAATGTTGCTTTTGTGTCAGCAGTATCTGCTCCCTCCATGATTAGGTTGTCTACATCAAACGCAAGCTCTTCATCATTTTCCAAATCATAGATAAAATTTATAATTGAGATGTAAGAACCAGTTACATCAAAATTAACAAGTCTATTACTTATATCTGGATCAATTAAAACTTTTATATCGTTTTCGTTTGCATAATTGCCAACTTTAATCCATAAATAGTCTAGTAAATATTTTTCTTCTTTATTTGCCTCAGCAATATCTTTTTCAGATGCTGAAGCAGCTAATGTTTCATAAGCTTTTTGATTTGTATCAAAATTACTTTTAGCACTTTCTAATTTTGAAACCATTGCACCATACTCTGTCTTGTTTAAATTGTTTAAGTTAGCAATTGCAGTGTTTAGCTCTGCATTTTTCTTAGTAATACTTTCATATGATAGTGCATTTACACTACTAAAAGTAAGACCATTTTTATATACATTGAAAGTTCCAAAAATAAACAGTACGATTATAATAAATAGTGCTATCTTCTTAATCATGGCAACACCCCGCTTATAACAATCTTTATAGAATCTGCCTCCATACTTACAACTGTCATATCTACATTTTCAAGTACGCCTTCTAGTTTAAGCTTTGAAACGAAATAACCAAGCTGAGTATATCTGCCTGACTCTGCTGAAATAGAAACATTATTATTTTTTGTAACCTTTATAGATGTAACCCTTACTTCATCTGGTATTGAAAACATAAGCCTACTTAATAAGTTTGGTACATCAAAAGATCTTTCTTGATGTGTTCTAATAGTTTCTAATATTTTAGATAAATTAGTTGTCTTTGTTTTATATTCTGCTGATTGCCCATTTATATAGTCAATGTCTGTTTGGACATTTTTTATTTGAGCTTCAACAGTAGCCGTTCTTGACTGTGTAAGTGCAAGTTTGTCAGCTAGCATAACACCTGTATAATGCGAAACGCCTGTATACGCTATAAATGCTATACCAGTAGAAATTGCAACTCTGCATAGCCACTCATCAAATGGATCATAAAGTTTTTCTTCGTCTTCACTTCCAGCCACTTGACTTGCAGCACCGCCAATTTCAAAATCAGAAGACGCATTTATTTGGTCTAACTGTTCAACTTCGTCATCAAAAGATACTGAAACCTTTCTAGACTTAGTTTTAACTTTTCGTTTCATCTTGTTGTTGACATCATCCATCCAGCTAATAACATTGTTTACAATGTCTTTAACAGGAATATCTTTTTTTAACATTTTCTTGCCAGCTTCTGTTCTTAAATATGAATTATTTAAGTAAAAGTCTGTTTCTTTGTCAACACCGTCAAGACCATAAGCTGCTACTGCTAGTGCATTGTTAACTTCTAAAATGTCTTTTATATCATTTCTTTCTTTTTCAACAAAATATGGCACTAATATGTCGCAGTCTATGTTTGGAAAAGCATCTTGAAAGTATAAATCAATATTATTTATAATAACGCCTGTACCTGTAATGTATATAGATTTTAAATTTGTTTTGTAATTTTCAAGTATAGAAACTACTCTTTGTTTTAAATCATATAGTACTGGCATTAATACATCGTTAATTTCTCTTGCTTCATCATCTAATGATAAATCAGCATCAGAATAAGCATTCACTCCTTTGCATGCTTCATATGCTCTAGCATACGAATTAAACTTATCAGCAAGACGAGTAAACACTTCGTCCATTCCAATAGGAAGGCTAACTATTTCAGAAATTTCGCCATTGCTAAACACAGTAACTTTTGTGTCGTCTTCAATGTTTACAACAGCCATTTTTTCGCCAATGCCTCTGTTTCTAAACAAGTTTTGAGCTGAAAGCCCAACTGACAAAATGCCTGACAACTTGTAGTTTGAGAAGACTTGTCCCAAATTAGAAAGTTCGGTATTGTTTGCTGCTATACATATAGCTTTATAGGTATCCTGCATTCCAGTATTTTTTACTAGTTTATATCTCATGTCGAGTGCTGCAGGGTTAATTTCTCTTTCTCTACAAAGTGATTCAAACTCACTATTTACAAGCGACTTAATATCTTTTTGGCTTAGCCCACTAAAAACATTAACCGTAGTATAATCTTCTGAGTTTAGTCCAACGCAAATTGGTGTAGTTGCACTTTGAGTTTCGTCAACAATCTCATTAACCGTATCAGACAAAGAATCATAAAACTTTATGCCACAAGAATCGACCTTTGTTGAAACGCTGTTCTTTTCCCTAGTTAGCTTTGCATATTTAATTAAATTTTTTTCAATGCATATTCCCAAGCAACTTGGCATAACTTCTTCTGCTCCTTTTTATATATTTTTCATTAGTGTATTTCTACAACATCTTTTTGTGTGTCTTCTGTGTCTTCTTCTTCAACTACCGGATTAAAATCAAAAATTTCAAATCGATACATGAATGTTAACATTTCAGAATAAGTGATTGGCTTATCAAGCATCAAGTCTGATTGATAACCTAGCAATACTCCTGCATCAGCAAATTTGTCAATTACAGCAGGTGCACTTGCTTCACTAATATTACTAGCATATGATAATAAGTCATACATCAAAACTAAAAATTCTTTTCTTGTAATATCGCCCGCATAAGGTGTTATGCCATAGTCAAAAATTTCTGAATTTTTAATTGTGCCTATTCTGCCTAACACAAGCTCTTTATATTCTCTATCATTTATAAGTGTTGCTGCTTTATATTTTGATAACGCTAAATACAAATCAACATTTTTTATATTTTCTCTTGTAAGGTATTCTTTATATTTATTAAATGTTGTTGTTGCATGTTCTATATAATTTTCTACTATTCTGTATTGTTCTGGAGTTAGTGAATCTTCAGTGGTATATGTGTTTATTATTTCAAACAAACCAGAAACAACATTGTTTAGATATGTCATATCATCTGTATGATGAACTTTCTTCCCATCAGGTTCTACTCCCTTTAATGTTAAATATTTAAGTACCGTAGAATAAAAATCTGTATGCGTAACTGTCTTGTCAAGTTGTGCTTTAGATTTTACAGATGTAAGACCTTTTGATAATGCCCACTCATATCCAGGTGTTGCCCACCAAGCAGCAAGTGATACATTAGATGTGAACAATACAATCGTCAATAATAAAATTGCAACAATATTTTTTGAAATTTTTAAATGTTTTTTCATCTTTTCACACCTTTTCCAAATTAATCTTTTTCATTAGTATTTCTATATTCTTACTTAAATATACCACATTTTTAAAATTCAAAGTGGTCAACTTTCGACGATTTCCGCAATCATTTATCTGTATTTTATCTTTTAAGACAATATAATGCAATACTTGTTTTTGATTTGTAATATTTTTGTAATATTTCTGTAATAAACCTTGATTTTCTTTACATTTTTTGGTTCATTTTTCTTAAATTTTCCACATGATACGCCATTTTTTGAATTATATAATTTACATCTTCTTTTGAGTTGTGATTTCCAAATGTAATTCTAATAGCTGCATTTGCCATATCGTCCGAAAGCCCTATTGCCTTTAATACATGTGATGGCTTTGAAAGTCCCGCTGTACAAGCAGAACCACTTGATGCATATATGCCATCTTCTGAAAGAAGAAGCAAAAGTGATGCACCGCTAACTCCCTCAAAAGAAATATTAGCATTGCCCGGAAGTCTATTTTTAAAATCGCCATTTAGCTTAACATTTGGAATTTTATTAAATATTTCATTTATATATTGATTTCTAAGGTTTAAAAGTTTTTTACTATGAATGTCAATATTATTAGTTGCAATTTGAATTGCCTTGCCCATTCCTACAATGCCCGGCACATTTTCAGTGCCTGCACGCTTGTTATTTTCTTGATGTCCACCAGAAATAATAGTTAAAAAATCATTTCCTTTTTTTATATAAAGTGCCCCTACTCCCTTAGGTCCATAAAACTTATGAGAAGAAAGTGACAAGGCATCAACTCCAAGTTTTTTCACATCAATATGCACATTGCCAACTGCTTGCACTGCATCCGTATGAAAAAACACACCATGCTTTTTGGCAATTTTCGCAATATCGCTAATTGGCTCTATTGTGCCAATTTCATTATTTGCAAACATAACAGAAATCATAATTGTATCTGGTCTAATAAGTTTTTCAAGTTTATTTACATCAACAAAGCCCATTTCGTCAACATCTAGATAAGAAACTTCAAAGCCTTCATTTTCAAGCGTTTTGCAAGATTCTAAAACAGCCAAATGTTCAATCTTAGTTGTAATTATATGTCTACCCTTATGCTTATTTGCCCTAGCAAAACCTTTTAAAACTAAATTATCTGCCTCAGAGCCACCCGAAGTAAAAAAAATTTCTTCCGCTTCAGCACCAATAGCATCAGCAACTTGTCTGCGTGCAAGTTCCACCGCTTCACGCACAAACTTTCCTGCCCTATGTGCCGAAGAAGGGTTAGCAAACGCTCCATCAAAACCACCGCTCAAAAACGGAAGCATCGCATCTCTTACCTCAGGCAAAACAAAAGTCGTCGCCGCACAATCAACATAAACACCCATCAAAACCACAACCCCTTCATATACACTTGTTATAATATATTATGCCCGCTATTTTTAGGTGTTACTTAATTTTCTTGTTATGCTTTTGTTAAGCTAGATTTAAAAGCTACTACTACAAATATTTTTTTATAGTTTCATATATTTCGTTATGTATATCTTCTATCGTTCTAATTTTATTATTTTCATCACAGCATTTTATGTGTTCCCAATTATATTTTTCGCTTACATATATTCCCGCTTCATATGCCGATTTTAAATGTTCTCTGCTACTTTCATGTATATCTTTTTTCTTTTCATTATTTATTTTATTTGGTCTATTTTTCATTAGTTCTTCTGATTTTTCAAGTGGCATATCTAAGAAAAAAACTTTTGTTGGTTTTGGAAGTCCAAGTATGTTAAATTCAAAATCGTATAACCACTCCAAAAATCTATCACGCTCTGCAATATCTTTTATTTTGCCAGCTTGATGTACCATATTCGCTGTTGTGTACCTATCTAAAATTATTGTTTTGTCATCTTCTATTGCTTTTTTCATTTCTTGCATGTAACACGCATATCTATCTAACGCATAAAAACTAGATGCAACATACGGACTAATCGTTTGTGCATCTTTTCCAAATTCACCATTTAAATACATTTTTACGAATGTAGAAGATGGATTATCATATCTTGGAAAACTAAACTTGGCATATGCAATATTTTCACTTTCAAAAGTTTCACATAGTTTTTCAATTTGTGTTTGCTTTCCGCTTCCATCTGTACCATCAATAACAAAAATTTTGCTCATCTTTAGCACCTCCAAAAATATGTTATCACAAGGCAAAAAATTTGTCATCAAGCATTGCATATTTTATTTTATTTGGGTCGTCGGGGACGCCGACCCGCAAATAAAAAGACTGCCGACATTTTTAATTTGTCAGCAGTCTAATCGT
>CAZRQF010000009.1:25392-28894 GCA_964602275.1 uncultured Eubacteriales bacterium
TTTAACACACTTTTAATGTTACTGTTATTTTTTCTCCGTTTATGTCTAGCTCTGCTCCTTCGTTTTCTTTTGCTTCTATTTTTTGTGATAGTGTTTCATCTGCTATTTGTGCTTGGTTGTTTTCTATTATTTGTGCTAGTTTTTCATTTCCGCAGTAGTACATTTCAATGTGATTTTGTACTTCAAAGCCTGATTCTTTTCTTAGGTTTTGTATTTTCGATATGTATTCTCTTACAAAGCCTTCTTCTATTAGTTCTGGTGTTAGCTCTATGTTTAACACTACTGTTACTCCGTCTTCTTGGCTTGATACATATTTGTCTGATTTTGTTGTTTCTATTAATAGGTCTGCTTCTTCTAATTTTATTACTTCGTCACCTAACTTTAATGTCACATTGCCGTTTGCTTTTAGCTCTTTTACATACTCTGTTCCATTTCCGTTTCTAAGTGTTTCGTTTATTTTTGGTAACGATTTTCCGTATTTTGGACCTACTGTTTTTAGGTTTGGTTTTACATTGTATGATACAAATTCGCTTGCATCTTCTACAAATTCTATTTCTTTTACATTTAGTTCTTCTGTTATTATGTAGTAATATGCTTCGTCTAATTTTTTCTTTGTTCCTACATATGCTTTTGATAGCACTTGTCTATTTTTTATGTTTGATACATTTCTGCATGCTCTTCCTTGTGTTACTATTTCTAGTACTAGTTCCATGTTTTCTTCTAGTTTTTCATCGATGTATTCTTCACATGCTACTGGGAAGTCACATAGATGTATGCTTTCTGGTGCTTTTTCGTCTAGGTTTCTAACTAGATTTTGATATATTTCTTCTGTCATGAATGGTACAAATGGTGCACATACTTTTGATAAGGTTACTAAGCATGTATATAGTGTCATGTACGCATTTATTTTGTCTTGTTCCATTCCTTTTGCCCAGAATCTATCTCTACATCTTCTTACATACCAGTTACTTAGTTCGTCAACGAAGTCTTGTATTGCTCTTGACGATTCTGTTATTTTATATTCTGTCATTGATTCGTCTACGAATTTTACAAGTGAATTTAGCTTTGATAATGCCCATTTATCCATCTGTGATAATTTATCATATTCTAGTTCGTAGTTCATTGGATTGAAGTTATCAATGTCTGCATATAAAACATAGAATGCGTAAGTATTCCAGAATGTTCCCATGAATTTTCTTTGATATTCACTAACTGCATCATCGTAAAATCTTGTTGGTAGCCATGGCGATGAACTTGCACAGAAATACCATCTTACTGCATCTGCTCCTTGTTTATCTAATACTGACCAAGGGTCTACTACATTTCCTTTGTGCTTGCTCATTTTTAATCCATCTTTATCTTGTACATGTCCTAATACTAAGCAATTTTCAAATGGTGCTTTGTCAAATAGTAGTGTTGATATTGCCATAAGTGTGTAGAACCATCCTCTTGTTTGGTCTATCGCTTCACTTATGAATTGTGCTGGGAAGTGCTTTTCAAATAGTTCTTTATTTTCAAATGGATAGTGATATTGTGCAAACGGCATTGAACCTGAGTCAAACCAGCAATCTATTACATATGGTACTCTATGCATTTCTTTTCCGCATTCGTCACATTTTATTGTAATTTCGTCTATGTATGGTTTGTGTAATTCTATATTGTCTGGCACTTTGTTTCCTAATTTTTTAAGCTCTTCTATGCTTCCTATTGTGTGGTAATGTCCACATTCACACTCCCATACTGGAAGTGGTGTTCCCCAATATCTTGAACGAGATAGTCCCCAGTCAATTACATTTTCTAAGAAGTTTCCAAATCTTCCTTCTTTTATATTGTCTGGCATCCAATTTACTGTGTTATTATTTTTTACTAGTCTATCTCTTAGTTCTGACATTCTTATAAACCATGTATCAATTGCATAATATAGAAGTGGTGTGTCACATCTCCAACAGAACGGATATGAGTGTTCATATGGAAGTGCTGCAAATAATAATCCTCTTTCTTCTAAGTCTTTTAACACTAGCTTATCTGCATCTTTTACAAATGTTCCTGCCCACTCTCCTGTTTCTTTTGAAAAGTTACCTTGTTCATCTACTAATTGTACAAATGGTAATTTGTTATCTTTTCCTACTCTTGAGTCATCTTCACCAAATGCAGGTGCAATGTGTACAACACCTGTACCGTCAGTAAGTGTAACATAGTTATCTGCAACTACATACCATGCTTTTTCTTGTGGCTCTACAAAATGATATAGTGGTTCGTATTCCATTCCGTATAATTCGTCGCCTAACCATTCTTTTTCTTGCTCATATTCTTCTTCTATAACACTTGGTATTAAAGCTTCCGCTAAGATGTATTTTTCTCCGCTTGCAACTTTTATTTGTACATATTTATCCTTAGGGCTTACGCACAATGCAACATTTGATGGAAGTGTCCATGGTGTTGTTGTCCATGCTAAGATGTATGTATTTTCTTCGCCTTTTACTTTAAATTTTGCTATACATGATGTTTCTTTTACATCTTTATATCCTTGTGCTACTTCATGTGATGAAAGTGATGTTCCGCATCTTGGGCAATATGGCACTATTTTGTGACCTTTGTATAATAGGCCTTTATCTGATATTGTTTTTAATGCCCACCAAACTGATTCTATGTAGTTGTTTTCATAGGTTACATATGGATGCTCCATATCTGCCCAAAAGCCAACTCTGTCGCTCATCATTTCCCATTCGTGTTTGTATTTCCAAACACTTTCTTTACATTGCTTTATAAATGGTTCTACACCATATTTTTCTATTTGTGGCTTTCCGTTTATTCCAAGTAATTTTTCAACTTCAAGTTCTACAGGTAGTCCATGCGTATCCCAACCAGCTTTTCTTGGAACTTCGTATCCTTTCATTGTCCAAAATCTAGGTACAACATCTTTAAAAACTCTTGTTTCAATGTGACCTATATGTGGCTTTCCGTTAGCTGTTGGAGGACCATCATAAAACATAAATGTTGGATGTCCTTCCCTTGCTTTTACACTTTTCTTGAAAATGTCGTTTTTCTTCCAAAATTCAATAACATTTTTTTCTCTTTCAAGGAAGTTTAAATCTGTTGAAACTTTGTTATACAACTTTTTTGTTTCTTTTGTAGATTGTTCGTTTGTACATTCTTTACACATTTTTTCTCTCTCCTTTATAGATTTTTTATTATGTATTAAGGTTTTATACATTACAAAAAAGTTCCGCCCTAATATATCTAGGACGAAACTTAAAATTCGCTATACCACCTACATACTAACATATGGATTTCTTCTAACGGTGAAAAGCCGTTAAGCCTTACTTTTTATTCTGGCTTAAAACTCAAAGGTGATTTTCAATGCTACTTTCGTTTTTGGGCTTCCACCATCCCCAATTCGCTATAACTTCCATAAGCACCTACTGTCCTTGTCAAAGTTTATATCTACTCTATGCCTAGCATTATACCACTATGCACAAATTTTTGTCAATGCTTTTTACGC
>CAZRQF010000010.1:0-27753 GCA_964602275.1 uncultured Eubacteriales bacterium
GAAAATGCAGTAATTATGGAAAAGAATGTGCATTTAAATTTGCAAATGAAATTTCAAAAAATGATATTAGAATAATAAGCGGTCTTGCCGAAGGTATTGATACAGCTGCTCACAGAGGAAGTATTAGTAATAAAACTATAGCAGTAATTGGCTCAGGCTTCGACAAAATATATCCAAAATCAAATCTAAATCTTGTTTATGAAATTTTAGCAAATGATGGTGCAATAATTACAGAACATTTTTTTGATGTAGATGCATACCCTTTTAATTTTCCAAAAAGAAATAGAATTGTAGCAGCAATGTCAGAAGGCGTTTTGGTAATTGAAGCGGGAGAAAAAAGTGGTGCTTTAATTACAGCTGATATAGCCAAAAACTTAAATAAAAATCTTTATGTTATTCCATCTAATATAAATAATAATTTTGCAACCGGAAGCAACAATCTTTTGCATGATAATGTGAAAATAGCACTTTCGCCAAATGATATTTTAAAAGATTTTATGGATATTTCACTTGTCACAAACAAAACATCTTTAAAAATTCCTTTGGAATATCAAGAAATTTATAATTTGCTATTAATTAGTCCCCTAACTTCTGATGAAATATGCAAAAAAACAGATCTTTCAGCTAGCAAAATTAACAGTACACTAACTCTTATGGAATTAGAATCATACATATGTAAAAGAAACGGAAAATTTACTCTAGTTTAATTTTAACCTTAAATTTTACTTAAAAAAGCCCAAAGAATTTTATCTTTGGACTTTTTTAGTATCGTTTTATCTTTATTGACCTATTAAATCATGAGCAAGCGAATTTATATCTCTATGAGTTGTATTATTTTTTGTATAATCACTTACATATGTTATATGCTCACTATCTGCATATTTTTCGCCAACTTCTCTTGTAACTTTTGAAATTCCTCTTCCATCACTCGATGCGTAAATAGTAGTTTCAATACCTGCATTCTCTATTGCTTCATATTCTTGAATTGGTTCTTTACCATCTGAACCTTGTACACCGTCTACTATATGTAATTCTATTTGTGATGTCATGCCAGCTTCTGCTAAGTTTAGTGCTATCTCTGCTGCTGGATATCCACCACTGCTATACCCAATTAATACAATTTCTTTATCTTTATATTCATCAGATTGTAATAATTCCGAAATATCATCTATAGTTTGATACCACTCATTCCATCTTCCCACATCGCCTGTTCCTGTAGGGACAAGCAATGTATCAGCATATGTATTATTTTTTAATGTTTGGTTTGCAGTAGCTTCAATTCCTCCTGTTATTGAACCAGAACCACCAAAGTATACATATACTTTTTCAGATTCTTCATTTGTTCCTACCTTTTGGTCGTATTTGGTTTTTCCTGTTTTCTTTTGGCTATAATTTTGTACTTTTAATGTAAGTGAAACGCTTGTCGTCGTTCCTTTTAGTGACTTCATTTTTGCAGTTATCTTAGCATATCCAATGCCTTTTAAAACAACTGTACCATCATTTTGTATTGTTGCAACATTTTCATTGTTACTAATATATTCAATATTTTTTAATGTTTCTTCACTAAGTAAGGTTTCGTCTATTGGGAATTTATATGTTTTTTCTCCTATGTCTAGTTTTACTGTTGAGTTATTAGTTGTTAATTTTAATGTTTCAGCTTTTACATTAACTTCTTTCGTTACAGTATTTCCCGATGAAGTTTTTAATGTTATTTCTGCTTTTCCTGCTTTCTTAGCTTCTATCACACCATTATTAGTTACAGTAAGTGTCTCTTTATCTGAGCTTGATATTTCATATTCTTCTGTTGCGTTTTCTGGTTTTGTTGTTATTATTGCTTGTACTTTTTGCCCTGCAAATATCACATCATTTTTTGTATTTATCTCAATATTCATTTCTGTTATAGGAATTATTTGATTTGTAACATTAACTACATATATATTTTCTTTTTCATCTTTTATGATTGTTGTTCCAAGTTCAACACCTATAATTTTATTTTCAGAAACTATTAAACTCTTACCAGAAATTACTTGTAAGTTTTCTACACCACTTAAAGTTACTTCTTCATCAAGGAAAATGCTCATTTGACTTGATGGTTCTTTTGTTTTTCTTTCTTTTACTACAATCTCTCTCGTTTCCATTGCTAATCTTGTACCAGTTTTATTATAGTAAGAAACTCTTAATGTATGCTTTCCTAATATGCTTGGAGTATATGCGATATTATTTACTCCTGCATTTTGATTTATATCTCCAACACCACTTATATTCCATCTTATAAAGCCATTCCCGTTATTTGGCGTTGCAATAGCACCTAATATTGTTTCTTCATCTAAATAAATTTCATCTGGTATATCAACCTTCAAACTATATTTTGGATTATATTTTATATCTATAGTTTGTGTTGCTATATTTTTAGTTTCATTAATATATGCTTTAACAGTTATTTTTACTGTTGCATCTTTAGTTTTTGAATTTTCTATAACTTTAGCTTCTGCATTTCCTGCATTATCAACAGAAATTAATTTTTCATTGCTACTAGTATACTTTATTTTTATATTTTCATTACCATTATGAGTAACCGTAATTTGAGTACTTTCGCCTGGCAACAAACTTGAAGTATCATACTTAACTTGCATTGAAAAATCGCTATCACATCTGTCACATTTATTAGCCTTTGTAAATTCATGATTTTCTCTTATTTCTAGTTTTGCATTGCATTTTTGGCACTCTATAGATTTTATATGTTTGTTACTATCACTTGAATTATTATATGTTGTTTTATAATTTTCTGAATCATGCTCACAAATATAAGTTCCTTCTTGATAGCCACAACTACATTTACCATTGTTTAAAGTATGTGCTTCTAATTTGAAAAATCCTCGCTTACAAATTTCACAATAGTAATACACTTTGTGACATGTTTCATCATATCTAACTTGATGCAAAGTAGGCCTTGGAGAATGTCCATCTAATATTTCAGTTGCACTACATTTCTTTTCTTCATTTTTCTCGAATCCGCAATCAAAACATTTACCATTTGAACTGAAAATATGATTTTCAACATGAGTAAATGAACTATTACATGCCATGCAGCGCTCTGTAATTTCATGAGTGTTTTCGTCGATACTAATACATTCAACTTTAAATATAGGATGCCCAGCATTAATATTATCTTTACTACACTTTTTAATAAAAGTACATTTTATACATCTGTTATCACTACCAAATTCATGATTTTCTTCAATCGCCAAATCACATTTTTTACATTTTATAGTATGCTTTGTTTCATCTATCGAAGAATATATATACTCATGTGCACACTCTACCTTATATGAACATACCTTGCATATTTTATTTTTATCAAAGTTATGTGCTTCTGCTCTAGTTGCAGAGCAGTTTTTACAATTTAGCAGGTGTGTCTTTGCATTCACTTCTCCGCCACTATATTCAAACACATGATTTCCTTTATATCCACATGTAACGCAAACTTCGCCATTTAGATTGTGCTTTTCATTTTTAGTGCTACTACATCTTGTACAAGATAAAGTATGAGTTGTTGTAGTTTTTTTGCCTCCACTATATTTATATTCATGTCCAAGTGCTGTGCCACTTATTTCTCCACACTTTGTACATGTCTTTGGAGATGTACATGTTGCATTTTTCCATGTATGTGTACAATTTCTTTTATATCCACATTTTGTGCATTTATCATTACTGTTGAAACTATGATTTTCTTCATAAGTATTACTACATTTTCTACATTTCAAACTGTGTTTTGTACTATTTACTGATGTGTATACATATTCATGATCACATACCGTTTTATATCCACACACTTTGCATATTCCACTTGAATTTAAATTATGATTTTCAGATTTTGTTGCAGAACAATTTTCGCATCTTAATGTATGCGTATCTTTTCCGTATCCATCATCATCATATACATAATTATGTCCAAGTGCCGTGCCACTTGTTTCTCCACACTTTGTACATGTCTTTGGAGATGTACATGTTGCATTTTTCCATGTATGTGTACAATTTCTTTTATATCCACATTTTGTGCATTTATCATTACTGTTGAAACTATGATTTTCTTCATAAGTATTACTACATTTTCTACATTTCAAACTGTGTTTTGTACTATTTACTGATGTGTATACATATTCATGATCACATACCGTTTTATATCCACACACTTTGCATATTCCACTTGAATTTAAATTATGATTTTCAGATTTTGTTGCAGAACAATTTTCGCATCTTAATGTATGCGTATCTTTTCCGTATCCATCATCATCATATACATAATTATGTCCAAGTGCCGTGCCACTTGTTTCTCCACACTTTGTACATGTCTTTGGAGATGTACATGTTGCATTTTTCCATGTATGAGTACATCCAGCCTTATAAGCACAAACTTTACATACATTATCCGAATTGAAGTTATGTGTTTCTTTTCTTGTCGCAGTGCAGTTAGCACATTTAAGCAAATGTCTTTGTGCCTCTGGAGTATCACCCATATACTTAAAACTATGGTCTAACACATCTATTTTTTCGGTAAAGCTAGCTCCACAAATGCATGTATATGTTCGCTCGCCCTCATTACTACATGTAGCATTTTTAGTTATTTTGGCTTGATATTTGTGTGGCTCTCTATATCCACATACCGTACAAGTATGCAAATTATTCCAAGTATGTGCACTCGTTGCCACACTTTGAACTACACTATTACATTTTTTACAAAGCAAAATGGATGTATGTGTAGTGCTTGTAGTATTATATGTAATAGTTATATCAATATTTCCACAATTATTACATTTCATAGCGGCATATGTACATGCATATTGGCAACACAAAGCCACAAAAACGAGCGTTAGTAACATTATTAATTTTTTTCTCATATAAATTTACCTCCTCATTTGTAAATTTCACATTAGTATTAATAATTATTATAAGTTTTAAATTTAGTTTTCATATCCCGCTTCATACTTTGAAAGCCATATTCCAGTAAGTTCTTTTCCACCATTTTTATAACCCGTATTAGGTGTCGTATCAGTTTCAGCACCTGTATATTCTCCAAAGTAAAACGCTGGATGTTTTATATATCCATCTTGTGTATAGTCTGTTGTAAGTTTGCTATATACTACGCTTATACTACCGCTTTCTTCTTTATAAGTATACCTAGGTATCCATACAAAAGCACTTCCCTCTTTTGTAACTTTTTTGCCAACTAAACTTTCTTTTGTACTTTTTCTTACTTCATCGTTTGTCATTCCTTCAAGTTCTATATCGTCCACAAGCATTACATTTGCCCATTGATTTACCGCTACACTATAATCATACCATTCTTCATCATATTCTGATGTTACCACCCAAGCGTTATAGATATCGATATATTTTACAGGTAGCATTCCACTTATAACTATTGGCTTGTTTACACCTTTTTCTTCGTCATATTCACCTGTTTGAGCTAATAGTTCGTTATCTAACTCACTTCTTATTAGTTCTTCTAAAGTATATATCTGTTTGCTTTCTAATAAGATAGCATTTTTAGAAATAACTTCGCCTGTTGAATAATTAACCACATAATCTCTTGTTACATTTGATAACCCAAGTGAAGATGCCATTTCTTCGGGAGTAACTAAGTAGTACCCATCACCGTAAGTTACGCCGTTAATTTCAATTGCATCAGTAGTAGTTAATTTTTTGCCGACAAGTGGATAGATTGTATTATCCAATCTATTTTCCACTTGTCTTTCTTGAATTGCACTACTCACTTCTTTCATTTCATTATATATCTTTGTGAAATTAGCTTTGTTTATATTGTATTCGTATCCAATAAAAATACTAATACTAGCAAGTATAAGCAGAACTACTATTGTAATAATTAATGTAATTAATGTAATACCTCTTTTATTTCTCATCTAATGTCCCTCCTACTTATTAATAATTGTAACTCTGAAGCTACTATTGCTACTTGCCGTATTGTCAACATTGCTACCAGTATTTTCACTAGACATCATAACATACGGTGAAGCTGTACTTCCAATGTTAAAGTCCGTTATCGTTAAACCTTTGTAAAGATTTAATCTAGCACCTTTTAATATATCAACATATTTCGCATTTGCCATAGATAATGTTGTTCCTGTTGCATTTGCGTTAAACGCTGCAACATATTCATTTTCTATTTTCGAAATGCCATATCTTGATAGCTTAGATGTACCTATGCCCTCTATGTTTTGAGGTAATACTGCATCATATGATTTCGCAGTCGTTGCATTTGATAACATTACTGCTGCACCTACATCTCTAGCCCTACTCATAAACATGTCGCTTTGTGTACTACTAATTCCATATCTATATTGTAATTTGTTATCTTCTCCCAATTCTACTTTACCAGAAAGATTTTTTGACAATACATATGCATCGTTTATTGATAAAGCACCTAATGAAGTATTGTCGCTTGTAAATCTTACATTTTTTGATACGCTTTGTGTTGTAGAAACTTTAACACTTGCCATATAACCAGACTTATCCTTAAATGAAAATGTTACATCTGTTAAATCACTATATACATTAAGTGTATATTTCTTTACATATTCATTACTGCTATTTTTAGTCATTTGACTTTCAAATGCTTCTGGCGAAACAAACTTAACATCTCTATTTGCGATAAATGTTACAACTGAATATTTTCTATATAAAGTTGGTTCTTGCACGCTGTATTCAACCGTTAATGCTTCTGTATTAAATGTGTCTATTGTTTGAGTAACATTACTAGAATATCCATTATCATCTTTAAACTCTGCCGTATAAATTCCATTTTTACTAACAACAACATAGAAAGAATATGCATACTCTGCAACTTCTCCTACGGTATTTTTAATTTCTACATATTTAGTTTTCTTAATAGTTGCATTTAATATGTTTTGTGCTTCATTTTTCGTCAAATCTATATTTTCATTATTTAGTTTTAAGTATTTTAGTGGCGATGTAGATTTAACTACAAGTTCAAGTTCAACAGCATCTTTTCCATTTACAGTTGATATTACATTGTCGCTTATAAAAGTAAATCTACCAATCGGAACGATATCTACAGGAAATTCATATAAATCTTTTTCATCAATAGTTAAAGTAACTTCTCTTGATTTTACATTAAATATACCATTTGAAACTATACATCTATACATATTTCCATCCATATCTGCAGTTGCAATTGGTGTCTTATAACTATCACTCGTTTCTCCTACTATATCTGTCCATTTTTTACCGCCATCAATGCTTGTTTGCCATTTAAATGTATATTTACTTGGCACACCACCAATTACCGTTATTGTAAATGTTGTGCTTTCGCCTATTCTTAATGTCACATTTTGTGGTCCATTTACTATCGGTGCTGTATATACTCGCAAATATCCAATATCGTATGTTTTGCCATTAATAACTTGAGTGCTTAAATGTATATCATAGCCCTCTTGATATACAGGTTCTATTGTTCCAGTTGCAAAATATAACTTATGAGTATTTTTAACATTTGCTTCAATTTGATTAATATTTAAATCACTTATAACATTTGAACTAATATCAATTACATCTTGATATATTACATTTTTTCTACCTGCACTTTGAAGTACACCATCATAAAACTCAAGTTTTGATGTAGCTTTCAAACTTATATACGCAATCTTTTCGCCTCTTATTATTGGTTTTGTTGTTATAACAACATCATCTGCCTTATTACCTATTGTAACCTTTGCTGTACTGTTATTTAAAATACCAACTTGACCACCTACAATTGTACCGCCAAATATATTAACATTACCCGTGTTACCATCTAATAAGGCAACACCTGCTCGTGAACCTGTTAATAAATTTTCGCTTTTTATTGTAACTTCGCCAGTTGTAAATACTCCTATTGCATCACCTTGATTTGTAGCGCTTGTGCTAGTCGCACTAATAGTGCCACCAGATATAGTAGCTGTTGCATTTCCTTTTACTAAAACGCCTCTAACTGCTGAAATGTTTCCATTTGCAGTAACATTACCATTTACAAACTCTAATTTTGAATTACCCTCAAGAGTTATAGCACCATGTTCTGCTTCCATATAATTTTCCGCAATAATATTTACATTACTTCCATTTACTATAACTTCGCTAGAAGCTTCCCCTCTAACATGAATTGGCTTTGCACCTCTAACTGTACCGCCTGTAAATGTTGCTGTTCCCAAATTATCTAAAACATAATTATATATATTTGTAAGCGTTGGCGTACCATTAACTTCTAATGTACCTTTATTTAAAATAAGTGTAGTTGAAGGATTTGCCGTTTTCTTTATCGTACCATTGCCACAAATAATAAGTTTTGAAGTAGTAGGAATTTCAATACCTGCATTTTCCGCTAGCGTAATATAATGACTACCTGTATCTAGCGTTACCGTTTTATTAGTTGGCACTTGTGCAGATTTTTCAGCAGAAACATCTTTTCTTACTACCACAGTTTCTAAAGTTAGTGCTGCATCAAAAGCTTGTTGCAATGTTTCATAATAATTTTCTTCGCTATTTCTTTTTATCATATAATTACTTGCAATAACTGTAACTTCAAATTCTGTGCTTGCTTCATTGTAATTTGTTCCTTGAGAAGCCGTAACAGTTATTTTTACTTTTCCTGCATTCTTTCCAGTTACAATAATTTGATTTTTCGTAGAGTCAACACTACTAATTGCAATATTTTTATCACTACTTTTAGCAGTAACTGTACCATCCCCGTTATACGAATATGTTACATTTATAGTTTCATTTTCCATAACACTTTGATTAGCTGACGATGTTATTGTTATAGTAGCATCTGCTCTTGATATTTCAAATTTTTTCGATGTGCTTCCAGTATAATTTTTTGAAGTACTTTTTGCTGTAACTATTAATTTAGCTTCTTTGCTAGCATTTATGTTATTACTATAACTATATTCAAAATCTTCCGCTCCTAATGTCGTATTAGTTCCTTTTGGTATTGGCACTGTTACCGTTGGTGTTGGTTTCTTTTCTTTTCCATCGTATACAAATTCTTCAATCGTACCTATGGTTGCATTGCTTAAATCATATTTTTTTATTGTCCAAGGTATTTCTTTTTTTTCCGTAGAACCATCTTTCCATTTGTAATTCTCTGGGTCTTTTAATGATATAGTTATATTTTCTGTGCCTGCATCTTTTCTCTTATTATTGTCTATTTGCATAGTATTATCATCAACACCTGTAACATTAGCAGTTTGCTCTTCTCCATTATATATGTAATCATCTTTATTTTCTAATTTCGGCACATCTAGAGTCGCCTTATCAACTGTTGCTGTTACATTTGAACCATCTGTTATATCTACAAATGTATTAGTTGTATAGTTTGTTCTAGTTGCTATTACCGTTACGCCTATATATTTTCCTACAAGTCCACTTCCTATTGTATAAGTCTTGCTTGTTGCACCATTTATGATTGTTCCGCTTGTTGCGGTGCTACTCGTTGAATACCACCATTGATATGTAAGCGTACAATCACTTGGATTTATGGCGGATGTATCCAAACTTAAAGTTTGTCCATATGTATTTGTACCTTTTATCGTTACGCTTCCACTAATTTCTGAACTAATAACATTAAATTCAACAGGTGCTGTTGTTGCTCCTTTATAATTTGTAGTTTCTCCAACTACTGCATACATATAATATTTTCCTACATTTAGATATGTCGAACTTGTTACATTGCTCCATGGAGTTCCACCACTATTTGAGTTTGTAGTATTGTAATAATATGTTTCTGTTCCATTTCCTGTATTTCCCGAAATAGTTGGTGTCGATTTTGTTCCTCCATATGTATAGTTACTCATGCCTACTGTTGGGTTAATTGTTGCTTTGCTTACTGTTGCAGTTTTATTGTTTGTCGCATCTGTTATATCTGTAAATGTTTTTGTTGTATAGTTCGTTCTAGTTGCTGTTACTGTTACGCCTATATATTTTCCTACAAGTCCACTTTCTATTGTATAAGTCTTACTTGTTGCACCATTTATATTTGTTCCGCTTGTTGCTGTACTACTTTCTGAATACCACCATTGATATTTTAATGTACAATCGCTTGGTTCTATAGCGGATGTATCCAAACTTAAAGTTTGTCCATATGTATTTGTACCTTTTATCGTTACGCTTCCACTAATTTCTGAACTAATAACATTAAATTCAACAGGTGCTGTTGTTGCTCCTTTATAATTTGTAGTTTCTCCAACTACTGCATACATATAATATTTTCCTACATTTAGATATGTCGAACTTGTTACATTGCTCCATGGAGTTCCACCACTATTTGAGTTTGTAGTATTGTAATAATATGTTTCTGTTCCATTTCCTGTATTCCCCGAAATAGTTGGTTCTGCTTTTGTTCCTCCATATGTATAATCACTCATGCTCACTGTTGGATTAATTGTTGCTTTACTTCCTATTGTAACTGTACATACAGCTGATGCCTCTGTGTAGTTTTTTGAAGCTCCCGCTGTTACTTTTATCGTTACACTTGTGTTTATTGCAAGCGTACTTAAATTTGATACTGTAACTGTAGTTCCACTTATTCCCACAGTTGCTACTGTTGTTGTAGTTTGTTCTGCATCAAGTGTTGCTCCACTATGATAAGCAGTTACATTAATCGATGTGCTACTTGTTCCATAAGGCAAACTAACCGACATTGGACTTAATGTAATATATCCTGCTGCCTGTTTAACTTTAAATTCAGCTGTTGCCGTTGTTGTTCCTTTGTAGTTAGTTGTTTCCGCAACTGTTGCATACATATAATATGTACCTGCATTTAATGATGTTGAACTTGTTACATTGCTCCAAAGAGTTCCACCGCCATTTGAGTTTGTAGTATTGTAATAATATGTTACCGTACCATTACCTGAATTTCCTGAAATAGTTGGTGTCGATTTTGTTCCTCCATATGTATAGTCACTCATACTTACTGTTGGATTAATTGTTGCTTTACTTACCGTTAAATCATACTTTGCTGTTTTTGTTGCATAAACATATTGTGCAGTATCTTCTACCGTTGCAGTTATTGTTGCATTTCCTACGCCAACAATTGTTACCTTTCCTGTGCTGCTATCTACTGTCGCCACATTTGCATTTGAAGATGTATATTTTACCGTGCCATCTCCTGTGTTGGTTAGCGGATTTACAAAAGCTAAATCTCCATATGCTTTGCTTACTTTTGTTGTTGCATAACTTATGCTTGCTGATATTTGAACACCATAACCGCAAGTATCACATTTTCCGTCTGAATTACTATCTTTGTGATTTTCTTTATTATAAGTAGTTGCACCACAAACCGTACATACTTTCCAGTGATTTGTTTCATCCATTTTCCAACTAGATGAAGTATGCCCTAATGCATCACCATATGTATATGTTTCTGTTCCTTTTGCTGTACATCCCTCTCTACTACATCTGTAATAATACACGGCTGCCTCTGTACAAGTTGCACTACTTTTTAAATAGGTTGATGATGTATCTTTTGTTGTAAAACTATGTCCTACCGCATTCCATATTATAGCTCCACATCTTGTACATGTCTGTGGTGTTGTACAAGTAGCAGCTGCACCGTTAATATGACCTAACGCTGCAATTGTTTCGCCATCTGTAGCTCCACAAATAGTACATGCTTTTTGCTTATACCCCTGTTCTTCACAAGTTGGTTCTGTTATAGTTGCATATGAACCGTAATTATGTAAGCATGAGTAACCACAAATTTTACATTTGTGATCATCAAGCCATGTATGATTTTCTGTTGAATCAGTTTCTTCTTTCGAACAACTACTACATGTACGCACAGGCGTATGTGTTGTTTCTGTTGTTTCATATGTAGTAGTCCAATTATGTTGATGCGGATCTTCATAAGTAAGAATTATTTGTCCATATTCATATTTGCCTTCTGTGCTCGCTACCGTTACTCCATCCGTCGCTCCTCTTACTCCATCATATATATAGTCATATCCATTTGAATTCAATGCGCAATATAAATATGCATATGATGGTAGTGTCCTTGCAATCGACCTTGATGTACCAGATGCCGCAACCCATGTGTTATATGTAGTTGGGCTACTTGGTATTGAAACTGAATATGTCTGATTTGCATCAAGCCTTGAATTAGCATCGGAATTCAGAGAGTCATACATACCAATCATTGCTAATGTTCCACTCGCACCTGCCGTACTACCGCTAATATCATAATATCCAACATATATTGGAGCTGATGTAAAATCAGTCTTATAATGTATATATGCTCTTGTTACTCCTGCTGGAATACTATCTGTAAATTTAAGTTGCCTTGGTGTTCCGCTATCACTTTTGCTTATACCCGTTGCTGTTATCGTTACTGTTAAAGCTGTACTTCTTTCGTTTTTTACAATACAAATCTCAGTTTCATCATCAGACTTATCTGATATAGGTGATATGTACCCTTTCTCATATCCACAATATGTACATATATCATCTACGAAATTATGATTTTGTATTATTTGATATGCACAATATTTACAATCACCTTGACACTCAGTATCATTCTTTGCCACATACACCATACTATGTGGCGAACTACTACTCATTACATATCCACATACACATGTTCTCTTATGCCCAGATGCTCCCAAATTCTCAAAAAATGCTGGATAGTGTCCTTCTAGTGTAACGGCCGTAACATTACACTTTCCACATGTATAATTTACCTGGTGCGAACTACTCGTAATATCTGAATAAGTTACAACTAAAGGCCTATTACAAGCACCACATGTTGCAGCCTCCACTCTGCCGCCAAATCCAATTATAATTGTCGCTATTATTAAAATCATGCTAAATAACATTGCTTTATTTTTCATCAAATTCCCTCCAAATTGGTTTTCCTTTTGTTTAAAATTTTCATAGTCGTCAAGCATTTCTTCTCGTACTTTTTCTTTCCATCGCCTAAAGATGCGACTACCGCCCGCATGATTGCCACTTACACGCTTCGGCACCGAACTATTATTTACATCCCACATAATCGCATCTCACACCCTTTCCCAATTTGAAATTTTAAAACTTACATTGCTTTTGTCTTTCAAAACATAAGCAATACTATCTACACTTTTTGTCTTATCTTATCGAATTATATCTTTTTAGAAAACAATTGTCCACGCACCCGCACGCACGCATATATAATATTAGAAGCAAATTAAACAAAAAGCATGCCAAAAGCGTTTACGGAAGCAATTTTCAAAAGAAAAGCTATTCACACATTATAGCTAAATGTTAAATTTATTTTACAAATATGTTACGAAAATGTTACAAAATTAGCTCGATTATTCCATTAAAAACACCAAACTTGCCATTCCGTAATCTCCTACTTTCATTTTACATCTCACATAACTTTCTATCTATGCAAAAAAACTGGCACAAGTTCCTACTTGTACCAGTTTTGGCATATTTTATTAATTTGTTTTACTATTACATTTTTATTAAATTATATTCTATTTTCAACTCATCTAATATTGCTTTTTCTCTGTCGCTACATGTAAACATTATTATTTGTTTTTCTTTTGAGATATTGTTTAATGTTTGCATTATGTTTTTTAGTCGCTCGTCATCATAATAAGCAAATGCTTCATCTAGTATAATTGGCAAGTTTGATAGTTTGTTTAATATTGCAAGTCTAAAGCCAAGATATATTTGATCAATAGTTCCTGCACTTAACTTTTCTATTGATGTTATATCTCCAAATTTATTTTCTATTACTATGCCATTTATTCCGTTGTACTTTACATTTGTATATTCTCCATTAGTTGTTTGTGCAACACTTTTTTGTATCTCCAAAGTAATCCCTGGAACTATTCTAGACTTTAATTCTTCATATGACTTTTCAAAAACTTCTAAAGCTAATTTTAAGCTTGCTTCTTTTTCAGTAATTTGATTTTGCTTTTCGTTAAGACTTTCTATTTCTTCTTCTAGTTCATTTAACTTGTTTACACCATTTTCTAATGTATCTTCTTCTATTTTCAATTTATGAGATTGCAATATATAATCTGTCTTAGTTTTTTCATATCCATCTATTAAAGTCTTTAGTTCCGTAAGTTTTCTTTCTATTATGCTCTTTTTTATGCCTTTAGTTTCTAGTTGTTGTAATTCTTTATTTTCTTTTTTCTTTAAATCTTCTACTACTAAATCAAATTGATTAGTATCGACATTTGGTTGCGTTGCACTCGCTTTTTTAAAATTATTTATTGCAAGTAGAATTATTACAGGCAATATTGAAACTAGTATTAAATAATTTTTAAAAATAATAGTCAATATAATTTCTATTATAGCAATCAAAGCCATTATGATATTAACTTTTTTCTTAGCAAGTTTTTCTTTTTTTTCGTTTTCCATAGCTTGCTTTTCAATAACTTTTTGTTCTGCATCATATATGTTTCGTTTCTCGTGTAAAAGATTTTGGTATTTTTCTTTAATAGTGCAAACTTCGTTCATATTATTTATTTCTTTAGTTATTTCATCTAACTTACTTTCAATCTTTTTTATTTCACTTTCTATGATTTCCTGTCTTTCACGCTTATGCAAAAGTTGCTCTCTTTGTATCTTTTTTAATGCCAACTCCCTATTTACAATGTTCTTAGGTTTGCTCTGCGTTCTATCTGTCCCCACCTCATCAAACAATATTTTTTCTAGTTTTTTAGTTACATTTTCATAAGATACATTTTCATCTCCCGATTGAATCATATTGGTTAATTTTTGTATAATATTTTTTTGCGAATTTATATCTACATCAATGTTCTTTTGTGTTATGAATGCTGTGTTTTCAAAAGTTTCTTCGTCCACCTCAAACTGTTCACTACCTATGATTACTCCTCTACTTTTATCTTTTGCAAAGTTATTAGTTATATCAACGCCAGTTGCATCAAATATTTTTGTACTGTTTTTATTAAAATCTCTATATACACTATAAACATTTCCACATGCTTCATACTCTGCTTTTCCACTAAACTCACTTTCTTGCCAAGGCTTATACCTTTCAACCTCAGAAAAAATGTTGCCTGCTTTATTTTTATTAATGCCATAAAACATTGCCTTAATGAAACCCATTAATGTAGACTTACCAGATTCGTTTGAACCAACAATTAAATTTAAACCATCTACAAATTCTATATTTTTATTTTCTAATTTTCCAAACCCATTAACTTGAATATTTTTTAGTTTCATAAATGCCTCCCTTACATGTTTTTATATACATATTCAATTGCATTTAATACAATCTTTTCATCTTCTGGATTATCTTGTAATCGCATTAACATATTTTTTGTAAATATTCCTTTAAGTGTATCCTGCTTTGCAATTTCTTCAAGATTATACTCCAAATGCGTGTTATCGATAATTTCAGTTATATAGTTAGGTAACTCACTAACACTTTCTTTTAATTTTTGAATTGCTACATGTCTTGTACCCGTAAGGACTAATCTATATATATCATTTTCCATATGCAAATTATCTATAATTTCTTGAACCGTTTGAAAATCGCTAATATCAATTTCTTTTATAACAAACTGTTGCTCATCCATCTTTTTAAATTCAATATTTACTTTTTTGTCTACAACCTCTCCTATAATCAATCCATGCTCAGAAAGTTCGTCAAATCCACCCGCTAATAAACTGCCAGGATAGATTATATTTGAATCATCAATTTTTGGCATGTGAATATGCCCAAGTGCAACATAATCAAACTTCTGCAAATTTTTAGACTTCATATCATTATATTTGTGTGTTACTCCATCTAAATTACCATGTGCAATTAAAATGTTAGTCTTACTCTCATCAACATCAATTTCGGAAACAACATCTCTATCAAATTCATAATCATCAAATCCAAAGCCGTATACATTTATGCCTGCTACTTCATACATTCCTACATCACTACCAAAAATATATACATTTTCTGGCCAATCATATACATTGTATGGCGAGTTCTTAATTAACGGATCATGATTTCCAGGAGTAATAAACACTTTAATATCTGGTATATCATTTAAGCAAGAAATAACATACTTAATTGTATCTTCTTCAACATATTTATTTTCAAACAAATCACCTGCAATAAAAACTGCATCTACATGCTCAGCTTTTGCAAGCTCAATACTTCTTTTAAAAACTTGCTTTTGGCTATTTCTTCTTTTTTTCACAAGCTCTCTATTAGATTTAATAGAAGAAAAAACCATATCAAAATGAACATCAGCAAAATGTATAAATTTCAATTTGAAACCTCCCTATAAAAAAATATATATAAATTATAAATCTAAGCAAAAATACTTTCAAGCGAACACGCAAATATATTTTACATCCGGCAAAGTAGCCTCACAAAAACATAGCAAAATCTTTGGTATAGTAGATATGCAAAAATGCGATAAAAAAATCCGACTGTTGTCGGATTTATTCGCTATATGTATTTTTCTTCTTTGGAGTTCCAAATAATTCATCAAATCTTTTTTCTAATTCTGCTTGCAAGTCATAATCATCCGGAAGTTCACGCACAGGCTCTGCCACTTGCACTTCTTTTTCTTTTGGAGCTTGCATTTGTGTTTCTCCTAAGCCTTTAAACATATCACCCGTACTTACTAACGGTTCTTCTACTGCTACTTTTACTTTCTCTTCTTTTGGCTTTGGTGTTGGTGCTGCAAATATATCGTCAAATGTTGGCATTCCAAATCCGCCATCTGCATCATTTCCAGCTATTATTTCATATGGATTTGTTATTTTATAATTTCCTCTCTTTGTTTCTGTAGCGTCTAAATGGCTTATTTCACAAGCGGCTGCTTGTTTACGAAGAGGATGCATTTTGAAGTACCAATATTTTTGTGCTTTTATTGGACGCATACCTTGTATCAATATTATGCACTCTTGCGTGCTCATTCTTCTTAGTTCGTCTGGTGTCATTAACGCTCTTGCCATTATTTGGTCTGAGTAACCTCTTCCACTTGTATGTCCATCTTTATCTTCATTTTTTGATACGCTATCTCTTTTTATAGTTTTTTCACCTAGTTGTTTTGAAAATGTTTCTAATGTTTTTTGTGCATTACTTCCTAAGAATAAATGTGTGCTACAATTTGCCATGATATTTTCTGTTACTTTTTCATCGTATATTTCCATTAACTGATCTATACTTTGTAAAATTATGCTTATATGTAATCTCTTTGATCTACATGTACTTAATACTCTTTCAAAATTTGGTATTCTTCCGATATTTGCAAATTCATCTAATATTAAAAACATTGGTACTGGAAGTGCACCACCGTTTTGATCACCAAATTCATATAATCT
This sequence comes from uncultured Eubacteriales bacterium, assembly GCA_964602275.1. Lineage (GTDB taxonomy): Bacteria > Bacillota > Clostridia > TANB77 > UBA1234 > RGIG6291. Next base: position 17,359 of record CAZRQF010000010.1, read on the forward strand.
TTGGAACAATTGTGAAAAGAATATATTCATTAAAAAGTCGTATGTGCTATGGCTTTCAGGTGTTATAAAGTATAATACAGATTTTTCTTTCGCCAATTCTTCAAATTCTATTGTATTTGTACTTGTTAATGCTGCTATTTCTTCTGAGTCAAAAGCTTCAAGCTTTGCAGCAAGTGAAACTAAGATGTTTGAAAATGTTTTTTCTGAACCAAGCCTTATTGTTTCAAAAGCTCTTCTTGCTGGATTGTCAAAAGGCAACTCCATAAACAAATTCATTAAATCTTCGCCTTCATTTTCTCCACCAAGTCTTACTAATGCTAAACAACTAGCAAGTGAATGTTCTTCTTCTGGTCTATTTAAAAGTACATAATACATCATTGCTTTTAAAAGTGCTTCTGATGTTTGATCCCAAAATGGATCGCCACCTTTTCCGCCGCCTTTTTCATCTTTTTTAGAAATTATTTTTGCTATAATATCTACATCGGTTGTATTTCTTATATGTGCCATTGGATTATATCCATCACTGTATCTAGGATCTGCCAAATTTATTACATGGATTTTATAGCCTTTTGCCTTAAATATTCCCGCTGTTCTGTCATATAGCTCTCCTTTAGGGTCTGTAAAAATGTACGACCCCAACATTTGAAAAGCATTTGGAATAGCAAAAGATGCCGACTTACCAGAACCAGAACCACCTATTACTAAAATGTTACCATTTTTTGCTTCTGGTGGCTTTGGGATAACTGGCAAATAATGATTTGCCGATAATATAAAACCTTCTTTTTTGCTAAGTACATTATACTCTTCACCTTTTGCCCAGTCACCAGAGCCATGTTCTATATCTTTATATTCATTATCTCCAGTATTTTTAAACATCATAAATATTCCAAGTGCAAGTACAGCTATTCCAGTATATTTTAAACCATTTCCATAGTCTTTGATTCCATCGCCGAAAGAATAGCTTAAATTATCGCCAAAATTTTGAATATTGTTAAACGATTCAATTAATGTTGGAATAAGAGCAGCATTTTCTTCTGCAATTAATTTATCATATGCTGTTTTTACATAAGCTGGAACGACAGTAAGGGCTAGTGCCACAAACACTACCCCCATAAGCACAAGTATTGCTTTATTTTTGCTTAGCCATGCTTTCATTCATGGTTCCTCCTTTGTAATTTGTTTAAATAAGAAAAGTTAATTATTCTCCTACTTCTACTTCTTCTCTTGCTTTTGCTTGTTCTAACGCTTCTTTTGCATCGTAATTGTTGTCAACTGTTGGAACATGATCTTTGCCATATTCACGAGATTTTCCTTTAGTAGGAGTGAACCTTGATTTACTATCACTTGTTCCTAATCCCATGTTAATTCTCATCGCTTAAAACCCCTTTCAAAATTTAACTAATCTCTTACCTCTAATGCTATATACGATTTGTTTGGCAACATTTTTATTTTTGCCTTAACTTCATTTGCTTCGCTATCATAATAAAGTACAGGCTTTACTTCGTCACCAGCTTCTGGATCTATTATTGAAATCGGGCGTCTAAAATTAGGAGTATATTTTATATCTGTATATTCAGTAGCTTCTGTGCTATACAACTTTTTATAAGTTACAAAATCTGCTTTCTAGCCTACTGAAAGTTGGCCTGTTTCAAATGTTGCAGAATTTAATAATGCCTTACCATTGCCAACAGTCAAAAGCACTAAATCTTTTTTTGCATTTTCTGCTTCTCCATCGTTAAAATAAAAAGTCTTTTTGATGCCTTCCGCTTCTTGCTTTACGGAACAATCAAGCTTTTGTAATGTGTACACCGCTTCACTATTCTCATCCGCTTTACTAATTAAAAAGGCTAATGTCTTCATATCATTCGGATCTAGTACTGTAAAATTTGAATTTTCTAATTCTCCCATCTTTTTACTCCTTTTCCTGTTTAACGCCATTAATTTCATTAGCATAATTTAATTATACAACCAAATTATGTAAATGTCAATTTATTCTAGGCGTTTCACATGATATATTTTTTAATTGTTTATATAATTGAGTTTCCTCTTTTGATAACTGCTTTGGTACTACTATTTTTACTTCTGTAAGCATATCGCCTCGTGTGCCATACCCATCATAATATCCATGTCCCGCAATTCTAAGTCTTTCGCCTGACTGAATGCCTGCTGGCACTTCAACTAAAACCTTTGAATCAATTGTTTGAAGCTCTATACTTGTGCCAAGTGCTGCTTCCCATGGAGTAAGCGGTAAATCTGTAACTATGTCTGCACCGTCTAACTTGTACTTTTCATGTTGCAAAATATTTACCTTAATGTATAAGTCGCCCTGCGTGCCACCATTTTTACCGTAATTTTCCTTGCTCGGCAATTCTAATTTTGCCACCATTTCTTATGCCTTGTGGTATTTTAATTGTAATGGTTTTTATTTTTCCATCTGATGTTTTAAAAGCTATCTTTTTTTCTTCTCCCCAAAATACCTCTTCAAGTGTAACATCTATTTCAGACTCTATATCTTCTCCGGGAATTGGAATATCTTTTTTGTTTTTTTTATCTAAGTTTGTAACAGCTTTTTTTTCGTTTTTTCCAACAAACATCTCAAAAAAATCACTAAAACCACTTTCACCATTAAAAGCTTCTTTAATGTTAGTAAAATTAAATCCGTCTTTTATTTTGTAAGCGAAATGCAATCTATCGTATTTTTTCTTAGATTCTTCGTTACCTAACACTTGATATGCTTCATTAATATTTTTAAAATTTTCCGCCGCTAATGCATCCCCAGGATTAATATCAGGATGATACTTTTTAGCAAGCTTTCTATATGAACTTTTTATATCTTCTTCAGTTGCTTTGTCGCTATTTAAGCCTAAAATTTTATAATAATTTTTATACTTCACTTTACTTCCATTCCTTACAAAAAACTTCTATAAAAATTATATCATATTATTTGGGCTTGTAAAGTTTTTTTAACTCAAGCTTGCTTATATAAAGTACCATCATGACTATTTCTTAAGCCTTAATGCATTTAATATTACTGTTATGCTACTTATGACCATAGCAAAGCTTGCAATCATTGGATTTACAGCAATTCCTATTGGCTTTAATACGCCTATTGCAATCGGTATCATTAACGCATTATAGAAAAATGCCCAAAATAAATTTTGCTTTATATTTTTTATAGTTTTCTTGCTAATATCTATAAGTTCTACAATAGAAGTTAACTCGTTTTTTATTAGCAAAACATCTGCAGAATCCATAGCTATATCCGTTCCGCTTTTTACACTTACACCTATGTCTGCTGTTGCTAGTGCCGGGCTATCATTTACCCCATCGCCACACATCATTACATGCCTACCATCTTGTTTTAGTTTTTTTATTACATTTAATTTCTCTGCCGGCAAAACATTTGAAATCACTTTAGAAATATTTATTTCTTTTGCTATTTTCTCTGCAGTTTCTTTGTTATCGCCCGTTAGCATAATAGTCTGAATTTTATTATCATGTAACTTTTCAATAACTTCACATACATTATCTCTTATAATGTCGTTTACTCCTATTAGTGCAATTATTTCTGCTTCTTTTACAACATAAATTACACTATTGCCTTGGCTTGCCAATTTCTTTTCATCTGCACTATATTTATTTTCAATATTATATTTTTCAAGCATTTTTGCGTTTCCTAACAATACGCTTGAATTTTCTATTTTTCCTACTATTCCAAAGCCTTGCAAGTCTTCAAAATCTTTTACTTCTAATTTTTTAATTTTATTTTCTCTTAAATAATTTTTAAGCGCCTCACTTATAGGGTGAGTTGATTTTTCTTCAAGACTTCCAGCAAGTTGCATTATTTCTTCATTTGTAAATTTAGAATAATTTTTTATTTCAGAAATTTTCAATTTTCCATAAGTAAGTGTACCTGTTTTATCAAAAACTACCGTATCAATTTTAGAAGCCGTTTCTAAGACTTCGCTCTTTTTTATTAATATGCCATTTGATGCACATTTGCCTTCACTTACAACTATTGCAAGCGGAGTTGCTAGCCCTAGACTACATGGACAAGCAATAACCAAAATTGTAACAAATGTTACTAATGCGGTTTGAAAAGTGCTGCCACAAATTAAATAAAATAAGAAAGTAACTATTGCTATACTAATAACTACCGGCACAAAATATCCAGAAACTTTATCCGCCAATTTTGAAATAGGTGCTTTGGTATTAGTTGCTTCTAAAACCAATTTTACAATTTCTGAAATAGTAGATTCTTTTCCAATTTTCAAGGCTTTATACTCGATATATCCATTATAATTTAAACTTCCTGCAATAACTTTATCTCCCACATTTTTTAATTGTGGCTTACTTTCACCTGTAATAAAAGCTTCGTTCAAATGTGCCTTACCATATGTTATCTCGCCGTCTACCGCAAGCTTTTCACCCGGTTTACTTATTACAATATCGCCTTTTTTTATTTCATCAATTGTAACAATTTTTTCTTTACCATCTACTTTTATAGTTGCATTATTAGGTGTCATTTCAACAAGTTTTTGAATAGCTTCTTTTGTTTTGTCTTTACTTATGCCGTCTATGTATCTTCCCAATTTCACAAAATATATAACTATTGCGGTTGATTCAAAATATAAATTTTCTATATATGATATATCCCCATTTAATATTTTGTACATACTAAATATGCTATATAAAAAACTGCTAATTACCCCAATGCCAACCAAAGTATCCATGTTTGGAGTAGCATGTATTAAATTCTTATAACCATTTTTTATAATGCCAAAACCATAAATTATAAAAATTATGGCAAACATCATAAGCGTTACTACATAGTTAACAGGATTAAGATGTGGATTTAAAAATTTAATCGTAGGTAATCCTATCATATGTCCCATTGAAATATACATGAGTATGATTGCTAAAACTGAAAAAATAATAAAAACTATCTTTTCTCTTTTAGTCTTGTTTTCTACTTTTAATTCTTTAAACTCGCCTAAACTTTTAAAGCCTGCTTTTGCCACAAACTCTTCTAGTTTAGCCTGATTTAAAATCTTCTCATCATACTCAATAAAAGCATTTGCCATAACAAGATTAACACTTGCATTTATAACTCCATTTTGTTTATTCAAATATTTTTCCAAACCGTTAGAGCATGCACTACATGTCATTCCCTCGATAGATAAAATAATTTTTTTCATAAACTATCCCTCTATAATTTCAAATCCTAAATCTTCGATTGCTTCTTTAACTGCACTTATATCAGCATCATCATTTGCAGAAATATTAACAGTACCCTCTACATGACTTGCCAAAACTTCTTCAACACCTTCAAGCAAACTTACAGCATTTTTTATACGATTTTCACAACCTGTGCACATCATGCCATTAACTTTTAAAACTATTTTTTTCATAATTTAACCTCCATAAAATTAATAATTTCACTTTCTATTTTATCACAACAATGATAAAAATCTAGTGAAATTTGACATACACATTCTGCTTGTAGTAAAATATTATTAATATATTTATGAGGTGATTTTATGCGTGAATGGTTAGAAGATTGGCTAGAAGATTCTTTAGCCGATGACGGTATTAGAGATGATTCAGAATTTTATGATTATATTGGACATATGAGATTAGTTTCTGCTAATCTTAGTAATATTCAAGTTACTCTTAAAAATGAAAGTTCATTTTTAAAACATTCTGTTGACGAAACTTTAGATATTGCCGAAACAATACAAAAGCTTCGCTTTGACTATTTTAATTTGTTAGTTTCTTCCGATAGTGTTGTTGAAATTAACGCCACTATTAACGGAAAAAACCATCTAAATGATATTTACAAGTTAGATGAGCAAATTATTAAGTTTACTACTGAAACTGAAAAACTAATTAATGATAACAATAAATTTAAAGCCGCAAACACTCTTAACGAATTGAAAGTTGCTTTAAAAAGAGCACAAAGTATAGATTCTTTTATTTTAGGTAGAGCAGAAAGAAAAATTGATGAATTTGGAGAGGAGATTGAAAGTGCTGACGACGAAGATATAGACTACGAGCTTTTGGCTAATCCACCTATACTAAAACAGCATAATGTTTATAATACATATCCTCATCCATCTATGGGAGTTCCACAACCTCCATACCAAAATGACACTAGACCACATACTGCTTATAATTTTTCAGCACATAATACTCCAAATAACTACGAAAATAATCCTTTATCGCAAAATAATGTTTCAACTTCTGTCGAAGAGCAGTATGGCATATTAAGAAATCAAGTTCCTGTTAGGATAGAGCATCATCGTTATAATGAAAATTTCTATCCACCGGAAGTTCCACCACAAATGAAACAATGTGGTAATAATAGACAACCTGTAAGAGAAAGAAAAAGAACTATTGATAGAAAAAAGGTTGGTGCACTTGTTTTGGCCGCTTCTCTTTGTGTTGGAGGGCTTACATTATATAACAGTAATAAAAATAAAGATGTTAATATTCCAAATGTTCCTACACAACCTGCCTATACTGAAATGACACCTACACCTGAAGTTACACCTACACCTAAAATTAGTATCCAAGCAGAAGTTTCAAAAACTACTACATCACCTACTCTTTCAACTGAAACATATGCAACTGCAAATACTCAAGTAGCTACGCCTACCTCTACACCACAAAAATATGCAGAAGGAACTTTAGCATACACAGTTCAATTCTTAGATGACGAAATGATTTCTGTTGTGGCTAATTCTCTTAGAAACTCTATGAACGGTCGTAATGGAAATCAAATTGCTGGATATGCAAACGGAGTTAATCAAACTTTTGATAACGATAGAGAATATGTTGAATATGTTTTTAACACCTTAGACTCTAGAGCAAAAACTATGAGATATAGTGATAATTGTAATAGATTTGGCATAGCTCCACAAATGGAACAGCTTTCAGGCGATGTTTCTAAATATTTAATTGTAAAAGCTTTAAACGAAAGTGGAAAATATAAACGAACAGATTACACAGCTGATGATATAGATTTTTATTGGACTATATATGGCGGTAAAACTAATGCGTTTGATGTTAGAACTGTTAAAATCGAAAATGGTATATTAGTTGTAGATCAATTAATAGGTCATACATGTCATTTTTCTGGTGATATGGGAAAACTTATATCTTCTCATTGTGCCTTAGAATCTGCAGTTGAGGGAACTGGTCCTGCATACAAAGATAAACTTACAGGTGGTTTAACTCATTGTGCATTTGGAACACAAGAGGGTACAGTAATTTTAGATGAATCTCTTAAAGCTTATGATGCACTAGTCAATATCTTTGAACATGAATACGAGCTAAAAGTTAATGCCCCTGGAAAAGGCGTAAAAATTCAATACGAAAATGAATATGATAGATAATAATAAAAAATCGTACACAAATTTGCGTACGATTTTTTGTATTATATTATTATTTTTTCTTAATTAACAAAACAGCCAATATTACTATTACTACAACTAATATTATTATAATAACCAAGCTTACATCTATACTATTTCTTATATTATTATTTTCATTTCTAATATCTTTAACTTCATTTGCTTTAGCCTCTGACACGCCTCTATAAACATGCTCTGTTTCACTTAATACAAATTCATATGAGCGATTTTCATTATTTTCATTTTGTTTGCCATTTTGCATCTCATTTGGTTGCATTTCAAAGTTTTCTCCGCCTTGTGGCATTTGCATTCCATCTTCTCTATTTGGAATATCTTTCTTAAAATTATTTTGAATTAATTGATTTACAATTTCTTTTATTGTTTCTTCGCTAACGCCATCTGGAAGTGTTACTGAAGAAAAGTCTAACGATTCGATATTAAACATATCTCCTTTTTCCATTTTATCAAATTGCATATTATCCAGCTCAGGCATATTTCCACTAGGTCTACCCATATTTTGCATTACGCCCGTATGACTTAGCTTTGTACCATTTTTATATGATGTAATATTTGTGTATACTCCATCTTTTTCGTCACCTACTATATCGCCACCAGAATATACATAGTATGTGCCATTTTTAAACATTGGAGAACTACACTCTAAAATAGTAAAAGAATTTATCGGTTTAAACGCTATTATTGGTGTATCATTCTCATCTGTGATTACAATCAAATCTGTGCTTTTCTGAGTTTTAGAAAAGTATAATTGCATAAATTGTTGTGCTGACGAATCTTCTATGCCCTCATACATATTTCCCGTTGCAATTACAGTTCCACCATTTATAAAGATACCTAAATCTGCATCTAAGCCACTATCTTGAGATGTAGGGTGTGCTTGAGCACTAACAAATCCGCCGTTTATTGTAATGTAACCATTAGAATCTATACCATCGCCCTCGCCATTTTCATTTTGCACAATTGCATAAAGAGAGCCACCATTTATAATTATATGGCTTACTCCATCTTCACTTGCATTTAAGGCATCATCTCCAGAAAAGACTTCTATTGTTCCACTATTAATAGTTAAATGCATTTTACTTTCAATACCTTCATTATCTGCATTTACTCTTAAAGAACCTGTCCCCTCTATTAGTAGCGAAACTTTTGAAGATATCGCAGCATCATTTTTCACTTTGTTTCCTGCTTCATCATAATACTTTGCAACATGTGAACCAGTTATTATATTTTTATTTTCTAAAACAATTTTAGCTCTCGCTTCACCTGCAATTTTATCATCTGCTGCCGAATTTATTAATATAGCAGGAGCAGTTTTACAAGTTATTTCTGCATTGTCTAAAATTAATGTGATGTCTTCATTAGTTTCCACTCTAATTTGTGTATCTTCAATTTTTCCAGTTATTCTGTACTCTCCACCCTTTGTAATTGTTACTACTTTGTTCTCTAAATCTTTATTTTCTTCACTTACATCTGGATGATTTTCAATAGTCGTTTGTAGATATACATCACCTTTTAAATCCGTGCTAATCTCTTTTCCATCTACCAAAATTTTATCACTTGAAAGTGTTATGGTAGTTTCTGCTGCAAAAGAAAAACTAAACATTAGTATTATTAGCATTATGCTTATACTCAAAATTTTTTTCATTTTCATACCTCCTATGTCTTTATAGCTTACCACAATTGTGTGAAAATTAAGTGAATTTATTAGCATTTTTTATCATGTTTCAATTGACGGGTCTGTAAAATCATGGTATACTTTTTATGTTTAATGATTTACCATTGGGTTGTAGTTATTACTTACAATTGTTAAGGAGGGGACTTAATGGCTTTTTTAATTGTACTGCTTGTAATCTTGTGCATTGCTACCATCACATGGAGGGTTTTACGCTCAATTTTCGTAACACCCATTTTAACACGAATGACCACCACAGAAAACATGGCAAGTTCTATGCTCGGAATTGCTTCACCAAATTTTAAAACATGCACCTATGCTGAGTATTTTAAAGAATTTAGTGAAATCTACCGGCAAATTTACCTATTGTACGAGATTACCATGATTTCATTTTGGAAGCAAAACAATACCCTCCTAGATTTTCTAATGTCAAAATCTGAAAAAGCTAGATGTGCCAATTTTATTTCTACCGCATACTTGTATCAGGAAAAATATTTTGAGCATAATCAAAGAGCTATTTGTGCAAGTTACTATATGTAATTTGAAAGAAAAAATGTGTATCTTATTGTTTTAAGATACACATTTTTATTTACTTACTTTTCAATAGAATTTACTAAAATTTCATTATTTTCATTTACTTTTAGTTCAAAAGTAACTTCTTTTACAGCAGTTGATTCATCTTGCCAAGGGCGAAAATATTTAAAAGTAATCTTAGTTTCTCCACTTGATATTCCACTAAGTCTATATGTATGCACTCCGCCAACGCCAGTCATGCCATCTGGTGCTTCATCTTGAACATACTCATCCTCTTCAACGACAGCAATACTTTCATCATCAATTTTGTATTGCCAACTGTACCCAGTTGTTGGGTTCTCCTCTAATCTTATAAATTGATAAATAGCGTATGTATCATATGTTTCAACCGAATAAAAGTCATTTTCCACTTCATTTTCAATTTCATTATTTACATTATCTCTATTTTCAATTTCGATTTGACCATGAATATCATCATCTTTTCCAGTATTTCCACAGGCAGCAAGTGAAAACATTAATGCTAGAACTGCTAATATGCTTAAAATTTTATTCATAAAATCTCCCTCCTTTTATAACCTATCTACAAGAATAATTATAATTATTTTTAAAAATTACGCAATATTTTTCATAATATTTTCATCCCAGGTTTACCTTTTTCTTGACATTATGTTACTTAGATGTTAAAATATCTTCGGTGTCTAAAAAAATATATAAGGAGGATTCCACTATGTCCTATCCTGAGCGTGTAAGTTTTTG
>CAZRQF010000011.1:0-27369 GCA_964602275.1 uncultured Eubacteriales bacterium
GCTCCTTTCACCCTTTTACAGGTGAATTATAGCACAACTATATATAAAAATAAAGATTGTATTTTTTTCTACTATCACCATTTTGGGCTATTAAATAGCAAGCATAACGAGTTAATTTATAATCTTTTATTAATACTTCTGCATTATAACTCTTTTCGACAACTTGTCGGCGCCGACAAAATGTTCTAAAGCATTGATGTTTTAAATATTTCTGCCTATTATATATTTTTTATTTAATTGATAGAACACAACAATTTTTAATCTATAAAACCACAAAAAAAAAATCAACCTTTTTTGGTTGATTTTTTATTTTTGGTGGAGACGACGAGAATCGAACTCGTGTCCGAAAATCCTTCCACATAAACTTCTCCGAGTGCAGTTTGTTTTCTAGTTTTCCCTTAATTAGTTGCAAACAAACAAGCTCCTAATCTTGGTAACTTTATAAATACCCACTATCTCAAAGTTTTGATAGCTTTGTTTCCACTTTATCGACGCCTAACTTTAGCCAAGTGGCACACCAAAGCAGACGAAGCCGCACTTAGGCAGCTAAAACTAAATTATTATTGTTAATTATTTTTTCTCTCGTTTTTTAGATGGCCTACGAGAATCCATCACTCGCTATTTATACTTCTAGATATCCGTCGAAACCATTGCGTCCCCATGTGTTTTCATTATATCAGCTTTGCTTAAAAAAATCAATTGCATTTGATTTTTAATATAGTATAATTATCTTATATCTTAATATTTACTTTTTAGGAGGTTATTATGAAAAAAAGTGTAAAAGTTTTAGTACTTGTTATAGCTCTTGCAGTAATAGGTGTTTTAAGTTACTTTGTATATAATAAATTAAACCCTGATATTAGCAAAATGCCTTATGAAACCGTAACAAATGTTGAACAGTTTTCTAATATTGTAACAGATTCATTTTTAGATATATTAATTGAAGCTAAAGAGTTCGATGTTTCTAAAATTAATTACGAAGAAATGCTACAAATAGCGATGCGTATTTCAAGAGAGTTAGACTTACTAAAAGAAATGTCTAGCGAAACTAATTTTTATGAGTATGTTCCAGAAAGCACAGTTCACGAAATGATTTTTGAACTTACAGGCAAAAAAGTTTCAAACCCTATTGATATAGAAGATTTTTACTATTTATATAACGAAACCGAAAAATACTATTACATCGTTCCAGTTGGCACTGACTGGATTCACATTGACGAAGTAAAAGAAATTCGCAGCGTAAATAGTGGCGAATACTATATTATAACTTGCAGCACTAGATTTTCTGAAGACGGTTATTCTTTTAACGATGCTGGCGATATTACTGTGACTTTAAAACATTGTCCTCAAAACAAATATATTCGTTATCAATTGGTAAGCATGGAGCATGCAAAAGCAAATTAAAAAATAATACTAGGTTAAGTAATGAATTTTATATTGCATTACTTAACCTAGTTTTTTAATACTCAACTTTTACTAAATATAGTCCATGTGGTGGCAATGTTTTTCCTGCTCTTTGTCTATCTTTTGAATTAATAATATCTTCTAAGTCTTCTAGTGCTATTTTGCCAAGCCCAACATCAACAATAGTGCCTGAAATAATTCTAACCATGTTGTATAAAAATCCATTACCTGTTAGCTCAATTATAATTCTTTCACCGTTTTCTATCACTTTACAATTACTTAAAATTCTCACAGTACTTTTCTTTTCGCTTCCACCTGATGATTTAAAACCTGCAAAATCATGCTCGCCTTCAAAAAGTTTAACTGCTTTTTTCATCTTTTCCACATCTAATTTATAAGGCATGTGAAACTCTCTATATCTTTCTAAAGCCGATGGGAACTCACTATTGTTTATAATATATCTATATGTTTTAAGTTTGCAATTATACCTTGCATGAAATCTTTCGTCTACTTCTTCTGCTTTTTTTATAACAATGCTTTTTGGCAATTTTGAGTTTATGGCATATGGAATTTGCTTTGTTGCTATATTAGTATTAGTGTGAAAGTTTGCAACTTGCCCCAGCGCATGCACGCCCGCATCAGTTCTTCCAGAAGCAATCAACTTTACCTCTTCACCCGTAATTTCTTTTATGGCGTTTTCAATTTCAGTTTGTATACTAACCTTTTCTTTTTGACTTTGCCACCCCGGAAAGTTCTTTCCGTCATATTCAATTGTTAATCTAATATTTCTCATAACACATACTCATCCTTCCTAAAATGCATTTTAGCACAAAAAAGCAAAAGTAGCAATGCGTAACACTTCTATCTACAACACAATGATTGCTTTTAATTCTTTGCTGTGCTATAATTCCATTTGAGGTGAATTAGCATGGAAGATGCAAAAAAAGCTTTTGTTTCTGGTAAGCTTAGCGGCACTCGCTCTATGGTTTCTGATATTGAGTCGCTTAGTGACCCAGACGATGTTGAAAAATTTTTACTTGAGTTTTCGTCAATTAAATTTGAGTTTGATACTAATAATCCAATTAAATATATAAATGATGATCAGGACTTTCTTGAATGCCTAGAGATTATTGATTCTAGCAAATATATTAGTATTCATCCTACTCCTAGCTTTTCTAGGCTTTATATTACAACTGACGATAAGTGTACTTATATTATTCGTTTAAATAAAGTTAGCACGGCACTTATTGCTACTTTTATTGCTAAAGAACAACCAATTAAGTTTGCACTTAATTCGTTTGCTTTTATTAAATGGTGTAATTCTAAAAATATTGATATGAGAAATATTTTCGATATTCCTACTTATATTAAGCTACTTACAAACGATGTTGACCCATTTAAAACAGTTGACGATTACATTACCCAATATACTTCATACGCTCTATCTGAAACTGATAACGAAACAAACAGCATTATTATAGGTAACTTTATTTATGAGTTTGGTAAATATTTAGAAAACTATATCGACAAATTTGAACTTTCTACGGTTTGCAAATCAATTAATGAAAATACTTATTTTGAAGGTTCTACATTTAATAATTCTGGTAAGTGTATTATTAATGTTTCGTATACTAACCTTGACGAAACTATCAATACTATTGCAAATGATATTCAAAAAAAATATGAAAAAAATGTTTATGTTGTTTCTCCGCTTAACCGTATTGCACCAAAATTTGGGCATACCACATCTGCTCTTATTAAAGAGTTATATAGCGAAGACATTGTAATTAGCTTATTAAACGAATTTTATAATAACAATATTCCTACAAAACTTAATGACGACAACTCTTTTACAATAACTTGCAAATATAAAAATTTTAGCAATGTTTTATCTATTACTAATGCAATTTTAAATGAAGTGTTTTTTGTATTATTTAGTCAAAGTCCTGAAATTCATTTAGATTGTTTTTTAAAAGAATAGTTATATAAAAAAGAAGATACATTAAACTATAAAATGTATCTTCTTTTTTTTATTTGTTATTAGTATCGTTACGCTTTTTAGCCGTTTCTTCTATTGCTTTTTTATACGCTTCGTCTAATCTCTTTTTGTATTCTTCTTTTTGCATTTTAGCAGTCTTTTCAGCATCCCATTTCATATCTCGATTAATCTTGTTTTGTAAGAATTGCTCTTTAAGCTTATTAGACATTCTTGATGCACCCTCTGAGCTCAACATTGTTGTAAGTTCAGCATCTGAGAATGAGCCTGCCACAACCACTTCAACAGTTTCCATCTCGCCAGTATAAGGGTTTCTCATCTTCACCTTTCTCTTATGAGTTGTTTCGTCATACGCTGCCTCTGCAAGTTTATCAAATGCCGCCGCACCTGCAAGAGCACCTGCTAAACCTTCTTTTAGTGTATCGTCACTATCACTAAGACCTATCGTCACTCCTGCACCTATTGGTGCTCCAACAACTGTTGCCGTTGTCGTTTGAATAGTTCTACCTATTTCTTTTGCTTGCTTACGCTCAGCAATATTTTTTGCTTCTAGCAATTCATCTTTTGTCATGCCATCAATTTTGTTTTTATAAATATCGTTATTTTCACTTACCATTTCAGCTGCAAAATCCATAAGAATGCTCTTCTCACGAGTATTTTTTTCCTGTCTTTTCCTTATTATTTCTTTTACTTGAACTTCTTCTGTAACACCAAGCCTTTCTTGCTCTTGTTCCATCTTTTTCACATCGACTATTGAAATAATATCTGATAATTCAGAAATTTCTTTTTCTTGTCGTTTCTCTTCTGATTTACTATCTAAGCTTCCAGTTTCTCTTATTTCTTCTTCACGGCTTGTCATAATTTCTTCGGTTTCATCTATTACATCTCTTGCAATCTTACATACTTTTGTAAGTTCTTCTTTCTTTGGTGCCATATTTTTATTTTCTTTATAACGCCATTCTCTACCTTTTGTACTAGATTCTCCATAGCCTTTTTTACAAACCGCCTCAGCAATCGCATATCTAAATTCGCCTAAATCTTCTCCAACATATGATGCCATTCTTTCAAACTTATCATCATTTAACTGATTTTTAAATGCGTAATTTGCCGAAGTCATAAGCTCGTTTGCATCATATTTACCAGAGTTAACATCTTTTAGCATACATACACTAAGTGCCATTTTATACTGGTCTTTAGTAAATTTTTTGTCTTTGCCATAAACATCTGTAAGAAGTTTTGCTGCTCTTTCTTCTAAGTCTTTATCGCCACTTTCAATATTAGATTTATCTGCAATTACAATCTTACTACTTAATCTATCATATCTATTTCTTGCATTTTGAATTTCAGTTTTTACATCAGCTTCTTTTGTATTTCTTGCAGTCAAGCTAGTATTTACCATTGGTTTTGCCATCTGAGCATATAATGACAATTTAACAGTTCTTATATCTTGTTTTGGCAATATTCTCTCAAGTTCCATTGTTAATTCCATATCAATCTGCTGTTTTGTCTTATGCTTAGATACAGCATCATATGCTGCAGTATTCCTTGCATTTTGCAATGCCTTGAATGTTTTATTATCTATTTTCAAATCTTTAAGCAAATTATTATATTTACCTTCTGATTTTGCTTTTTCGATTGTCGCCATTGCTTTTGTTATTTGTTCTGGACTTGCCAAGTCTAAATGATTTAAAACTTGAATTGAAGTGCCAATTTCTTTTGCCTCAGTATCGCCAAATTCGTCGTATTCTGATTTATAATGCTTCAATTCACTTGCAGCTGGCACTTTATATTCTTTCTGTTTTTCGCCAATTACATCTACAAGCTTAGATTTCAAATCATATTTTTTAGCTTCTCGACCATATTGAATAGCTGTATGCAAGTGGCTTCCTGCACCAACAACATTGTCTGCTACACTTGTTACCGCATTTTTAGTAAATGTAATCGCAGCTGCTGTCTTTACGGCTGTTTGTGCAAGTGATGGAGTTGTTTGTGAGTCATAACCTAAGATCTTCTTCAATATACTTTCACCATTAAACAAGAACGACACACCAACAATCATAAGTATCCAATCGTTATTAGTATCACCTGCTGCAATTACTGTTGCACTAGTAAATGAATAAATAACTGCATGTATTGATTGAACAAATATCGTTATTAAAATTTCTTTTGTCCATTTTGAAAAAGCTCCACCCGTTTTTATATTTGCAACTTTTTCTAACACATGTACTACCATTATAACTGGGAATATTACAAGCAAGAACGCTACCATAAACAATCTCTTATAATACATAACAGCTATTATTACTAATTGGAACGCCATTATCAAATATATAAATGCATATGATAATCTTTTTGTTGTATGAGCTCTTTTTGCCATTACCGCCATATATCCCTTATCGTTTTCGGCAAATGGATATAACTCCATATTTTTAGTTTCTTCGCTAACAACTTCGTCAGTTGACAAGCCAGATTTTTCATCCGGATCTTTATATTCAATATTAACATTTGAGTTATCCATATTTTGTATAGTTGCACCAACCATAGAAACAAATGCACTATTAATCTCTATTGCATACCTAATTACTACTGGGAATATAAATAGTATTATAATACCTGTAACCCATTGTACAAACATTTCTTTGTAAATAGATTTTTTTGCCGCCGTAGAATTCATTACAATTCTAATGCCCATGTATAGCAAAATTATTAAATATGCAACTACTGCAATCATTGTAAAGTTAGAAAACCATTTGTTTATATTAGTAGCAAAAGTTTGTATAAAAGAGTTTTGCTCTTCTCCTTCTTTTAAACTTTTTGTAAATAAGTTTAGCTTTGTAAGTGGATATTCGTCAAATATTATCGTATCTATTGAAACAGTATTGTTCGTATCGTTTTCATCTATCCAACCTAACGCTGAATCCATTGTAATTACAATTCCATTTGCAATATTTCTAACGCAAAAAGACATCAAATATTCTAGTCTATCAAACAATGTTGGGTCTTTTTCGCCACCCATATGTACTTCTTTAACACCAAAACTAGATTGAGATTCTAAAATTGCATAAACATTTTCTTTTTCAACTTCATGATCTCTAATTTCTATAAGTTCGTCATTTATATATGTAATTTCAAAAGTACAATTATTTGTAGGATACCCTAGAGTTTGTGCGGTATTTAAGACATATACTTTTCCTTTTACAAATGGAAATGCAGTTTTTTCGTATTCTGTATATTCACCATTATCATATTTTATATTTTCACATGAACTATCCTCGCAAATACCGTCCGTCTTTACCCCCGCATGTCTGATTCTTTGTTGAGCAAAATGTCCGTGACCGACGATATCTTCATTTCCCACATCATATCTTGCTAAATATACAGTTACATCATCCACAGCCTTAGTGCCGTTAGCTTTTATTTTGACAACATATGTACCACTTTTATTTACTGTAAACAATATTTCGTTTAATGTATTTGTGTTATATTTTCCATTCACTTTTTTTATAGCCTGAGTATCGCCAATACTTCCAAATTGTAATTCATATGTTCCTTCAGGCATTTCCATGTTTGCTCCTAAGTAATCCGCAAGATTACTGCCATCGTTTGTTATTTGTGTAAAACATTGAATTGATTTATCTACTTCTACACCGTTACTTACTAATATGCTTTTTCCCACGGCCTGATAGCTACTTGTAATTTTATTATATATATATATTCCTACATATAAATCATGGTTTGCTTGTGATATATAATCACTACCCCAATATAAATATCCTTCAGATGTATAGTCAGATAAATTCAACTTATCCGCATAACTTGCCATAGATACATAATTTATAGTTTTAGTAGAATTATTTTTTATATACCCTACTAATTTATCTGAAATCTCATCTCCAAATATTCTCCTATTGCCATTACTATCTTTATACTCTAGTTGAAAATATATTTTTTCTAATTTTTTTGTATCTCCATACTCCGATATAAATCCTGTTCTTATTGCACTAGCAATCTCCTTCTGTGTTTTATTAAATACAAAATTTCCATTTTCTATTTTTACGGTTAATCCTAAATTGCTTATTGCATCAGCCATCGTCATTGCGCTTGTATTTACTATGCTAGCATCAAAATTAGTTTTAAGTGAATTTACCTTTTGAAGCTCATTTTCATTAATTCTTGCAACATCAAAACCAAATCCTTTTAATAATTCTCTATCAGTTGTTTTATTAAGGTCATAAGTTTGTAATCCACTTTCCTTAAACATTAAAACCTTTCCATTGCCAACATACATGCCACAATATCCATAGCCACCATTTTTCTTTTCTATTAGCATGTCTCCAGGTTTAAGCTCATTTTTATACTTATCCCAATTCTTTGCAATATACCAATCGCCATTTGAAATATCATCAAAATAGTTAAATTTCGCATCACGCTTATTTTTTATGTCATTATATACATCTTTTTGTTCATATACTTTTCCGTCTTTAGACATATCTAGTCCCAAAACTTCGTGATATATATACATACAAAAAGTATCGTCACTAAAATAAAGCATCGTATTGTTTTTATCCGCAACATACATCGTCTGATTTGTGTACCCCGAATACACTTTTTCTTCGTCAGAATCTTCTGTGTATATAAACCTGTCAGAATACTTGGTCATGCCATTACTAAAGCTATTTATTGCATTTTCAAATTCTTCTCTAGTTACTGCCATAACAGTTGAAGAAAGGATTACCAATAATGTTATAACTAGTAATACTATAAATTTATTTTTTTTCATTATCAGCACTCCTTTCTTTTAATAATTTCCGTTATTGTTGTTTGAATTGTTTAGTCTATCAAACGCTTGCCTATTTCTGTCAACTTGTGTTAAAGGTCTTCTCTGGTTTGTTGTATTTCTTGAAGTTTCAGTGCTTCTTCTATTATCTCTTTGATTTCGATTACTTGAGCTAGTACCCCCACTATTTTCAACTCCATTTGCAAAGCGTTCAATCTTTTTATTCATTCTCTCTATTGCTGCTTTTCTTTCTTCTAAAACTTTCTTTCTGTATTCTTCTTCTTTTGTTAATTTATCCGGCTCTTTTTCCACAGTCAAAGTAATGTTTCTCGTTTTTACACCTTTTTCATTATCATCGCCATAAAGAATTGTTGACACTGATTCGTCTGCTATCGTCGCTAGCTTATCTACATCTAGCCCTTTTTCATTATTTATTATAGGTCCATCATTCTTTACCGAACTAATAACTCCCGATGCAACATTTGTAACATTGTCCACTCTATTTACTGCAAAATCAATTGTTTTATCTCTTACTTCACTTGCAACACTACTTCCAAGTTTTCCTGCCCCTATAAGCATACTTGGCTTTAACTCACTTGCAGCTCCCGAATACATCGCAGCCGCTGATAAAGCTATCGCTGGAGTTGTTACTGCAGCTGATGTAATTTTTGCAGTTTCTCTCGTTAAGTCTAATCTTTCTTGGAAAACTTTTTTCTTCATTTTTTCATATGAAGCATCATCGGTAATCTTTTTATTGTTATTTGCAATATCTTCTTTTAGCTGTGTTTCTTCAGCATCAACAATATCTTGAACAACTTCTTTTACGCTATCGTCTTTCTTAAGTTTTTCTAATGTCTTTTTACCAAAATCATCTTTATTAATTTTAAATCCTGCTTCATCTAGTATATGCTGATAAACTGGTGTATCTTCTGCTTCTTCAACAATCACTTTTTTCGCTTCAGAAACAATTGTTTTTTGGTCATGCGAAGTTCCGTCTAACGCTTTTTCATTGTTTACTACAGTTGCTGCAAGTTGAGCTGTAAAGCTACTTGTCTTCTTGTTTTCTGGATTTGAATCCGCATTTCGAATTATCGACATAACCGCATTATCTGTTGATGTCTTTCTTGCTTTAGTTATTTTTTTATTTGCTTCCCAAATTTCACTTAGAGTAAATTCTCCTGCATCACTTCCGTCAACAATTGCTTGTGCCTCAGCAATTTCTTTTTGTTCTTCTGTTATCTCACCTGAGCCATTAGAAAGTTTGGCTACTTCAAAATAATGATTTACTCTATCAGTTTTGTTATATGAAGTATCCGACAACTTAGCATTTTTGTTCGTCATCTTTGCTGTTATTTTTTCTTTTTGTTCGTTTAATTCAAAAAGCTTTTGCTTATAACCAAATTCTTTCGATCTCGCAGTCTTTAGTTTGTCTTTATATTCCTCGGTTTTATCTCCATATACTCCACTTCTTATGCCAGCTTCCATACTCGCTATAAGCTTGGTAGCTTTTTGCTTTTTGGTTTCTACAGTAACTATTTCTTTATCAATCGTTTGTATCTCTCTAAGTCTTTTTGCATCCGCTTTTGTACAAATTGAACTTCTAACACTAGCAAGTTCTTTTTCATCATCACTATCTATAGTTCTCCTTTTGGCAGCTTTAGCAAGTTTATCTTGTAATTCATGAGTAACCCCTTGATTTTCTAACACTCTATCTAGCTTCGCAAAATTTCCTTTTTGTTTTCTATTATTTATTAATACCTTTAAGTTTGCATTAATTTCAGCTTCGCTTAGTATTTCTACATTTTGAAGTGCATCTACAGCATCATTTTGCTCCATCAAACCATCTACTTGTTGTTGTTGACCGGCAGTTAAATTCATATTTTTATATAGAGCTTTCATATCGCCACCAGCATTTGAATAATCTCTTAACTTACTTAATGCCTCTCTTAGTTGCTCTGGTGTAGCACTTGCCCTTAGAGCAATATTAACATTTAGTTTTGCTGCATCTTCGCTTATATTATTTTCTGCATTTGCACCTTTAGTTCCTGCACTTATGCCACTACTTGATAAATTCCATTCGTCCCATTTTTGCTTTGCTTTATATTCTTGAAGTCTAGATACATCATCATTTTTTTGTAATCTTTTAGCATTTATTGAGCCTAACTTTTTAAAGCCACCGCCAATTGTCGACATGCTACTCTTAAGTACACTCATAGCACCAGATGTAGCAAGCACACTTGCAGCAACATCTTTAACTGTTCCGCCGCCGCCACCTTTCATGTGACTAAATATTCCTCTTAATATCTTATCGCCTTGAGCTAAATATGTAATACCTATGATAATCAATATAAAGTTTACATCGCTTCCACTTTTGCCAATTGCAAAGACAAGTCCCATTACAACAACATAGTTGATAGCATGGAAGGTTTGCAAAAATACATTTAAGATATATTCACTAAACCACTTATTAAAAGCTTGCGATTTGCCATCGCCAATTTTATCCACCGCATACGATATTGTAACTAGCGGGAATATGACAATCAAAAATAGCGTAACTAATAACCTCTTTATATATATAAACAAAAACGCTACTAATTCTTTAATCATTACAAACCAGCAAATAGCATACATTATTCTTCCGCTTTCTAATGCTTTTGTTCTCATTTGACTCATATAGTCTTGTGAAGCAGAAGCATCAGCACCTAAATATGCAAACGGAAATGCAAGTCCTCCTGGATAGTCTACAATTTCAGCCTCTTCTATATTTACATTTGCTTTCGTTCTTAAATTTCCAATATAACTTACCACTGCATCATTTATTTTTATGGTATAACGAATTACATACGGAAATAGAAATAAAATTATAACCCCAAGCACCCAATCAAAAAATAACTTTTTATATCTTGCCATGCCTTTACCAGTACTCGATAACACAATTCTTATACCCATGTATAGAAGTATTATTAAGTAAGCAACGATTGCAATATATGTAAATCTATTAAAAAATTTGTTTAAAATTCCCTCATCTTCTCCGTTTGGAAGCAATCCACTATCACTTAAAAACGGATTATACTTATCAGGATTTGGCGAGCCATTTTCATAAACATCATTTGTAAAAAAGCCTAACCTTGTCCTGCTATATTCATTAAAAATAATCTTATCTATCGTTACTGTTTCTCCTGCTGCAACACCAATTAAAAACATTGCACCATCGCCAAGAGTTTTTACAAAAAATGAAGTTAAAAGCTGCTCCACTAAATTTACACGAGCCTCTCCACCTAAAACACTAGCTGCATCAACTGCTGTTACACCAGCTTGACTAACTGTATCTCCTGCATAAGATAAATATTGGAAATTATCTTCTATTTCTCCTAGTGCATTTCCACTCGTCGCTTCATAATATGTATCGTTTGTTATTGGAGTACCTAATTTTATCGTTACAAACTGCTCATCGTTAGTTAATATATTACTATCTATTTGCATTTTATAATCTGTACCCGCTTTAAGCACAAAATATGGCACACTTTTTGAATATATCTGATATAAAGGCTCACCGTCTTTATCTTTTAATGTATCACTTTTTAGAGCTGCTAAAGGCATATACTTATTATCATGAGAAAGCGAATAACCCCACGCACTATCTTCTATTATAGGTAAAACGGTTACGCTATATATTCCAGTTGTATCAACCGAAAATGTAAAACCATTTTCCGCTTGCGATTTAGTAACCGTATTTGAACCGGCACTAAATGTATACTCACTTGCATAAGAAAGTGATGTATTGAAAGTTAAAACCACAATAAGCATCCACAAAACTATCTTATTTAAAATTTTCTTCATATACATCACTTCCTTTCTTATTTTTCATGAATTTCTCTTTTTACGCCATTAATTCTTGTCTTCGTAGTTTTAGTTTTTGTAGCTCTATTTTTTACTTTTTGTGCAGATGTTTTTGTAGCTCTAGTATATTTTTGACCTGCCGGCATATTTTTCGTAGAATGCCTTGGCATACTGCCAACAGTTGGTGTTGTAGTTTCTTTGGTTTTTGGTTTAGATTTTGCCGCAGCACCACCAACCATTTGATTTACAGATGTACCAACACTAATTCCCTGTTGCATAGCAGCAGCCATTCCGTTTTTGCCACTATTTAAAATTGCATTTGTAGTACCAGAGGCAACCCCTGTCATAATGCCTGCACCTTTTCTAAGATTTGTCGAAGCCATTTTTAGTGCTTTACCAGCATAACTATTTTGAGCACTATGTACACCACGCTTTAATTTTCTTCCTGCATTGCCAGCATGATACATTCCATTTCTAACCATACTTGCTGCATTCATAGTTTTTAGCATAGCTTTTTTAGCTGCTCCAGCCTTCTCCATTTGTTCTCTTCTTCTTTGAATGTTCATATCACGAGCATTCTTCTTTCTATCAGCAACAGCTTGTCGCTTTTTGTCCGTCGCAGTTTTAGCTGCCATGCCTTTCTTATCATAATCTTTCAAAGCTTTCTTAGCCTGTTTTGCTCTGTTATCAACTGTATTCTTTAGACCTTTATTTTTTACATCGCTTGCTAAGTTTTTAGTAGCACCATAGGCAGATTTTGCACCTTTTGCTGTAGTTTTTATTCCGCCTTTGCCAGCTTTTATTGCAGCTTTTGCCACCATAACACCACCTATAACATTTGAAGTTAAGTGGCCTATTGTGTTTCCATTAATTCCAAATAGCGTTCTAAACATTCTTTCCATTGGGAATAGTATCATTACTGCAAGCACTAAGAATAGCCAATTGTCAGGGTTTGCTTCATATATATCAAGTCCAGTTTTTATCAAAAATACATATACAACCGCATGTGCAATTTGAACTATTATATTTACTGTAAATTCCTTTGTCCATGTTTCAAAAGTCTGTGCCTTGCCGTCACCTGCTTTATCTATTGCATATGCTATCATAACTATTGGGAATATCATGATTAGTATAGCTACCATTATCATTCTCTTATAGTACATTGCAAGTAAACTTATCATTTGTATTAAAAGTATCAGCCAAATAACAGCGTACACAATTCTACCCGTTTTTCCTGCCTTTGCTCTCATTGAAGACATCAAGTCTTGACCAGAAGATGTATAATTTTCAAGAGCTGAAATTTCTTCTTTAAGTTTTTTTATCTCAAGTGAATTATTTTTATATTTTACTAATTTACTAATTTTTTCTTCTAAGTATGTTGAATCACAACTAATGTTTAAGTTTCTATGTGCCTTTAATTTTTTTTCAAATTCATCTTCGTTTATATAGCTCCAATTATCTATATTGTTATCCACATATGCATTTATGTCTTTTTCCATAACGCTGTTATAGCTTTTCGATTGATCAACTGCAGCGTATATTGCATTTATAATCGCATCATACCAAACATTATTAGAAGTTTGTTTCTTTGCTATTTCTTTTTCTAAGTTTGCTATTTGCTCTTCTCTTGCTTTAGTTGCATTACCTATTAATTCGTCAATTTTCACAGTTTGAGCATTTTCACCTATTATAGACTCATCATCTAGCATCGCAATAACATTATATTGGGTATACATCGGCGTTGCACTTTTTCCAAGATAACTTACTATACCATTTGATATATCAGTTATGTATGGAAAGAACCTTGGAAATATAAATAAAATTGCTACTCCAACTACCCAATGCTCTAAGTATTTAAAATATTTAGATTGCTTTTCAGTGCCTACACTAATTACTATTTGAATACCTATATAAAGTAATATTACGACAAACGCAATTATGGCAAGCCATTCAAAACCAGAATACATTGTATTGATCATATTCTTTACTTCACTATTTGCAAACATACCTGCTCTGCCTCTAAAATCAATAACCGTTGCATCATATCTGTTAAAAATTATAGAATCCATCGTGACATTAGAACCTATGAAAAGTCTAATAACAAACATAAATATTTCGCCAATTCCAATTAATAGCCATGTTACAGCTGTTTCTATAACTCCTGCTTGTTCTTCTTCGTCTGTTTCTTCCCCAACAAAATGGTATAAAACATCTACTCTATAATTCTCTTCATTACTTACATTAGTGCCATCCCAATCGCCATATCTTATTATCATTGCTGGTAATTTATCTTCTGTGACAGGTCGTGGGTCTATTACTAGTTCAGCAGTTTTTGCCTTTTTTGAATATGTAGTTCTATTATTTTCAAAAGAAGTGCCAGAGCAATTTGCTCTACTTACAGACTCAAACAACTCTTCTGCCGTTCCACTTTTAGTAAATACAAAGTAACTTGGATGTGGCACATTTGGTTCGTTTGCAAGCGATGCATTTTTTAATACATATGCATCTCTTTCTTTTTTACTTTCCCTATTTGCATTTAAATAAAATATCGTTCCATCACATTTTTCAATTGTTTTTATTTTAAAATCCACACTCGCATAATCAGTTGTTGCTGTTGTCGTGCGTGGAGATGTGCCAGCTTGCATGTAATATTCCGAATTTTGATTTTTTCTAGTGTAACACACCGTTTTTGCACTACTATAATAAGTAAATCTTACAATTTTATTTTCTCTATCCCATTCTACACAATATGTACCACTACTTCTATCACCATCAACTTTAAAATAAAAATTAGCTTCATCTTCATAAGTTACTTCAACATATGAAGTTTGCCCACTTTGTCCTCTAGTTGCATAATCCATATTAATAATATATGGAGATTTTTCTGTTCCGCTTGCCCGAGATGCTTTCTTCAGCATTAACTATACTATTTAGCGATAGCAACATAGTGAATACCACTACCGCTAAAAACATTATTGAAATTTTATTTTTTTTCACTATGTGCTACTCCCTTCCTATTTTTTCTTTTTGCTCATCTTATCTACTGTCTTTAACAGCTTTAGCTCGCCTGCGTCCTTACCTCTCGTTGTCGTTCTTCCGCCTAAATCAGCTAAAGCTTCTCTAATTATCTTTTGTTTTTCTGTTTCCATAGAAGATAAATCAAAACCTAAGTCTTTAAATTCTTGATCCATTTCGCCTGCAAGTATCTTTTTCTTTAATCTATGACCATGATATGCATTGCTAACTCCTCTAATAGGCACTTTTGCAAAATTTGCTATGCCAGTACCAACTGATTTACCAATTACAACTCCTGCAGCCGCTTTTTTAGCACTGCCAGTTGCAAGACCTGCTGCAGCGCCTACCATGCCGCCAAGTGTTCCACCAGTTAAATTTATAGCACCGCTAGCAACTTTTCTCGCAGCTCCCACTGCACCATTTCTCTTACCCTTGCCTTTTCCTTTTTCTTTATTTCTCAAAGCTGCAGCTATTACTGCTGTTTGAGCAGTTGCAAAGTTTGCCATTGAATCATTTGTAACATCTTCTGGCTCGTTTGACTCATTTCTTTCTTCTTCATTTGCCTCTGCACTTGATGTTTGTGCAGCGGTATCTGCTTTAGTCACTTCTCTATGTGCATCTTGTGCCACTTTGCTTGTGCCAGCTTGATTTAATTTTTTCTCTGCCTCTTCCAAGTCTTTTTCATCTGCATCATTTTGTTTTCCCTTTTTAAATAATCCAGGAACACTCTTTATCATTCCGTATCCTGCCATGCCAGCAGCTGCCAAATCACCAATTGTATTTGCAGAAGATTTCATACCAAATATTGAACGCAATATTTTTTCGCCTTGGAATAAGAAAATAACACACATAAGCATAAATAACCAGTTGTCTGTTTGAATATACGAATTAATTCCGGCATTAATAACAATTACATATACCGCAGCGTGGAAAGATTGTGTAAGTACCAAAATTACATATTCTTTTGTCCATGTACTAAGCGCACGAGAACCACCAGATGTTAACTTTTCTACTATGTACATAAGTGCAACAATCGGAAAAATGGTAATTAAAAATGCCATCATAAAAACTCTCTTATAATAAACAACTAATATTACAATCAATTCTCCAAGTAGCACCATATAAACAAATGTTAAAGACATCTGATTTAAATTACCCGCAAGTTCTCTTACATATAACATCATATCTCTTTTAGATGTTCCGTTTGGCTCAAAGGCATCTCCTCTTATCGAAGCTATAAAATTATCTTCACCAAAAGAATCGGAAATTGAATCTAATGTACCTTCACTAACCTCTGGTGTTGGAATATATGCTTCATAATTTCCATTCTGATCTTCTAGGTCACTTGCAATCATCTTTACAAGCACATCATTTATTTTTACGGTATATTTCATTACATACGGATATAAAAATAATATTATAACTCCTGTAAGCCAAGCTTGAAAAGTATCTTTATATTTTGCTTTTGCATCGCCTGTACTTGCAAATACTATTTTTATGCCAACAACTAATAAAGCTACTAAATAAACTAAAATGGCAAATGATAAAAATACATTATACCATGTGTTTACAGGCTCTTTTAATACTGACATAACGCCATTTATAACGCCACTATCGTTAGGATCACTTGTTTTACCGTCCCAAAAGTTTATACTTAATTTGCCAACCTTACCAAATATTACTTTATCTATTGTTACTTGCTCTCCAACCGCTGCACAAACAGCAGAAAAAATACCGTCTGCCACTGCTAAAAATACTCTATTATATAAAGACTCTAAAAGACTTAGTACTTCGCCTACTGCATCAGTAAGCCATTTCCATAGCTTTTTAAAAAAACCTTCGCCAGTTGAATTTTGACTTATAGTTTTAAATCTTTCTTCTACTGTCCAATTTTCGGAAGCTATATTAAGTTCTTCGGCATATGTCACTCCATCATCGGTTGTAACTTGTAAAGTCATCTTTATTGGGCTACCTTCATACGAAGTTACATTATTAGCAAGCTCTAACAAGTAGCCAAAATTTTCGCCATCAGCATTAAAATTATTTGCAGCTTGACGCTTTAATATGCTTTGATATGTTTCTTTCTCAGCACCACTACTTGATGTTCTTACCATAACATTTAATTTTACTGGATAAGACTTTATTGAGCCGTCTTCTTGTTTTACCTGGCAAGAAAAACTAATCGACCCCGAACTACTATAATTGTACACAATTCTTGGATAAGAAGTGCTTTCACTTGGTAGTTCTATTTCTATGAAATACGCTTCATAGTTTGTGCCATCTTTATTATAAGAAAACTTATAAAATTGTCGTTCACCACTCATGGTGCTAACCCAGTTTTGAAGTACCATTTCAACACTACCATCATCTGCCAATGCCACTCCACCAAAATTTGCAATTAAAGATGGTATCATCATAATAATAAGCATAAATGCAATCATTCTTTTTAAAAATCTATTCTTTATAATAATACCACCCCCTTTTTACTTAAATTTTAAATAATTTTATCCGTATTATTTTTTAAAAATTTTATCTGCTGCACCTTTTGCCTTGCCTGGTGCATTCTTAATACTTTGACCAGTAGCACCCATTGAACCTGCTGTCTTTCCGTCTACTCCAATTAACTTTCTTACAATCTTTTCGCCCTCTGTAATAAAGTTTACTGCAACTATTATAAGTAGCCAGTTCATGGCATCACTACCAGAGGCAATGTCTGCTTGAACCCTTGATATTGCAACACTTGCAATAATTGCATAAACAATTGCATGAACTGTCTGAATGAAAATATTTACCAGAATCTCTTTTGACCATTCTGAAAATACTTGTCCATTCTTACCTCTTGCAATTTCTATTATGTAGTACATCGCAACAAGCGGAAAAATAACTATAAGAAATGCAATAGTAAAATATCTTTTGTAATAAAGCACTATTAAAACAATAAGCTGTGTAAGTAAAACATACCAAATGATAACATATATAAGCTTTCTAGTAATACCTGCATATGCTCTCATAATTCTAGTCATATCTGCGCCACTACGATAACTATCTAGTGCTTTTTGATATATAAGGTTCATGTCTTCGCCACCAAGTGACGATTTGCCAGTAAATCTTGAAACATACTCAGGACTTCTAAACTCAATTTCCTCGTTTGCCCATTCGCCCTCTGTATTTCCTATTGCAGTTCCCACTTGATTGTTTCCGCCATGTTGATTGCTTATCATTTTTACAATTGCTTCATTTACCTTAAATGCATTTTTAAGTACTAAACTTGGGAATAAAAATAAAATCAAAACTCCTACAAGCCATTTTGTCGCAAGTTCTTTTGCTTTCTCAAGCCCTGCTGCCGTGCTACCTACTGCAATTTTTATACCTATTACAAGTAAAACCACCAAGTAAGTAACAATTGCAAGCATCATAAAAAAGCTGTACCATTCGTTTACCTTTTCTCTCACAAGTGCCGTAGTTTCGTTTGTTACTGCCAAGTCCTTATTAAAGAAATTTGGGTCAAGTGAAGATACTTGATTGAACACTACATTTTGCATAGTAACTTTTTCGCCTACAACTTTATTCATTAAATTAACAAAAAAATCACCAATTTCAATTAGCAAATCTGCTAGTGCTCCCTCAAATACATTCGCTTCATCTGCTTCATAACCGTTTATCTCTACTGCCGCATAAGTAGTAGAAGGTATTATACTAGTAGCCATAACTAATGAAATTACAATCATAATTATAGTAGCTAACTTTTTCATATAATACCTCCTTCTTACTTTTTTATTATCTATTTTGCTGAGCAATCTTGTTAACATTCGTTTCAATGAAGCTAAATTCTCTTTCTGTAGGTCTTATCTCTAAGATTGCAGTTTCATTACCAACTTTAAGCAGGCCTTCACCTCTAGTGCATGTAAGCAAGTAATTTGCTTCACCATCGCTTAGCTTAAATACTTCTTTTAAATATTCTATTTCTGATTTATCTTGTGCTAAGAATAATTTTGTATCTGACGATGTAAGTACCGCTTGTGCTTCTTTATTTTCATAGAAGTCTTGGAACTTTTGAGAAATAACCGCAAGTGATACATTTCTCTTTCTGGCACGCCTTGCCATTGTATTTAAAAAGTCAACTGCTTCTGGGTATGGAAGAAGCATCCAAGCTTCATCGACAAGCACTCTTTTTTGTTTTGCTTTAGACTTATCTTCACTATTTTTCTTAACATATTTTTCCCAGATCCATGAAAGCAATATTTGTTGAGCAAGTGGTCTTGCAAATCTTTCTTCTAGTTGCGAAATGTCTAAGTTGATAAACGGTGCACCATCTAATAACTCAAATGTAGATTGACCATCAAAATATGCCATCTGACCGTCATATTCTCTAACATACTGCTTCATAACTTTTGCCAAATAACTAAAATGGAACTGATAATCAATATTGTCATTCATTTCAGCCTTTCTTAAAATTCTTCTATACCAAGAACCAATTGTAGGCATATCTTTTTTCTTTCTAGTTAAAGAATTTCCAAGTTCTATCTTATCATCATCATATAAGCTATTTGGATTATTTGTTATACCAGCTGCTTGATACTCTTCACCAACAGACTCTGCAATAATCTGCTTTGTAATTTCGTTTACATCTTCAGACCTTGTACTACCTCTTGCCATTGTAAGTAAAGCATTTGTTACATCCTCTACTTTATTTTCAACATTTAAAACAGTTCTGTCTTTACCAGTAATTTCATCTTTTACAATTTCAGGCTCAATATCAAACAAATTAATAACCGTCTTAGAGTTTGGACTTATTACAACATTTATTCCGCCTAAGCTATCTGCAACCACTCCATACTCGCCCTCAGCATCTAGTGCTAAGCTTTCAATGCCCATAAGCACAGAAGAACGAGCTGTAATTGTTTTAATCGTAACACCTTTACCAGCACCAGATTTACCAAATATAACCATGTTATAGTTAGTAAGTGATGAATGGAAATTGTTATATAAAATTGGCAAGCCAGTTTGCTTATCAAACCCTATTGGAATACCAGTTGGATGCCCAACCTCTGATGAAATGAATGGGAAAACTGCTCCCATAGAATTTCTATCAAATGTATGTCTTTTTGTAATAGCGTTTTGATTTAATGGTAAATTTGATTTAAAAGCTTCTTCTTGCAAAGCCCATGCAGATTTTACATTAATCAAACTCTTTGACATTTCCATAGTTAAAAGCTCCGAAGCCTTATCTAAGTCTTGCAAATCATATGCGAAAAGTGTACAAACAATTGATGCTTCAAATAGCTTATTAAAACCTGCTGCGATTTCATCTCTTATACGCTCAGCTTCAATTCTTTTGTCTTCGATAAGTCTTTCTCTGTTTATATCGCCCCTTCTTTGAGCAACAATTCTTTCAGATTCAAGTGAAACAATTACCTTATTTAAGCTATTTTGTGAAGTAGCTTCATTAATCGGGTTAATAAATACTGATGTATTTATATCGCCAAAATTGTACATTCCTCTTAAAAAATATGGGAATGTTGCCATTCTAGGAATACCTGTAACATAGTGGCTTCTCGCATATCTAGGACTTCCACTAGATATTATTTCCATATGATTTATATCGCTTGTGTCTATGCCAGAAGGTGCAATCAAATCTTTTATAGTTTTTCTATTTTTAATTAGAGGGTTATTCTCTTTTTCTGTTTGAGCAGTAGTCAATGATTGCTGTGCTTTCACATCAGTAGTTTGTGATTTTTCTTTTTTATTAAATAACATTTAACTTCCTCCCATCTTTTGTTTTTTATTCATCAAGCAAATCATAAATATTTCCCGATGTTGCTCCGATTATCTTCATTTGTATCTTCACTTACTTCAAGCGAAGCATTTGTAGGTCCCATTTTAAGTGGCTCGTCAACACTTATATCATTGCTTTCTAATGTGCCACTTGTAAGCTCGTCTAAAGCTTGGTTCATTTCAAAAGATTCTTGTGCATTCTTTTCATTATCAAGCTCTTCAAGTTCATCTGGGTCTACTACTGGGCGATGCATTTTATTATTTAATTCTGTTAGCGCTTCATCTACAACTTCAGCTTCAAATTGGTCTTGGTTATCAAGTATTAATTGCATAGCTTGACGCTTAGTTTCGTCTTCTCTTTCTTCTTCCTCTGTTAGTCCCATTCTATCCGCCGTAGCTTCTCTTAAATTTCCAATTGCAGTTTGAAGTGCAAGCTCTGCTTCTGCAACAGCATCTTCTCTAATTTTTTCTTCTAACAAAGCATCTTTTTTCGCTTTAACATCTTGAGCAGTTGAGTATAATCTATAATAGCCGTTATCTAGTGCTTTCTTTAAGTTATAAGTATCAGCTTCGTCTTTATTGTAAGCAATGTATAACAATTCTGCTAACTCTTCAGATTTTAATATTGACGATTCAACACCACATGGTGCAAGAGCAGCCGATATACTTCTACATCTTGTGTATAATTCTGAATAAGCCAAATCATGTACTTCTTCTTTTTTAAAGTTAGTAGCAAGTCCAAGCTCAGAAGAATGGTAAGAAATAACCACATAATATTTTCTTTGCAAAATATTTCTGTTCATACTCATTCTTTCGATATAATTTACTATATCAGCACCATAGTCTAAAAGAGTTCTTTTCTTTTTAAGCTCAAAGTCCATTTGTTGCTTTTGAGCAGGTGTTGCTCTACCCATAGCTTTTGTCTTAGAAACTGCATCTGCATATTTGTCATATTCATTGCCAAGCATTTGAAGTCTTTCTTTATAGACATTAATACCTTCGTCTAAGTCTAAAGACCTTGCTTGAACATAAAGTTGAATTGGATATTTTAAAGTGTTAAGAAAATTACTAAAGCCTTCTTCAACCGCAAGCATTTCATTTTCAGACATAAGGTCATAGTTAATACCCATACATTTTAAAACCATTACAAACCTATTGCCATTTTCTTGAATTATCATGTCGTCTTCAATCTCGTCAAAGTCCATAAAATCTTTAACTTCTTGCTTTGGCAAATCCTTCTTCATGGCAATTTTTTCTTGCTCTTTTCTGCTATTAGCTTCTAGTTGCTGAGCAGTACCTTTTTTGCTTTGCACAGCTAGTGTAACTAAAACACCTATAAGTGCAGAAATCGCAATAATTAATACTACAAGCAATATCATCAGTGGATTAAGTGTCATAATTATTCATCCTCCTTATTTTTTCTTTTGTGTATATTTTAGTTTTCAGCAGTTTCTTGTGTTTCTGCATCTACAACATCCATATTTTCAACAACTTTATTCACATAAATTTTTCTTGTTTTTTTAAATTTTACATATCTGACAATAACTTTCCAGATTGCTTCTCCGCCAACCTTTTTAAAAAGTGGCATAGCATTTGTATCTGGCACATTAACTTGACCTATAATAAAGCCCAGAAGTCCAAACACGCCAATTGCAACCCAGCCAACAATGCCAGCACCAACAGCAGCAAAAATATTGTAAAGCACGATACCTATTAGCCCACCAATCAAAGTACCAATAAGCCCTTGTGGCGTAAATATAATTAGTATTCTGCCTTCACCTTCAACATCCCTTGGAATTAAATGTGTTCCCATATCACACCTCCATACATAAAAATAGACATACTCTCTCCAAAACATTATATCACACATGTCAATTTTTTTGTAGAAAAACGCAAAAAAAATTCGCAAAAATGCGAATTTTTAATATTACCGTAATACGGTTGTAACTTGTTTGTAATAAATACTAGATTGCATTGAATACAAATTGTGCGATAGTAGCAGCACCTGCAATTAAAACAGCACCAATTACTATTGGAACAAGAGTTTCTTTCGCTTTTGCCTTTTCTCCTGCACCTGACATTACATATTTAATACCTACCCAGATTATCATACCAATAGCAATAATGTAACCTACCCATTGAATAACGCCCAACACACCAGTAGCTTTAGTTTGCAATCCTCCTCCCGCTGAGCCTGAATTAGGTGTTACATCTATAGAAGTAAAATTTGCAAATACAGCACTACTCATCATAACAAGCATAACCATAACCATTGCTAAAACTTTTTTCATAATTTCACCTCCTTTAAATTATCTAAAATTTATTATAAATTAAATATAAAATACGCAATCGTACTTGCACCTGCTATAAGTATAGCACCTATAACCATTGGCCACAAGGTTTCTTTTGCTTTTACTTTCTCGGCAGCACTAGAAGTTGTAAACCTTATGCCTGCCCATATAAGCATTAATATCGCTATTAAATAGCCAATCCATTGCATTGTTCCAAGTATTGTTCGTGCAGTGTCGTCCAAGTCACTTCCTAACCCCGTTGGAGTGGTTGATTGCCCAAGACTCCATTCTTCGCCAGCAAGAATAGGCAAACTTATTAAAAACACAAAGCAAATAGCTAAAATAAATATCTTTTTCTTCATACAATCACCTGCCCAAACTAATTATATCCAAATAAACTAAATACTGCTGCAGTAATTGCCGTACCCATAGTAATCAAAATAGCGCCTATAAGTATTGGTATCAATGTTTCCTTTGCCTTTGCTTTTTCTCCTGCGCCTGCAAGCAAATACTTAATACCTACAAATATAATCATGCCAATGCCTATTAGATATCCAATCCATTGCACCACGCCTAATATAGTTGCAGCTTTTATGCCTGATGGTTGTGCAGGTTTAAGTCCACTTATCGATATCTCTATGGCACAAGTATATGGCATAATCATTATCATAGATAAAATAAACGCCATAGCAAAGCTTATTATCTTTTTGTTTTTCATAATAATCACCTACCCACTACAATTAGTAATCTAGTACATTACCACCAGTATAGAAAAGGTTCATAATTGCAGGTCCAAGCGTTGCAAATGTTACACATATAAACGCCCCTATAAGCCAAGGTAAAAGAGCACCTTTCGCCTTGCTTTTGCCTTCAACACCAGTTGTCAAATATAAAATACCAATATGTATAATTTTTAAAGTACACGCAAAACACGCAATCCAAAATAATACTGAGATAATCTCGCCAAGCGTGCTACCTAACTCTGGATCTATACCACTTCCTGTAACCTGTGTTCCTGAAGTTGTAGCATATGTGCACATACTTAAAAATGTAGGCATTGTTGTAAGCATAGACGATGTTAAAAATTTATTTGTTTTTTTCATAATATTACCTCGCTTTATACACAATTCTTAAGTTTAATTATACCCTAAAAATCTACATTTTTCAATATCATTATAGCAAAACTGACATTAAAGTCAATTATAAATTTCTAGCTTGCCAATTTCGCCTATTTTTTCATAATTTTCTTCTATAAATTTGTCAATCGCTTCAATTTGTTGAATTTCGACAGTTTCATCTTCTGGTCGTTGCCTTAAAATTAATAAGTTTTGCATATTTTCTAGTTCTTCTAATATTCTTTCTTCGCCGTTAAAGCCTAAGTTTCCATTTAATAGTAAATCAAATTTATAGTTATTTCTATGTAACGGCACCATATATTTCGAAGCATCTATATCTAAAATCAGTACTTTGTAGCCTTCTTTTTCTTTCTCTAAAATGTAGTTATTGACTTCTAATATATCTTTTGTTTCTTCGTTTTGAACTCCAATGCTTGCATATTCGTAAATATAATTTTCACTATTTTCGGCAACATTTGTCTTCCAAACATACATATTAAAAATAACTTGAAGCCCAGTAAACATAGTTACAATAAGCATCATAGATGTTTTTGTTTTGCCACATAGTGCCAAAACTATAACTAAAAATAACGAAATTACATATATAATGTTTCTAATCTTTGCAAAGCTAGTCCATCTACTTATCGTGTCAATGTCGCTTACCGGCGTAGCCAAAATAATTACTACCTTTAATAAAATATATACTAACATCAAAATCAAAAGCGTACTTTTTTGCATATTTTTAGGGTTAATCTCTGCCATTATTTTTAGAAAAACAGCAAATGCTAGTAGCATAGCTAAAGATTGACTTATAAAAACATGATAAAAATTAAAAAGCGGAATAGCATATGTCATTGTAACTAATGCATACATTGCAAGTATCAATAATTCTTTTTCTACTTTGTTTTTCTTTTTATAAGCATCGAAAATTAATATGGCAGTAAAGCACACCGAAACTCCCACTAATGAAAATAGACTAAAAAAAGAACCAGATGTATTTTTTTCTGCAAAATCAAACATTCCTAAAATTGCTAAATCAATAAAATCTTTTAAGTTGCCTGCTAGTAAAAGCCATACAAAATATGGAATTGCAACAACTAATATGCCTAAAGTTTTACTTTTAATTTCTTTTAGACAAGTATTCTCCTCTTTCAAGTAAAACTTTTTTATTATTGGGAAAAGAATAGTTGTAATTAGTACCATTCCACCTACAGTATGCTTAGTTGCAGCACAAAGTCCCGCTAAAACGCCTATCCATATATTATATTTTGTTTTTTTATTCTTCTTTTCTTTTCTAATTTCTAAATATACAACACCTAGAATAAGTGCAAATAGTAGTATGTTATAGCTAGTTTCATATAGTGTTATAAAAAGCTCCATAAATAAACAAACTGCTACAATCGCTAGGCTTTTGTTTTTTGTAAACTCTTTAATTATCTTATAACATAAGAGCGTTATAAAACCGCCAATTATTCCGCCGTAAACCGAATACATGAAGAAATTTGCTTGCCCCGTTATGTTAAAAAGTAATGCTCCAAGCTGATAAAAAAGCGGTGTTATTATTATGTTTATTTCGCTATACGGCGTGTAGCCCATTGCTATCTTTTGTGTCATGTGAAAAGTCCAAATTCGGTCATACGAAATATCTTTAGTGGCTAAATTGTACGATAAAAACAACAAAAAGCCCAAGCAAAACATTATGCATGCAATCAGCTCTTCTTTTTTTATTTTTTTAAGCATCTTTTTCACCATCTTTAAAGTTTATTTTTTCGCCAATTATATAATTTGGTCTTGCTTTTGCTTCATCATAAATTCTGGCAATATATTGCCCCATTATTCCAAGCGATATAAGTTGAACACTACTAAAAAATGTAATTGCTACCATAAGCGAAGACCAGCCATTTGTACTTCCACCCATTATTTTAACTACAATTGCATATATAAGTATCAAAAATGACAAAAACGCAGTCGCAATGCCAAGTGTTCCTATCATTTTTAAAGGTTTAGTAGAAAATTGAACAATGCCATCCCACGCAAGCTTTATAGATTTTCTTAGTGGGTATTTCGTTTCGCCGTCAAAACGCTTTTCTCTAACATACTCCACCGCAGTTTGTTTAAAACCAATCCACGAAACAAGTCCACGAATATATTTATTTTTTTCCGGCAAATTAATAAAAACTTGTTGCACTCTTCTATCAATAAGCCTAAAATCGCCAACATCGTTTGGAATAGGCACAGTAGAAAGTCTATTTAACAAGCGGTAATACACTTTTGCAAAAAGCTTCTTGAAAAAAGTTTCGCCCTTTCTAATCTTTCGCTTGCCATAAACTACATCATATCCCTCTTGCCATTTTTCGACCATTTCAGAAATAATCTCAGGTGGGTCTTGAAGGTCAGCATCAATTATAACAATCGCATCGCCTGTGGCATTTTCAATTCCTGCAGAAACCGCTGCTTGATGCCCAAAATTACGAGAAAAATTAATAATTTTAACATTATTATCAAGTTTTGCAATATCTTTTAAAAGTTCAAGCGTATTATCTGTGCTACCGTCATTTATGAAAATCAATTCATAATTATATCGATTTGCAAGCATAACCTCTTTAAGTCTTCTGTAGCACTCGTCAACCACCAACTCTTCACAATACATAGGAATTACAATCGAAATTTTTTTATCCATGCAATTTTCACCTCAAAAACAGTATAATAATTCATAGTTTTTCTTACTTTCCTATGAAATAACAAAAATGTCCTAATCAAAATCAGTTTAGGTGCATATTTGATTGACATTTTTCATAAAATATACTAAAATATAGATAGATAAAGGAATCCGCCAAAGAGCGGGTAGCCTATACTGTGTTGAAATAATCGCTACAGCTTCGGGAGCAGGCGATTATTTTTTTATATTCTTAAAGCACTTAAAAAGTAGCTTAAAGATGATGGTTAATAGTACTACCATAATTACAAAAGATATGTAATCTGTTTCTACCATTTGCATCACCTCCTCTCATGTTGCATTCAACTTATGTTGTTTGCTGTGATTAGAGGCCAAACCGCTCTGCTTATTCCTTTATCTAAGTCAACAGTATATTTCATATTAATGTACTTTGCAAGCGAACACCTAGATTTTCATTTTTTTTATTTTTTGCTTGACTT
>CAZRQF010000012.1:0-26883 GCA_964602275.1 uncultured Eubacteriales bacterium
TGTATTAACAAATTTTAAGTAATTTGTTAAATAATTGTAAAATGAGCTTATTTTAAGGCTTTTACATAAAAAAACAGTATGAAATTTTACATTCATACTGTTTTTTATTTTAACTTGCATATTCATTATCAGAAAAATCTATATTTACCCTCGAGGTATATTCTTTTTCATTTACTTTACATTCAAGGTTCATATATGTTGGTCTTAATATTTCTGTTCCTTTTATGTCAAATACAAGAGTTACTTTTTTAGTTTCCTTTGGTTTTATTATAAACTCATCAGTTGGCGAAGAAAGCTCATAAGGAAGTAATGTACCTCTAAAATTAGATTCAACATTTGAACCTACTAGTGAAATTTTCATAGAATTGTTAGTTGTATTTTTCATAGAAACAATAAATTCTAATGTATCTGTACATTTTATTTCGTACAATATTTCACAATTTATAGAAGCTACCGAAAACGGTTGCAACCTTTCTTCTCCTGAGATTATATCAGTTCTAAATGTAAGCTCATAATCAGAAAAATCATTTATAGGAAGTATTTTTAATCTAAAAGATATATCGCCTGCCTTAGATGTAATAGCACATTCATATCCATGATATTTGGCATCATAAAATTCACAAATATAATCAGTTTCATCAAGCAATGTTATATCTAAAAATTTTTTAAAAGCATCTTCGTCTATAAATTGACTTTCGGTGTATGCCAAACTAAGTTTGGCATACAATCCCGAATAATCTCTTTTGTTTAATTTTTCAAGCACTTCGTCTATCATAAAAGTAAGACTTTTCTTTTGGTCAACTGTTATCGCCTCAGAATACTTATTTTCCATATAGACTGGATATTTATCTACAATTTCTTGATCTTCTTTAGAAACTTTATTATCTTTTGTGCTACTATCTGTTATAACATCAATACCATTTGAAGATCTATTTAAGTTTAACCCATCGATTAATAACGATGTCATAAGCACAAGTAATAAAATTGCTACAATGATTATAATTATTAATATGTTTTTATTTTTCATTTGTTCACCCTCAATACTAATCATTTTCTGTGTCTTTTAATATATGACCACCATTTTTACGAACTTCTCTCATAAATTCTTTATCAAAATATTGCGGTAAAGCAATTACATCATCGCCACTATAATTTGAGCCGCCCATTTTTCCACTAGCTGCAATAATTTTATCTAAGTTTGCTTGTTCGTCTACTTCATCAGCTGTATGTAATTGATCAGCCGTTGTCATTACCATAGTTGGCACATAATTTTGGATTTTAATTTTTCCATCTTCGACTTCAACTTGATTAATTGTGCCATTTTGGTTGTCTGGTCTTTTATACTCTATTCCCGTTGAAAGAGCAGTAGTATCTACATATTCACCATACGGGAAAATCGTTCTTATAAGCGACATGTAGTCACTTGATATTTCATAAGCATTTTCAGCTGCTTTTTCTTCGTAATAAAATGGTGTGAAAAATGGATATAAGTATGGAATAGGGTATCTTGCTGTTTGATAATCTATTGTTAATTCATGGTGAGTATGATATCCGCCACTATTTCCAGTAGTTCCCTCATAGCCAAGTATTGTACCTGCACCAACATATTCGCCAATTTGTACTTCTGGCCAACGCTTCATGTGCACATATCCACTTCTTACTTTTCCACCCTCAACATGCTCTATAACTACTTTAAATCCTGGTCTAAATCCACCATCAACATCAACTACAATTCCTGGTGCATCAGCTACAACTGGTGTATTTAACATTTCTTTTTCTAAAGTTTCTTTCAAAACTTTCTCTGCCTTTTCGCCATCTTTATAAGCTTTAGTTAATCTATATAGTTCATAGCCATATACCGCAGAAGTTGTTCCGCCAAATGTGACATCAGTGCCATCTAAATTTATCGTAATTGGCAAATTTATATAACTGCCTGAATTTGTCGCACCTGAAATATTTCCTGAATCATCATGTGCGCTAGATATACTTGCTTCTCCTTCCGGATCTGCATTACCAACAATATCAACCTTGTTTCCATATCCATCAGTTAAAATTACTTTTCCGTTTTTGTATTCTGCTTTTATATTCGCTTCGCCATTACTAAAGGCGTTTCTATAAATTCTTCCTGCATGATCTCTGCCATATAAGTCTAATCCCGAGTGAACACCAGGTCCTGTATAATTTCCCCAATATTGTATTTTACTATTTCCTTTAGCCGTTGCGTTTCCTTCAAAAACATATAACGATTTTCCAAGATATCCGCCGAGTGGCCACATTGCATAAACATTGTGTATTGTTTCACCGCTTGTATTAGTATCTTCACATTCTTCATATTTTTCATAATCTACAATTTGCCATGTTTTTACATTTCGTTTGTTTCGCATTGTCAAGTTTTCTTCATATTTGATAGAGTCTTCTCCTTTTGTCGCAAGAAGTCTTTCAAACCAATATGCTTTATCTGTAACAGACTCGTCAAAATATAAAATTTCATCAGGCATGTACATGTATGTATATGAATCTTCGTGAACATATGAAATGCCATTTGAATCTTTTTCAACTTTAGATTTTTGAAGTAAAGAGTAAATATCTCGCATATATGTATATGCTGCAAATACGCCTTGCTCGCCTGCTGCTTCCCATTCTGCAACCATTGCTAAAACATCGCTTTCTCTTACCTTAGCAAAATGTTTTGCATAAAATTCTGTTCTCCATTTTCTATCAACAGAAACATTTATACCACATAAGCCTCCGCCTGCATTAGTTCTAGGAATTAATTGGAAATATCCTCCATTTTCTGCTGCACAGTCTGGATCGAAATTACCCATTATTTCAAGTTCATTTGTCATTGTTTTTACACTAGACCAAGTACATGCGTATCTTGGCAAATACATTGCCATAGACCTTTGTTTTACTACTTGATTTATTGTTGTAACTCTTTCTTCAACGGGATATATTACAACTTTATTTTCTTCATCTACTTCCACAAAGGCGTTATTGCATGTAAAAGCAGTAACAGTTTTTGGTTCTCCTGCCACATCATTTTCATCAACATGAGTCCATGTTATTTTATGAGATGAACAATAAGAAGCAAAAATACTATCAATTTCATCTTCAAGTCTAGCATTTATTTGAGCTACAATCGCATGAACTTCTTCTGGAGTTTTGCCTTTTACATTTATATATGAGCGTTCTACCAACTCTGCTTCTCCTGGTGTTGTATAAAAACCTGGTAATAAGCCACTATCAAAAGTTGGAGCTGCATTGCTAGGTGGTGTTAGTGCTTCTTCTGTAAATTCACCATTTTCATCTTTTTGGTCTTTAACTACAGCTAAACCACCGTTATATATTTCAATCGAAGATGTAATAAGATCACTAATATCTATATTTTTTAACTTTTCTTCCATATCATTTTGTATTTGTTTTCTTACAAAATCGCCAGTTTCGTCTGTATACAAAACAAAATTTCCATCTTCGTCTTTATAGTAACCAGAGTAATAACCGTTTTTATTTAAAGTTAATTTAGGAGTCCCGTTTTTTAGCGGCCAAGCTTCAAATGCATCAGTTACAACAAAGCGTGTTCTTTTTTCTCTATCCGCTTCACTATTTTCTTCTTCCCAATCTCCAAGGTTGGTCATTTGAGTATCATATCTATCAAATTTCATAAACGAAACAAGATTTGTAAGACCTGCTAAATCTTCGATTTCTCTGCCATCTACCCTGTATAAATATTTAACTCCATCTTCTATTATAACAATCGCTGTAGATTTAAGAGTTACATCTGAAGTAATTTTATTCCCAGTTGAATCAACAGATTCTCTTGAATCCGTTTCTACCCTTGCAAACATTACATGAATTTGTGGCACAAAACAATCAATAAAATTTGTATCATATGGATTTTGGTGTTCTTGCTCTTTTAATGCATATTCATAACACGCATCGGTTCCATACTCATGCCCATACTTTGCTTTATGAGTTGTTCCATTTGGATTTTGGGCATGATGATGTTCTTCATTTGCAAATTTAACGCAGTTTATTACATATCTTGTTGCATCTTCGTCAGTTTTATATATTGTATATGTGTCGTTTTTTTCGTCAAGCTCTACAAGTTCTTTTAAACTTGGAGTACCAATTCTTGATTTAAAATCACTTATTGCTTTTTGATACTGCTCTTCGTTCATAAACTCGCTCATAATTTCAGTATGGTGAGTAATCGCTAAATCTAAGTCGTCTACAATATCATCTTTTAAAGTGCCATCAAAAGTTTGTTTATACGCTTTTAAAAGTGTTTCTTGCTCTTCAATGCCTGGCGTAGTTGGTTCAGTGCTTGGCACAGATGGTGCTGTAACAGTTGTGTTAGAATATTCTCTACTATCATAATCTGTATTATATTTCTGATAAAGTAGTTCCGTTGCCACATCGTCTGATACTTTGTTTCCTTGTATTTTATATGCATAATTTTCCAATACGCTCTCAGACGATAAATCACTTCTATTAAACATATTTTTCATAACTACTTTTTCAGTAGTACTATTTGTAGTTTTTACATCTTTTACAAGAAGCCAATTGTCAATAGGCTCTGTTTCACCAGCTAAACAAGCTTCGTTATATATTTTCTTTATCTCTTCTAATATTAACTCAACCGTTTTTGAATCGCCATCAGTTGTAGTTTCGTCTTGTTTTAACATATACCACGAACTTAATAGCACAGCTTTTGGCATAAATCTATCTGCTAAAACTTTTACTGGTATCTTATATGTAACTGTTCCGTCATCTTTACTTTCGTAAAAAATGCCTTCGCTATATTCTTTATTTATATCTATTGGTCCTGAGCTACCAGGTACTACTTCTTTGTATAAAGCTTCATTATTAGCATTTAATGTTGCATTTGCCATAAGTGGTTTTATATAATCTCTAATATATTCATAAGTAAATCCGCTAGTAGAAGAACCAGCAGGTAAATCACCATTAGTTATACCAAAATCATGTGCATCGGTATTGCCTTTACCTTTACCTGCTCTTAATACACTTGAATAATCTTTTACATATTGGTCAGAAGACATTGATTTATCTACAAAACTGTATGTATATCTATTTACTGGTCTACTTATTATTAGATATGGTACAAGAGAAGTTTCACCTGTTGTATCACTTTTTACAGACATATAAACAAGCTCATTTTTAGACATTTCGTTATCTGGAGTAGCACTATCTAATTGTGCCATAAGTTGATCTGTAAGTTTTTCAATATAACTATTTCTAACATTATCTGGAATGCTTACACCACTATTTGCTAACGCCTTTTCAACATTTGCTCTAACCTGAGATTCTGTTGCATCTTTGCTAGTTGCATTTTTAGCTTCATCCCTTGCAATTTTTATTTTTCCATAATCTGCTTTTGCGGTTGAAGCTTGTCCGGTTTCTGCTAATTTTGCTAACTTGTCATCAGTTACAAAAGATTCTGCACATAACTTTGCCCATTCTTCCTCGGTTAGCAAAGCTGGATCATACTCTGCTTTATCTGTTAGCACCGGTGTATATGTACCCGCTTCTTCTATATTTCTAGCTAAATCCATAAGCACTGCATATTCATATGCATAATATTCTTGCAATTCGTCAGCTGGCATTACTACATCATATCCGCTTTCTATTAATTGTGAAAGTTGCTCGTATTCTGATGAGGTACTTAATCCGGCATCATCAATTCCAAGTAAACCAGCTATTGCATTTGCTAATATATTTATAATTAAGTATAATGCGACAAGTGCTAACACAGCTATTGCGAGCCACATACAAACTTGACCTAAAACAGTTGGAATAAACTTTATAAATCTAATTATTTTCGCCACAAAATTTTTAACGCTATCAACAGCTTTTCCAAACAAATTTAACACCTTCTTTCACAAGTAACCATCACTTATTTTTCACATGTAATCCTTTTGCAAGTATTTGAATATCCACAACATTCATTGCAGTTAATCTATCTATTTCTTTTTTTACTTTAATTTTTAATTCGCCTAATATTTCTTTTAAATTGTAACCGTATTCTAAAATAACATCTATATAAAGAAAAACCCCGTTCGAACCATTATCAACTTTTATTCTTTGCGTTTTGTATATCCCCTCTACACTAGATGCAATGTATTCTACAATACTTCGTATTACATTATCTGATATAACATAGTTTCCAAGATAACTAAAAGTTGGGCGGATTAATGATTTTTCTGTCATAAATGGGGTAGTTCCTTTGCCCTTCCATTTAAATATTTGCAAAGGATCTACTAGATAACCCGAAAAATCTTTTTTTATTTCAAATGTGGGAACTGGTATAACATGCTTTCCCTCAGCAAGTCTTGCACTACGAGCCGCGGCAATTTCTTCTGGAGTTGAAACATCTTCTATAT
The DNA here is from genome assembly GCA_964602275.1 of uncultured Eubacteriales bacterium. Taxonomy (GTDB): domain Bacteria; phylum Bacillota; class Clostridia; order TANB77; family UBA1234; genus RGIG6291. The sequence goes on from CAZRQF010000012.1 coordinate 6,402, forward strand.
ACACAGTTTCTTCTATTTCCGGAAGTCCGATATTTTTTACTATTTTTTCTACCATGTCATCTGAAGTTCCAAGTATTAAAATACTTTCTGGTTTTTCTTGTTCTATAACTTTTTTTACTTCTTCTACTTGTCCAGGCATAGAGTATAGAGCACGCTTTACCGATTCTATCTTTGTTTCTGCTTTTTTTGCAGAAGTACCAGCAATAACCTTATTTCCTTTTATAAGCAAAGCATCATCAATTATATATGATGTATTTTTTTGTTTAGCTACTAACTGTGCTCTATGGCTCTTTCCCGTACCACTAGGTCCAACGAAAGCATATACTTTCATACATTTACCTCTCTGTCTAAAATAAAAATATACTTACAACTTACTCTACTATACGCATCATGTTTACTCTGCCTTGGTCGTCTATTTCTATAACTTTTACTTTTACAGTATCTCCAATTTTTACAACATCTTCTACTTTTTCTACTCTTTCTTTAGCAAGTTTAGAAATATGAATCATACCTTCTTTTCCAGGAACAACTTCAACAAAAGCTCCAAAATTCATTATTCTAACTACTTTACCCATATAAGTTTCACCAAGTTCAAGCTCCATTGTTATGTCTTTTATCATTTTTACAGCTTTATCTGCAGCTTCTGTATCTTCTGCTGCAATAAACACTCTGCCATCATCTTCTATGTCAATTTTTGCACCTGTTTCTGCTATTATTTTATTTATTGTCTTTCCGCCAGAACCTATAACATCTTTTATCTTGTCTGGATTTATAGACATTGTTAAAATCTTAGGTGCATATTTTGATATTTCTTTTCTAGGCTCTGCAATTGCTTTTAACATTATATTATCTAAGATGTACATTCTTGCAGTTCTTGTTCTTTCAAATGCTTGTTTTATGATGTCCATTGTTAAGCCGTCAATCTTTATATCAACTTGTATAGCTGTTATTCCATTTTTTGTTCCTGCAACTTTAAAGTCCATATCGCCAAAGAAATCTTCAATTCCTTGAATATCTGTTAGCATTACATATCTATTTCTATCATTGTCATCTGTTACAAGTCCTGTTGAAATTCCTGCAACAGGTTCTTTTATTGGAACACCTGCAGCCATAAGTGATAATGTGCTTCCACAAATACTTCCTTGAGAAGTTGAACCATTTGAAGATAATACTTCTGAAACAACTCTTATAGTATATGGAAATTCTTCTTGTGATGGTATTACTGGTACTAATGCTCTTTCAGCTAATGCACCATGACCAATTTCTCTTCTTCCTGGTCCTCTTGATGGTCTTGCTTCACCAACACTATATGGTGGGAAATTATAATGATGTATATATCTCTTGCTTGTTTCTTCGTCCAATCCATCTAATTCTTGTTCGTCTGCAACTGTACCAAGCGTTACAACTGATAATACTTGTGTTTGACCTCTTGAAAATAGTGCACTACCATGAGTTCTTGGTAAAATATCTACTTCAGCAGACAAAGGTCTAATTTCATCGATTGCTCTACCATCAACACGCTTTTGCTCTTCAAGAATCATGTATCTAACAGTCTTCTTTTCTAGTTTGTATATTGCATCAGCTAGTTTCATAGCCTTTGCATCAAATTCTTCTCCATATTTTTCTGTAAAATACTCTTCTATTTCTTTGTTTAAGTTTTCTAGATTTCTTTCTCTTTCTTCTTTGTCAGTTGCTTGTAATGCATTATACATTTTGTCTTTTGCAAATGCAGAAAGCTCTTCATAAAAGTCATAATCAACATCTGCTGACTCATATGCAAATTTTTCTTTTCCTATTTCTTTTTGAATATTTTCGATAAATGTTGCTATTTTAGCAATCTCTTCATGTCCACGCTCTATTGCTTTAAGCATTAAATCTTCTGGGATTTGGTCAGCTCCAGCTTCAATCATTGAAACCTTTTCCTTAGTTCCAGCAACTGTTAAGTTTAATCTGTTTCTTTCTCTTTGCTCAAGTGTTGGATTTATAACGATTTCGCCATCAACATAACCAACACTAACAGCAGCAGTTGGACCATTGAATGGAATATCTGATATGCTAAGTGCAGCTGATGTTCCTATTTGTGCTGCTACTTCTGGTGAGCAATCTGGGTCAACACATAAAACCATTGCATTAACGCATACATCATTTCTCAAATCTTTTGGGAACAATGGTCTAATTGGTCTATCAATAGCTCTACCTACTAGTATTGCTTTATCTGCTGGTTTACCTTCTCTTTTTGTAAAACTACCTGGTATTCTACCAACTGAATATAATCTTTCTTCATAATCTACTGATAATGGGAAAAAGTCGATTCCCTCTCTTGGTGTTTTAGAAGCTGTAACATTTACTATTACAACCGTATCACCATATCTAACAAGTACGCTAGCATTTGCAAGTCCTGCCATTCTACCTGTTTCTAATGTTAATGTTCTTCCTGCTACTTCCATTGAATAAGTTTTTATCATATTTTTTCTCCTTCTGGGCCTAGCCCTTAATATTTCATCAAAAACTATTTTAGTAGCTGTAATCTCTATTTGCTAAACAAAGTAAACACAGATTACATCTACATTCATAAATAGTTTTTGATAATGATAATAATTAAGGGGATAAAGTCAACTTTACCCCCTTTTTATTATTTTCTTAATCCTAATTTTTCAATTAGAGCACGGTATCTTTCGATATCGATTGTTTCCAAATATTTAAGTAATCCTCTTCTTTGACCAACCATTTTGTATAATCCTCTTCTTGAGTGATTATCTTTTTTATGAGTTTTCAAATGCTCTGTTAATTGGTTAATTCTTTCAGTAAGTAAAGCAACTTGTACTTCTGGAGAACCAGTATCACCTTCATGTGTTTGGAAATTTGCTATAATTTCTTGTTTTGTCATAATTTAAAACACCTCCTACTTTCTTATAAATCGCCTGTAACCAAGGATAAGTGGAGATAATATCCTCATCCCTCGTCAAGGTTCGCAGTAATTATATTATAAATACGCTTAAAAATCAAGTAAATTTTATCCATTTTTAGCTTTTTTAGAGTTCAAATGTATATGTTCTTGTTATTTCTTTCATTTCTCTTTCAATTTTCAAATATTTTGGTACATCATAGTTTGAAGAAAACTCAAGTTCAAATGTTTGTGAATCTTTTGCCTTTATTGTTGTAGTTACCTTTTCAGTTTTGCTTTCTTCTGTATTATACCCTATACCTATTTTAGTTATATCAATATCTTCAAATAAGTTATTGTTCTTTATAGTAACTTTTAAATATATTTTATCAGAATATACTGTTTCTTCTTCAACAATAAATTTTATATGATTTTTTGAAAATTCTAATTTTTCATTTAAACTATATAAAAATCTATCCGGCGATATTTTCATGATTTTATCATTTACTTTATTCACTAAGACTAAGTATGTTTCTTCAATTAGCTCATCATTTTTCATATATTCTACTGGCAAAACATAGGTGTTTTCAGATAGCTCTTTTACTTCTTGCACACGGAATGTAGTAAAGTCAATATCTTTTATATCGCTCATATAATCATTATAACTTTTATACGCCTTATATTCGTCAGTAAACATATTGTACGCTTTTTTATACTCGCCAACTTCTATATACGCCAAATACTTAGAAACTGAATATGTCTTTACATACAGTGCATCTTCTACTGTTACGCTTGTAGGTAACATAGAACTCATTCTATTTTGCATTTCTATATCATTAAATACAGAAGTATCTAATACAAATTTAAGTATGCCTAAAACAATACAAGCTGTTGCTAAAAATATAATAATTTTTTTCATTGCATTTCTTTTCGCTGCTTCCTTTTTCACATTCATATTATCAATATTCCTTTCCGCTTATATAATTTGATTATATTACACGCAAAAAAGGATAGCAATAAAAATTTTATAAAGCTTCATTTATGCCTTCCGCTATAACAAAAGATACATTTTCTATTAATTCGTCTATTTCTTTTGGAGTTACTATAAAATTATAGTCTTGTGGCAATAAAGCATTTTTCATTTCTTGATATGTGTATTTTTTAGTTAAATCTTCTAATGCTCTTGTGCTAGTTTCATCTTGCTTTAATTTTTCCGCAAATAATTCCAAAGCATCACTTGCAATTACCGCTGCTTCTACAACAGTTGGCACGCCAATTGCAATAACTGGCACTCCCATCGTTTCTTTTGTTATTGCATTTCTGGCATTTCCAACTCCAGAACCTGGCACTATACCTGTGTTTGAAATTTGAATTGTTGTGTTTATTCTATTCATCTTCCTAGAAGCTAGTGCATCTATCACAATTAAAATATCTGGCGAAACCTTTTCAACAATGCCTCTTATTATCTCGCCTGTTTCTATTCCCGTTGTTCCTAATACTCCGGGCGAAATTGCACAAATTGGTCTAGTACCTTCTTTTACATATTCTGGTACATATTCAATTAAATGTCTTGTAAGCTCTATTTGCGATACAACTTTTGGACCTAGTGCATCTGCTGTTATATCCCAATTTCCAAGCCCTACAACTAATACCGTATCGTCTGTTTTCAAATTTGTAATTTCTTTTATTAGTGTTGCCAATTTATTAGATACTCTTTTATTAAATTCTTCGTCATTGTCTTTTAATTTTTGTGCTTCAAGTGTAATATATTCGCCTTTAGCCTTACCTAAGTTTTCTGCTGCTATATCTGATGTTATTTTTACTTTTGTAATTAATATATCTTGTTCGCTATCATCAACGATTGTTTCCACGCCTGGTATTTCGTCTTCATATTTACAGGCAGCTTTATACATCTCTCGTGTTTCAATTGCCAAATCTGTCCTTATTTTTTCCATAAAAACACCTCCGCAATTATTATTTGCAGAGGTTAATTTTTACATACATATTATTTTTTGAAGTCCTACTTTTAGGTCCATTCTTCCATTTTTTGAATCTACATCAAGTCTAGCTAATTCTTCTATTATTTTTATCAATTCGTCTTGCGAAAAATTACCACATTGACTAGCATATTTTTTTGCTGGATATGGTTTTACATCAAGTTCTTGTGCCACATCCTTTTTAGCTTTCAATGCCTCTTTTGCTAAAAGCAACATTTTGAAATGTTTAAAAACCATTATCATTATTTTTTGAATAGGCTCTTTATTTTCAAGCAATTCATCCAAATACTTTAAAGCTATCTTAGAATTTTTAGCACCTATACAATCTATTAAATCAAATATAATTATTTCAGATGTCTTTATGCACATTTTGTCAATTATATCTTTTGTAATTTTTGAATTTTCTAAAACACAATTTGCTAACTTATCTATTTCGCTATTTAAGAGCATTTTATCAGTTCCGCATATTTCAAGCAAATATTCTGCTTCACTTTTATCAATCGCTACATTATAGCTTGCTGCAGTTTGCATTATCCATTTTACAATCTCATACGGTTTGTTTTTTTCAAAAATCAAAGTTTTTCCACATTCATTTATAAGTTTACGCAATTTAGTATTCGTTCCACTTTCTTCATAAAACACTAACCATATAAAATCTAGCTTATTTATTATTTGCTCTTCTATATCTTTTGTAAGCCAATCTTTTTTCCCGGGTTGTGTTTCGTCGGTCGCGACTTCTTTCTTTTGCAGTTTAACTACAATCAACTTTTCCTCAGCTAAAAAAGAATATGTAGAAAGCTCTTGTTGTAACATATACAAATTATCTTTATCTATTTGGATATAATTAATGCCTTTTGTCAATTTATTAAAATGTGATTTTATTTTTTGCAAATAGTTTTGCTTTTCATATTCGTCGTCGCCACTTATTAAATACAAATTTTCCAAATTAACACCTCATTTTATAGTTTCAGCATATCTATGCGAATGTGCATGACAAATTGCTATTGCCATTGCATCAGTTGTATCGTCAAGCTTCGGAACTGATTGCAAATTCATTAAAGCTTTTACCATTGTTTGTACTTGCTTTTTGTCAGCCCTTCCATACCCAACTACAGCCTGCTTTACTTGTAGCGGAGTATATTCATATATATCTATTCCTTTTTTTGCGGCGACAGTTAGTACATTGCCTCTGCCTTGTGCAACCCCAATTACAGTTTTAGCATTTGAATGATAAAAAAGCTCTTCAATCGCCATTGCATCCGGCTTATATTTATCAACTAACATAGACATATCGTCATATATTTTCAAAAGTCTTTGCGGCATTGGAACTCCAGCTTTTGTTTCTATTGCACCACAATCTAAAAGTTTAAAATGATTGCCTATATATTCTATTACCCCATACCCAGTTATTGCATAGCCAGGGTCTACTCCTAAAATTATCATTTGTTAACCTCACATTACCAATTTTATAATCGCTGCCACACTCCACGCTTGCGAGTATGCACCTTTTGCAAGCCTTGGTTCATCTGCATCATATATCTCTGAAACGCTACCAACGCACCTATCTTCTAGCAAATCTTCTAATTGTTTCAATCTTAATTTTCTTTTGTATATAGCTTCATACGCATTTGTATAAAGCATAAGTAGCCACGGCCAAACCGTACCTTGGTGATAACTTGTATCTCTACTATATACATTTCCCTCATATCTAGATTTGTAACATTCATCTTCTGCATCTAATGTCTTTAATCCTTTATTTGTAAATAGCTTATCTGTAACTAAATCTAAAATTTCTTTTGCTTTATCTCCAGTAACAACTGGGAAAGTAAGTCCTACTGCAAAAATTTGATTTGGTCTAACTTGAGAATTAAATGGTTCGATTGTATCAAATAATCCTTCGTCCGCATAAAACTTTTTAAAAGATTCTTTTACTTTCTTAGATAAAGTGTTATCAAAATCTTTTTCTAAATTTTTAGCTAGATTTTCCATAGCTTTTAGCGCATTATACCATAATGCATTTACCTCAACTGCTTTGCCATATCTTGGAGTTGGCACTACATCTCCAACTTTCGCATCCATCCAAGTTAGTTGTGTTTTTTCATTTCCTGCCATTATTAATCCATCTTTGTCCATTTTTATATCGTATAAAGTTCCATTTTGGTAATAAGATATTATTTCTTCTAACTTAGAATAAATTTCTTTCAAAGTAGTAATATCACTTGTATATTTAAAATATTTATACACCGCTTCTATATACCAAAGTGACGAATCAACACTATTATAAGCTTGACCACCGTGATCATTTATCACATTTGGCACTAAACCTTTTTCTATGTACTTTGCAAAGTATTTTATAATCTCTCTTGCATCAGCATATCTATTTGTTTTTAATAGCAAATTTTCAAATGCAATAAATGTATCTCTTCCCCAGTCTGTAAACCATGGATACCCTGCGATAATAGTTTTATTATCGTTTTTCTCTATTACAAAACTATCAGCTGCAATAACTAAATCTTTTTGAATTTCGTCTTTTGCACCAGCTATTTTACAAATCTTCTTTAGTCTAATTTCCTCACTTTTTATTTCATCTTTTTTAGTAATTTCAAACTCATTTTCTTTTGCAACCTCTGCCGTAAATAAAATCTTTTTACCCTCTCGAGGTGAAATGCTTATTTTGAATTCGCCAGGAATGTTTTGCCTTTCAGTATCGTCTAAGCCTCTTTCGTTTTCAACTCTATAATACATATCATCAAAAAAGGTATTATCTAATTTTTGATATTCACTATCGTCTACATGTATTTTAAGTACAAAATCATTTTCTAATTTTACAAACAAATCGCCGTCATAAGATTGCGTATACTCCTTAGCACTTTTAGTATTATGATAACTTCTGTAATTTACAAGTGGCATAAGCTTCATTTGTACCTCAAAACCATTATCATTTTCTATGTCATATTCAATAACAACTTTGTTTTTGCCATGTACCATAGAAATTTTTTTGCGAATTGCGACATCATCAATTATATAAAAATACTCTGGTAAATAATCTTTAACAAACTTTCTTTGAAATGTATAACCTTTTTGGATATAATTGTGACATTCGTTTGAAGATATTGTATGCTCTGTGCCATTTATAGCTATATATTCATTCACTTTTGATAAAACAAGTATTCTATTTTCTTCTTCTGGTAATGCTGCTATCAATAGTCCATGATATTTTCTGGTGTTTGCACCAATTAGTGTAGTAGATGCAAAACCACCCATGCCATTTGCAATTACCCACTCTTTGCTTATTCCGTCTTCATAATTAGAAATGTTATCTTTTGTATACATATTATAATCGTATGATAAATATCATACTCTCCTTTCAAAAAAATTATTTTTTCTGTCCAACAATTGGTACATTATGACTCGTATTTCTTTTTTTCTTATTTTTCTTTTTATTAGAAATAACTTTTACATCTCTAAATAATATACTTTTCTTTTTGTTTTTCTTTTTCATATTGTTAAGCTTAGATTTTATCATATAAACCTCTAAGGCTTTTTTATCCGCAGCAATATCAAGATTGTCACAAACTATTTTCATAATAGACTTTGCAAGCTTATCAGAATCATGTCTGATATATCCTTTATCATCTGTTTTAGCATAATCTTCGATAATGAGTTCCACGCCGGTATTTCTTATTTCATTTTTATCGACTTCCAATACATCTGACCCCTCTTTATTATACCTTCTAACATATTCTGGCATAATATCACTTTCATTTGCTAAACAATACTGCATAACGCCTTTTCCTATATGCTCATGAATAGCATTTATTAAATCTGAAACTTTATAATTATCAGTTTGACCTTTTTCAGACATTATATTTGAAACAAAAATTTTAATAGCTTTACTCTTCTTTACTTCATCACTTACTTCTTTTATTAATAAACTTGGTATAATTCCTGTATACAAACTTCCAGGACCAATTATAATCAAATCAGCTTCTTTTATGCTTCTAATAACTTCAGGAGCTGGCTCACATCTTTCAGGTTGCAAAAATACCTTTTCAATAGCAGCTTCTCTCTCAATAACTTTATCTATTATATCATTTTCACCTATTACTCTAGTGCCATCTCTAAGTATAGCACCTAGCTTCACTTTATTTAATGTAACAGGCAAAACTTTTCCAGTTACAGAAAGAACATCTGAAGTATCTTGAATTGCCTTCGCAAAATTTTGATCACAAATATCATTCATTGCAGCAAGCAACAAATTACCAAAATTTTGTCCTGCCAAAGTTCCTTTTTTAAACTTATATTCCATAAGCTCTTGCATTTTCTCTTCACTACTTGAAAGTGCAATAAGTGATTGTCTTAAATCGCTAGGTGGCAATATTCCAAAATCTCTCGTCATTATTTCTTCACTATTGCCATTACTTACAACTGAAACTATTGCGGTAATGTTATTAGAAAAGTATTTTAAACCTTTTAATAAATTCGCCATTCCAGCACCACCACCGATAACGGCAATCTTTATATTTTTATCAAGCATTCTTTTATCATATAACAATTTTTTTAAATTTACCGTTTTGGTGCTACTTGCTGTTGATTCAGCAATAGCTTTAAGAAGACATCTTTCTGCCATAAAGAAAGATATTGTAACACAAACAAATCCACTAATAAACGAAAGTGCTGCTATAAGTATATCTTTAAGATCAGACACCTCGGTAGCTATTACTTTGGCAAAACCATACGCTATTAATGCAGTACCTATCAAAGTTAATATCCACCATCTTTTCATTTTTAACCTTGCTCCAAACCACTCTTTTAAATTGTCATTCATCTAAAAAAACCCCTATCTATTCTCCAATTATTTTTATTTCATTTTCAATTTCAATACCAAATTTTTCTTTAACAACACTTTTTACATGGTCGATTAAATTCAATATATCTGTTGATGTTGCATTTCCATTGTTTACTACAAAGCCTGCATGCTTTGTAGAAACTTCTGCGCCACCAATAGAAAAGCCTTTAAGCCCCGCTTCATCAATTAACTTTGAAACAATAACGCCTTCTTTTCTTTTAAAAGTGCTACCTGCACTAGGCATATTTACTGGTTGCTTTAAATTTCGAGATTCATTATTTTCATTCATTTTTTTAAGTATCTGTTCTTTATCTCCGTGTTGCAACTTTAATTTTACAGATAAAATTGTACCGTCAAGTTCTTCAGAATATATGCTTTTTCGATAATCAAACTTATGATTTGTAATTTCATTTACATTAAGTTTATCGTCAAGGTATTTAGACGAAATTACAATATCTTTCATTTCGCCACCATATGCACCCGCATTCATAAAAACAGCTCCACCAACAGTGCCAGGTATACCAGAAGCAAATTCTAATCCCGATAACGAATTTTCACTTGCAATTCTCGAAAGCATAATTAACGGCATGCCACACTCTGCTTCAATAATATCATCATAAACTTTATAATTTCTAAGCTTAATAGTGCTTACTACTATGCCCTTTATTCCGCCATCTCTAACTAAAATGTTAGTGCCGTTGCCAATTACAGTAATTGGTACTTCAGCTATTTTTAGTATTTTTGCCAATTCTTCTAAACTTTCAGGAGTAACAAAAATATCAGCATTGCCACCCGTTTTAAAAGATGTGTGTTTACTCATCGGTTCGTTTTCAAATACATTTTTTTCTTCGGTAATTTGCATAAGCTTTTCTAGTATCTGCATAAATACCTCCTTAAATTTTAATATATTTTGATAGTAATGATGCACCTATTATTCCAGCATCATTTCCCAATCTAGCACACTTTATATTTACTTTTGAAGTATAATCATTAAATATTTTTTCTTGTACCTTGGCTCTTAAAATGTGAATAAACTTATTACCAAACCAAGAAATGCTACCGCCAATAACAACAACTTCTACATCATAGACATTTATTACATTTGCTATTCCTTCTGCTAAATCATTAAGATACTTGTCAAACATATTTGCAACTTTTTCATTCTTTTCTACAATGTAAAAAAACTCTTTCAAACTTTCATTTCCTGTATCCTTTAATAATTTTGCAACAGAAACATATTTTTCAAAGCAACCTTTTCTTCCACAATTACACTCTAAGCCATCTCTTTCTATAACCATATGGCCAATTTCGCCTGCAGCACCAGATTTACCTAAGTAAATTTTTTTGTTTATTATTACGCCTGCACCAACGCCCGTACCAACTGTCATTAGTAAATAATTATCATGCCTTTTATTATCTATATAATGATATTCTGCAAGTGTGGCACATACTGCATCATTTGCTAAATAAATAGGCAAATGTGTCTTTATTTGTTTTTTCACATTTACATCTTGAAAAGGCAAATTGCATGTATATACAATTTTGTTTTTTTGAACAATCCCTGGAACACCAATTCCAATTGATTTAATATTTTTTGAATTTTTACTAATATATTCATTTATTTTTTCAAATATAAAACTTTCCTTATCTATATCCGAATAATTATAAATTTCTTTATTTATAATTTTACCATCATCTTTAACAACGCCAATTCCTATATGTCTACCACCAATATCTATGCCTATATTAATAAAAATCCCTCCTTAGCCAACAATTTCAACATCTGTATAATACCATTTTATAATCTCTTCACAATCAAAGCCATTACTTGCCATACCTTTTGCACCATTTTGACTCATACCAACAGAATGTCCCCAGCCTCTACCTTGAATAACAAATGTGTTAGTATAACTTTTTCTAGCATAATACTTTTCTTTTATTTCTTGCAAATCTATTTCTTCATTTTTTATTATACTTATAAAATTACTTAAAAGTGGTTTTAATTCTCTTTGCTCTTCTTTAACTTCTTCGTCATCATCTTCTTTATCAGACTTATTATCTTTTTTATTATCTACTATTACTTCTAAAGCTTGTGGTGGTTCGTCATTTACTGTATACCACTGACTATCTAATCCCAAATATGTTCTAGCCTTAGACTTCGTAATAACAGTAGTGCCATCTGTTCCTATTATTTTAAGTTCCAACACTCTACCAGCATCTGAATATTCAATCGGTTCTATATCTAAAATATCGCCAACATCAATCCCATAATTTGAAAGTTTTTCTTTAACTTCTTTTGCGGTAAGTTCAACCGTCCATGTTGTTTTGCTTAAATTCTCTGGTTCATAAGGGTCGGGAACTGCTTGCAAATAGCCAAGTTTACCGCCCCACACATTTTCAGAAGACTCTGTGTATCCACCACTCGTTGAAAAATAGTATCCATTAATTAATTCGCCATCGTACACAACAACTTTTCCATCTGTTTCGTCAACTGCTCTATTTGAATTAACATTTTCCCATTCATAACCACCATATGCTTGGTCATCAACAGTTGGATATAAGTTAAATCCCCATTTCATTCTTTTGTTATAGTTTTTAGCAGCATAAGTTCTAGCAACTATTGCTTGAGCTTTCACAGCTTCATATGGACTATTACCACCAATCTCTCTCGGTACTACTCCATATAAATACTCTTGCATGCCTAAAACATTAATAACTGTCATATCACTATCAGAATATCTTTTTATCTCTACATCGCCACGATATTTTTTATTGTTAATTATAATTATACACTCATCATTTTTATCTTCCAAACTTCTAAAATACGGTACATTGTCCGAATCTCCAAACTCGCCAATCTCGTCTATGTATACCGAGCCTTTTTTATCGCCTTTTTCAACAACAATCTTCTCGTTTGCATCAATTTCTTCTATAGCTTTAAAGCGTTTACCATTAAAAGTTCCAATTTCTATTCCGCCAGGCGAAGAAAGCGTAACCGTATTTGCAGCACTCGAACCATAATAAAGCCCTATTCTTATCTCATCTGGAACATCAACCTCACTTGCATACGAAACTCCACTTAGCACTAAAACTAAAATAACTAAACCTAAAAATATTTTTCTTATGTTCATTAAACATTTACCTCCTACAAATTTGCATAATAATTATACCACAATACTACATTTTTCAACACAAATTTATAAAAATTCACAACATTACCATGATATTACAATTATCGTTATTCCAGAATTCATTTGTCCCAAATCACTATCTTTTCTAAAAGAGTTATCCAAATCTAAAACTTTTCTTGTAGTTTCGTCAAACACCGTCCAGTTTTCGCCTGGTATGTAATCTGCAATTATTTTTGCATTTTTCACCAAATCAAGCCACTTTCTAATTCCCGTTCGTAGTGCTCCACCTTTTCCCGTCGAACCATAACCATGAATTATCTTAAAAGCTTTTACACCCTTTCTTCTATACATCTCTATATTGTTTTTTACCAATATTTCTGCTTGATACACAGTTGGCATATATTTTTCTATATTTGCAGTTTCCATACATCACTCATTCCTTTCTTAAGTTATCGTTCACATTTTATCATATAATTGATTTTTGTACAAATTTATGATATAAACAATATGATTTGTTTTAGAAGGGAGACATATAAATGGAAATAGGAATAGTTGGACTACCAAATGTAGGAAAAAGTACAATGTTTAATGCAATTACAAAGGCAGGTGCAGAATGTGCGAACTATCCATTTTGCACAATAGAACCTAATGTTGGAATTGTACCAGTACCAGACGAAAGATTAGATAGTCTTGCAAAATTATACAATCCAGAAAAAGTTACACACGCAATCGTTAAATTTGTTGACATTGCAGGATTAGTTAAAGGTGCTTCAAAAGGCGAAGGATTAGGAAATAAATTTTTATCACACATTCGTGAGGTTGATGCCATAGTTCAAGTTGTTAGATGTTTTGAAAATTCTAATATAGTTCATGTAGACGGCTCAATAGACCCAGTTAGAGATATTGAAACAATAAATCTAGAATTAATCTTTTCAGATATTGAAGCTGTTGAAAAAAGACTTGAAAAAGCAGTAAAATTAGCAAGAGCTGACAAGAAACAACAAGTACAAGTAGATGCTCTAAGCAAAATAAAAGAAGCTTTAGAAAATGGCAAATTAGCAAGCACAGTAAATTTAAGCGATGACGAAAAAGCATCTATATCTGATTTATTCTTATTAACATCAAAACCAATGATGTATGTAGGAAATATTTCAGAAGAACAAATAAAAAATATTGATACCGACCCATACTTCTCAAAATTAAAAGAATACGCAAACGCACAAGGTAGTGAAGCAATTCCACTTTGCGTAAAAATTGAAGAAGAACTTGCAACTTTAGAAGATGACGAAAAAACTGAAATGCTTGAAATGCTTGGAATTGACGAATCAGGACTAAACAAGCTTATAAAAGCAAGCTACAAACTATTAGGCTTAATATCATTCTTAACAGCTGGCGAACCAGAAGTTAGAGCATGGACAATCACAAACGGAACAAAAGCTCCAGCAGCTGCCGGAAAAATCCATTCAGACATAGAAAGAGGTTTCATAAAGGCAGAAGTAATTTCTTACGACGAACTAATCGAATGTGGTTCAATTGTAAAAGCGAAAGAAAAAGGTATCGTTCGTTTTGAAGGAAAAGACTATGTAATGAAAGACGGCGATGTAGTATTATTTAGGTTTAATGTATAAAAAATAATTAGACAATAATTTATTACTATAAAAAGGTTCTTGCAAATTTACTGCAAGAACCTTTTTTATTTACTTTTATTATAATAATGTTGCTCCATTTATTTCTAGTTCAAACCAAACATTTAAATAATGTGCTGCTCTTTTGCTTAATAACATTCTGTCTAAAAATATTTCAAAATATTTTATTACCGGACATATTTTGGTATCTATTGTTAATTTTAAAGTTACTTTTCTATTTTCCTTATCAATTACAACTTTTGAATCTTCAACTGCATAGTTTACCCTATCATGTATGTCAAACCTTGATGCTTCATTTGCTTTTCTAACTCTTGTTCTGTGTACATCTGATTTATCTGCAAGAATTAATGCTGCCGATATTGGGCTTACTGCATTTCCTGTACTTTCATCATGGTTCCCTATTGCCATCATTATTGATGCTGCATCTTCTACGCTCATTCCTCTATCTTTTAATAATTGATATGCAAGCAACGCACCAGTATGTGCATGGTCAACTCTGTTTACGGCATTGCCTATATCGTGAATGTAACCTGCAATTTTGGCAAGTTCTATTTCTTTTTCTGAATATCCAAAAGCCTCTAATATTTCGCCTGCAATTTTTGAAGTAATAGCTATGTGTCTTTGCCCATGCTCTGTATAGCCTATCTCTTCTAGTTGCTTATCCGCTTTCTTTATTAATATTTGTATTTCTTCATCATTTTTTAAATCTTCTACACTTAACATATTTTTTCTCCTTCTTCCTAACTTATATTTTATTTTATACCATTATATTTAATTATTCAATCATAAATTAACGCCTACAACGCCTCCAATAATTCCCGCTATCGCACAAAATATTAGCATAATTATTGAAAAAGTATTTATACTAAATCCAACAGCAAAAATGCTACTCAATATATAAAGTGTAAGTAAGTAACTAACTCCGATAATAGCACCATTTATTAATCCTTTCTCTTTTATTTTTTTCAAAGTTATAGAGCTTGCAAACATTATACTAATGATTGCTATAACTATTATGCATATCGGAATTGTACTTTCAGGTAGACTTGTGTAAGCAAGCAGCGCAGAATAGATTGATATTAATAGTAGCGTTACAAAATATGCTAGCAAAATTCCTTTTAAAATTACCCACAAATTATTTTTATTTTCTTCCATATTATTCCCTCCTATCTTTTAAATTATATTAATTTGTTACCAATTATATACATTTTTATAAAATCGTGGTATAATAGTATCCGTAAGGAGGTTTGACTATGGAACTTAAAGGATCAGAAACAGAAAAAAATTTAATGATGGCTTTTGCAGGTGAATCTCAAGCACGAAATAAATACACTTACTTTGCAAGTGTAGCCAAGAAAGAAGGCTATGAACAAATAGCTGATATTTTTTTAGAAACAGCAGAAAATGAAAAGGAACACGCAAAAATTCATTTAAAATATTTAGGTGGTATTGGAAATACTTTAGAAAATCTTGAATCTGCCACAAATGGCGAAAATGAAGAATGGACAAACATGTACAAAAATTTTGCAATTACAGCTGAGCAAGAGGGTTTTCTTGATATAGCACAAAAATTTAGAGGTATTGCTAAAATAGAAAAAGCTCATGAAGAAAGATATAAGACTTTGTTAAATAATCTACGAGAAAAGAAAGTTTTTAATCGTACAAGCGATGTTGTTTGGGTTTGTAAAAATTGTGGTCATGTTCACATTGGTGCAGAAGCACCACTTATGTGCCCTATTTGCTCACATCCTCAATCGTATTTTGAAATTCAACCTACAAACTATTAAAAATCATGTTTTTAATTTATAAAAAATATACACTGTGACTTTTAAAATCACAGTGTATATTTTTTTACTATATATGCAACGCCATCTTCATCGTTTGACGGTGCAACTTCATCTGCTATATCTCTTACTACTGGCGTAGCATTTGCCATAGCAACGCCTAAACCAGCATTTTTAATCATTTGTATATCATTTATATTATCGCCTATCGCAATTACTTCTTCTCTTTTTATGCCAAGCATAGTAATCAAATTTTCTAGTGCCGTCCATTTATTTGTATTTTTTGCCGAAATATCAGCGTAACTATATGAAATAATTTTTTCTTCAGTTCCTATATTTAATACTTTTGTAGAAACATGCGGAATATCCATAACATCGATGTTATCGTTTTTTCTAAGTTTATTTACAATAGAATTATATATTGCCCTGTCTTCATCGCAAATCATTATTTTGGTAAAGTCATCTTCTAAAGCTTTGATATACTCGCAAGTTGCAATATGCGTATTTAGCCTTGCGTTAGGATTATAGTTTTGCTTATAAAAGAACAATGCCATATGTTTTAAATTTTTTACAATTAGTTCTTTATTTGTGTATATCATGTAATAGATATTATTTTCTTCACACATATTAATTATATCCAATACAACATTTTTAGGAATGTATCTTTTATAAATTAATTCATCTAATTGCAAGTCAACAATTGATGCTCCGTTTTCTGCAATTAAAAATTTATCAGCACCTATCTTTTTACAAAAGTCCTTAATTACGCTTGTCATTCTTCCAGATGTTAAAACTATATATATCCCTTTTTCGCTCGCCTTTTTTAAAATTTCAATTGTATTTTCTGTAAGCTCACTTTTAGAATTTAAAAGTGTACCGTCTATATCTATAGCAATTAATTTATACATTCGTTCACCCTTATATCACAAATTTATATTCGCCAATATATCTGTTTAAAATAACAGCCATTTCTGCTCTCGTAATCTTATTCTTTGGTCTAAAAGTTCCATCAGGGTAACCATTAATTAAACCACTTTCATACGCTTTTAATATACTTTCTTTAAATTCACTTTTGTTTATATCGGTAAAGTCTGCCTCTCCACTTGCCTCATTTAAAAAACTATCTAAAAGTGCAACAACTTCTTCTCTTGTTATAGCCTTATTCATATCAAGTGACGAACCAAATACATCTACCAAATCATAATATCCCATGCTTGCAATATCGGCAGGGTTAAGTGCATGATAGCATCGCATCAAATAGTCATATTCTTCTTTAGACCAATGCGTTTGGTCATAATCCATATGATAATATACTTGCCCGCCTTCAGCTGCATAATATCCCATTTGCTTTAATGTTCTTGATAACATTGTGATAAATTCTATTCTGGAAATATTTTTCTCAGGTCCAAATTCATCTTCTGAATAACCTTTTACAATTTCAAAAGAATATAGCGTATTTATAGCATCACTTGCCCAAGCGTAATTTTCTGTAACATCAGAAAATTCATGTTCTTCTATTACTTCATCCGAAGCTTTTACTAATGTTTCTGAAAAAGTATCTTCTGTAACATATTGCATCGTTCTATTAGCTTTTTCGTAATTATAAATTCCTGTTGCAATGTATTCAGTATTACTAATTTTACCAAAAGCTTCCGTATAGGCTACTCTTTCACCTTGTGGTGCATAAATTACTGTTGGCTCAACTGGAACCCACCCATATTCTTCAAGGTAAAATTCTCCCCAAACATGATTTATAAGTTCATATTCTTCTGTGGTTTCACCAGTTTCTTCGTCAGTATTTGTAATCGTATCTACCTTGTACCCTACAACAGCTCTAGCTGGTATGTCAGAAGCTCTACATAGTGCCACAAACAATGTCGCAAACTCCTCGCAAACACCTTTCTTATTTTCTAAAGCGGAAAGTGCTCCTTTATTAGCATACTGAGAACCAGGTGTTGTATATTCCATTTGAGTATTTACATATTCAAATATCGCAAGAGCTTTTTTATAATCACTTGAAATTTCATAAGTTAGTTCTTTTGCTTTAGCAATAATCTTTTCATCGTCAGATTCAATTTTAGTTTGTGCTTCTAAATAAATTTTATTTTCATCTGTTATCACGCTATCGCTTCTAACCGACATATCTTGCTCGAAAGTTCCAAGCTCAACTTCTCTCGTAATTTTAATTTTAAAAATATTACCAGGTCTAAAACCAGTCATATCATAGTATGCATATAAATTACCATATTCATCTTCTCTAATCTCGTCTGGTGCTGGATTTATCACAATGTCACCATCATTTTGATATTGAACAAAATCTTTCTGCCCAATGGCCACTTCTATAAATCCAGCCTTCAATTGAGTTTTCTTAATACTTTTATATGTCATTTCTTTTACTAATTCATAGCTATTCTCACCTGCAAAAACTGTAGTAATAGACATTAAAATCATGATAAAAAACAAAGAAAATTTGTAAAATCTTTTCATTCGTAAAATCCTCCTAAATATATACTACATTTATTTTATCTATATTTAAATTTAAAAGCAACACAAATTTATAACTTTTACAAAAAAACACCTAAAAAGGTGTTTTTTAATTACTTACCACAAGAGCAACATACAAAATGTCGTTCACTATAATTACCCTCAATTGTATTTTCATACAAAAAATGTAGTAACTCTGCATTTACATCTTCAAGTTCCATTAAGTTCACTTGATTTAAAATTTCTTCCATCTTTGTGCTATTCTCTCGATAATAACCACATTTCAAATTACCACAAATTGGGCAATATGCAGAAGCTAGACAATTTCTAATATTATTACAAACATTATCCGTACTGTTTACACAGCTAAAATCAAATTCAAAGGAATGTGCAATCACATCAATATAAAACTTTTTCAAGCAGTCAAACAGCTTTACCTGGTCAATATTTTCAAGTGAAATGTAATTGTAAAAATCATATGTTTTTTCGACATTATATTCATCAAAAATTTCATTTTCAACATTCAATCTTCCAAGTTGATAAATCACGCTATTAAGTGAATTTTCGTTATAGGTAAACGAAGTTTTAGTAGGAGTAGCCGTTGGTACAGTTGTAAATGTAGCCGTAGGCAAGGTAGTTGGCGTTAATGTCGCAGTCGGGGTTGCAGTTGGAGTTGGTGTCGGTGTCGCAGTAGGTACACTTGTTGCAGTTGGCACTAGCGTTGCAGTCGGCACCGGTGTCTTCTTATTGTCAATAATGTAATCCGTCGGAACTATCAAAGTAGGATTTTTTGTACTTTCGGGTGTCGCCGTAGATATGTACCATACCTCTGGTGTTGAAGTAATTGCTGGTGGCGTATTTTTCGAAGTAGTATTATTGTAATTTACATCAGTAATACTTGGAGTTACATTGGGAAGTAAGCCACCACTTGGTTCATTATTATTTTTGTATAACACTAAAGCCCCAATAATAGTAGCAACAATTAGAACAACAAACACACAACGCTTCAAGATACTAGTAAGCCGAGCCATTGACATATCGTTTCCCTCCTAAAATATTATTTGAGATTATCGAAAACTTTTACCAGACACATTATATCACTTATGTAAACATTTTGCAAGAATTTCATTCTATCAATGTCCGCAATCACATAACATGAAAAAAGTCAGTGTAAATTTACACTGACCTTCATTTTAGATTACTGAAATTACAAGCCTAAATCGATATCATTATTATCAATATTAGGTGTTGCTACTACATCGTCTAATGGAATTAGAGGCGTTAGAGTTGGTAAAGCTGGAGAAAGTTTTGGCGTTGCTGTTGGATTATCCATTGGAATTCTTGGAGTCGCAGTAACAAGTGGTGTTGGTGTTGTGGTATTCGTTGGAATTTTGGGTGTTGCTGTTGGTTCACCGCTCGGAATTCTTGGCGTTGCCGTCGGGTCATCCATCGGAATTCTCGGTGTTGCTGTTGGGTCATCCATCGGAATTCTCGGTGTTGCTGTCGGGTCGTCCATTGGAATTCTCGGCGTTGCTGTTGGGTCATCTGTCGGAATTCTCGGCGTTGCTGTTGGGTCATCTGTTGGAATTCTTGGCGTTGCCGTTGGTAAATACTTTGATTTATTTTTGCCATATACTCTAAGTGCATATTCCTCATTTTGGTACCATACTTCAAGTTTATATTCTTTATTTTCAAAACGAATATTTA
>CAZRQF010000013.1:0-26838 GCA_964602275.1 uncultured Eubacteriales bacterium
AGGAATTTGGAGAGTATCCTTATTCCTGATTTTTTAATATTTTGAAATGTCTACTCATATCATCAATTATAAAACATCATTTTTTGGTAAATCTTCTGCCTTGAATGGCGGAACATTGTCGAGTTTGCAAGCTGGCATAATACAACCTTTTAAGCAGTCAAAATCTTTTTCTGGTTTTACACACATTTTCTTATGTTTTACATCGTTTGCCCAAATAATAATTTCGTACTTTCTATTTGGACATAATGGTCCAAAAGTAAAATCTCCCTCTTTGTCGGTAAAAGTGTGTGAAATAGGAGCTCTGTATTCTTTACCGCCCATTTTGATGATTTCTACAAGTTTTACAACTGCATCTTCAATTGGATGTCCTGTGCAATCTTTTACAACTCCATAAATAACTTCTCTATTGTCTTCTGGTAACATTATTTCCAAATCAAATTGCTTTCCTGTGGCATATATTCCGTCAATACTAATATCGTCAAAACAATTTTTATCCATAAAATCAATCCCTTCAATAAATTGAGCTATAGCCCTGATATATAATATGCATGCGTGAACGCTAAGTTACGGAAATTTTTGTTGTTGCTATATGAGATATAATGTATTAAAATATTGGTATTCGGGAATAGATAAAAGTGGGGGGATAAGATGATTCATCATATAGAAAATAATCAAATTAATAGCGAAGTTTTAAATAATGATAAGTTGGTTATAATAGACTTTTTTGCAACTTGGTGTGTGCCTTGTCAAATGCAAACGCCGATATTAGTGGAGGTTGATAAAGAAGAAAGTGAAGTTGAGATTTTTAAGGTAAATGTAGATGAAAACCAAGAAACAGCGATTAGATATAATATTACATCTGTGCCAACTTTAATTTTTATAAAAGATGGAAGCGAGATTGAACGCCAAGTTGGTTTAATAGAAAAAGATGAACTAAAGGCGATAATTGATAATCTAAAATAAAGAAAAAGTATGTCGATATAAAGGGGGAACCTAAATTAGCGACATACTTTTTGTTTTTTGCATACTTTAAAATGTAAGGGTTAACATTTTGTTTGTATGCGGTATTAAGAACTACCGTAATTATAATATCGTACAAATGTGGATTAGATGTGAATTGAAAGTGAATTTATAATTAATTTATACTTTTGTTTAATTCAAAATAGAATGAAACTCCGTTTTCTACATTTTTTACTCCAAAATTATTTCCGTGTCTTGTCATGATTGCTTTAACTAGCGAAAGCCCAAGCCCAGTACCACCGGCTTCTCTATTTCTCGAAGAATCGGTTTTATAAAATCTTGTCCAAATTCGTGACATATTTTCGTCTGTGATATGCTCGCCACTATTATATACAGATATTTTGGCAATGCTTTCTGTTTCTTCTATTGTTATTTCGATTTTTTTATTTGAATCTACATGCTTGATTGCGTTATTTAAATAATTATTAAAAACTTGTCCAATTCTAAAAACATCGCCTCTTACAAATAACTCTTTTTCTTCATTGAATGTAACTTTAATATCGTTTTCTTCAAATATGACTTCCATTTTCTTTAAAGTATTTTTTATTAATTCGACAATGTTAAAAGTTTCTACATTTAGTTCGTTAGAACCGTATTCAAGTTTTGATAAATCAAGCAAGTCATGGGTTAAAGTGCTCATTCTATTTGCTTCATCTAATATTACATCACAGTAATATTTCTTATCTTCCTCACTTGTTACGATGCCATCGGCTAGTCCTTCTGCATAGCCTTGTATTAAGGCGATTGGTGTTTTTAGCTCGTGCGATACATCTGAAATAAATTGACTTTTCATTTCGTTTAATTTCGATTTTTGCTCGATATCTTTTTCTAAGTCAATATTAGCTTCTTTTAAATCTTGAATAGTTTTTTCTAAGTTTTCAGATAGTTTGTTAATGCTAATTCCGAGTTTGCCAACTTCGTCTTCTGATGAAACATCATATTTTTGAGAAAAATCTAAATTTGACATTTTCTCGGCAATCGTATTAAGTTCTTTTATTGGCTTTGTAAAATTTTT
This sequence comes from uncultured Eubacteriales bacterium, assembly GCA_964602275.1. GTDB lineage: Bacteria > Bacillota > Clostridia > TANB77 > UBA1234 > RGIG6291. Next base: position 2,036 of record CAZRQF010000013.1, read on the forward strand.
AGATATTATTAGAGTAGCAATACTGCTAATCAATATAGAAAATAGTCCTACAAAAATTAGAAAGCTATTTGAAATTTTAATACTTTCTCTAATTGATTCAAGCGGTGTTCTAATGAATATAAAATAATCGTTATCGAGTTTACCAATTAACCCAACAAAAGCTGAACCTAATTTGCCGTCAGAAAAAGTTAAAACAGCGTAGTTTTGATTTTCGCCAAATAAAGTTTCAAAATTTTCTGGCGATAATATAGTGTTTTTTTGTTGCATACTTATAAGAATTTTGTTTTTCATGAAATCTCGAGAAGTAGTATATAAAGTGTTGTTTGCATTATCTCGTATTACAATTTCAAAATTTCTATTAGTATCGAATTTATCTAAAGTTGCAGAAAAATCGTCTAATGAATTACAATTGTTGTTAATAGTTGTGTATATATCCACTAATGAAGTACGCTTTTGGGCTAGATAGTAATCTTCTAAAATTGTACTGTTTAAAAACAAAACAAATAAAATTACAAATATAATAATGGATGTAATTGTTATAAAAAGTTTAGTGTTAATTGATTTTTTCATATGCTCCTCCACTACAATTTGAATTTATAGCCAAGTCCACGCACGGTTTCGATATGAGAACCTTTTTTACCAAGTTTTTTTCTTAACTTTTTTATGTGGCTATCAATTGTTCGAGAGTCACCAAAATAATCATAATTCCAAACTGAGTTTAAAATCTTTTCTCTCGATAATGCAACATCTAAGTTATCAGTTAGATATTTCAAAAGTTCAAATTCTTTCATGCTTAATTCTAAGTCTTTTCCATCTAGCGTGACCATATGTGCAACGGTGTCAATTTTTATTCCATCATATTCTTTTATCTCTTGCTCATTTGGATAACATCTCTTAAGTAGAGCGTCTATGCGGGCAAGTAAAATCTTAAAACTAAAAGGTTTAGCGATATATTCGTCAACGCCTAAATCAAACCCAAAAAGCTCATCGTTTTCTTCGCCACGAGCTGTGAGCATTATGACGGGCACATTAGATTTTTTTCTAATTTCCCTTAAAGTTGACCAACCGTCTAAAACGGGCATCATGACATCTAGCAAAATTAGATTTATATTTTCGTTAATTTCAAAAATGTCTAATGCTTTTTGACCGTTTTCAGCTTCTAAAATTTCGTATCCTTTAGAACCAAGAAAGTCCTTTACAAGTTTTCGCATACGAGATTCGTCATCGACTACTAAAATTTTGTAATTGTTCATATTTTCATCTCCAAAAAATAAATTATAAATATATTTTAAAAAATTATTGTGTAATATATGTGAAAAAATGATGTATTATTTTAACAAAAAAGTTTGTAAGCTCCAAATAATAGTAGCATATGTAGCGGGTAAAATATATAAAATAGCCATTTTGCACTCAAACCTTTTTTCCCATTGAAAAGCAAAATAAATATACCTGACAAAATTGCGTATAGCTGAATTAGCGAAGCGTTATTTGCTAAGCAAAATAAGCACATTGTAAAAATTAGTATTGGAAATACTAAAATTTTATAATTTGCAAAGTGATGAAAAAGCACAGTAAGTAAAATGCCACAAATGCCATAATCTGTTTTTATAAAAGCAGCAATTAAAAGCAAGATTGTGATTAAAGGAACTTTAATAATTAAATTTTTAATATTTTCATCTGAATATATTATTAGCATGGCAAATAAAAAAGTAAATAATACATTTAAAGTTGTGCTTGCACTATGAATATTGCACATTAGTGTAAATGGAATTTGTGAAATTATTGCAAAAATTAGTAAAGTTAAAATATGTTTTTTCTTATCTTTTGTATGAGAATAGCCAACACCTGCTTGAAAAGCAAATATTGGAAAGGCAAGTCTTCCAATAATTCTAAAAATTATTTTATTAGGGAAGAAAACAGCTCCTACATGATCTATAAACATAAAAATAATTGCAAATAATTTTAATCCAAATGAAGACATATAAAAATTACCTCCTATGCATGTATTTTATAATAAATATTGATAAGTTTCAATTATTTAAAAATTTACTTGCAATAATAGTATTAATTGTATATCATAAAGGCGAAGTTTTTTTATTTAAGGAGGACTTTTTTATGAAGGGCAAAATTGTCGTCTATACAGGTCCGATGTTTAGTGAAAAATCTGCTGAACTAATAACAGCATATGGTCGAGCTCAATTGGCACATAGAAGCGTTGGAGCTTTTAAGCCTAAAATTGATGATCGGTTTGGCAATGATGTTATTAGAAGCAGAAAAATAGGTGAAATTCCTGCAATCAATATTCAAGATGTTCATGAATTGCTAAGTTATGATGTTGATGTGTATATAATTGATGAATTTCAATTTTTGACAGGTGATGTTACAATAATTGATGATATGGCAAACAGAGGTAAAAAGTTTTTTATCGCTGGTCTTGATAAAACGGCTGAGGGCAAGCCATTTGGACTTATGCCGGATTTGCTTGCAATAGCTGATGAAGTGAAAAAACTTACTGCGGTTTGTGTGGACTGCTCCAAAGACGATGACGATGGTGCCGTAAATTCATTCTTTTTGGGTAAAAAAGATGCAGACATCGTTATTGGAAATAGTGAATATGTTCCGCTATGTCGCAAACATTGGCTTTTAAGAATGGAAAAAAAGAAAACTGAAAGGATTACACCAAAATGAAAAAGTTTATTATTAATAATTTAAGTGACTTTGAACTTGACCACATTTTTGAATGTGGTCAATGTTTTAGGTGGCGAAAAGAAAGTGATGGAAGCTATACAGGCGTAATAAAATATGGCGTATTAAATATAAAAAAAGAGAATAATACGGCGATCATTTGCGGCGAGATAAACGACGAAATAAGTGAAGTAGTAAATGACTATTTTGATATGAAAACAAACTATGCCAAAATAAAAAGTGAGTTATGCAAAAATGATTTAAATATGAAAATGGCATCAGACTATGGGTATGGCATAAGGATACTTCATCAAGATATGTGGGAAATGCTAATAAGTTTCATAATTTCGGCAGCAAATAATATACCAAGAATTTCAAAAACAATAGAAAACATATCAAAAGCATACGGTAAAGAGATTTTGTTTAACGAGAAAAAATTTTATATGTTTCCTACGCCGGAGGAACTTTCAAAAGCTTCAATAGAAGATTTTAGAAAGCTGAATTTGGGTTTTAGAGATAAGTATGTATATGAAGTGACTAGAAAAGTAGTAAATAAAGAGGTCGATTTAGAAAGTATAAATAAAATGCCTCTAAAAGATGCAAAAAAAGAACTTATGAAATTACCGGGAGTGGGTGCAAAAGTTGCAGATTGCATACTGCTATTTTCTATGGATAAAAAAGAAGCTTTTCCAGTAGATACATGGATAAAAAAAGTTATGAATGAACTTTACATAGAAAGTACAAACATAACTAAAATAAACGAATATGCTTCTGAAAAATTTGGAAGCTATGCAGGAATTGCACAGCAATATTTATTTTATTATAAAAGAGAAAATTAATCATGATTTTGAATAAGTGTATTCATAAAGTCCATAACAAGTCCGGCTATTACAATTTGTGTAAATACAACGCAAGAAGTTGAAATCATAGAAGAGCCAATCAAATGTAAGTTTACTTCTTGTACAAAGCTATTGTTATACGCAATCACGACCACACCTGCAATACATAGCAAGAATACAGGGATACAACCGAACATGATAAATTTTCTAGAAAATGAATTCATAGAATTCAAACTTTTAATAACTTTGTTAATCATAAGTACCATCTCCTCTGTCTTTTTAAGTAGATAACATAATTATAGCACATAAATATTATAAAATCAAACAAAAAAAGACGGGAAAGCCTTGCAAAACTGCCATTTTAAGGCTAAAACTTTACGGAAGTATAAGTTTGCATAATTATAAAATTTTTTCAAAAAATATAAAATTTGCAGTAAAAATGCAGAAAAATAAGCTCTAATTGTTAATATTTACCTAAATAATGCTTGCTTTTTTGTCTTTTCTATGCTAAACTGTTCTTCGTAAATCGATTAAAGATTAGAAAGACAAAAGGAGGTGCTACAACATGCCAAATATAAAATCTGCAATAAAGAGAGTAGAAACTATTAAAACAAAAACATCTGAAAATACAATGATTAAAACTGCATATAAAACAGCTGTAAAAAGCTTTATGAAAGAAGTTGAAAGTGGTAACAAAGAAAAAGCTACTGAATTATTCAAAGCAGCTACAAAAGCTGTAGATAAAGCTGCTGACAAAGGTGTTATAAAAGCTAATACAGCTTCTAGAAAGAAATCTTCACTTGCAAAAGCTTTAAACACAGTTAAATAGTTTATAATCCCGAAAACAAAACGATATGCATCGGAAGGAGGGAAAAATATGGCAGAAATTAGAGTAAGAGATAACGAATCAATTGATAATGTGTTAAAAAGATTTAAAAGAGACTGCGCTAGAAATGGGGTTCTTCAAGAAGTTAGAAAAAGAGAACACTATGAAAAACCAAGCGTAAAGAGAAAGAAAAAATCAGAGGCAGCTAGAAAGAGAAAATTTTAATAGCTAAATAAAAAGGAGATGACCTTATGCTTAAGGAAAAGTTAATGGAAGACCTTAAAAATGCTATGAAAGAAAAAAATGAAGTACGAAAAAGTACTATTACATTGATAAAGGCTGCTATCCTTCAAGTTGAAAAAGATACACAAAAGCAATTAGATGATGATGCTATTATTGAAATAATTGCTAAAGAAGCTAAAAAAAGAAAAGATTCTTTAGAAGATTATGAAAAGAGTGGCAGAGAAGATTTGATATCTCAAATTAATTCTGAAATTGCTGTAATAAAAGAATATTTGCCAGAAGAGCTATCAATAGAAGAACTAACTAAAATTATTGAAGACACAATAGCAGAGCTTGGTGCAACAACCATGAAAGACATGGGAAAAGTTATGCAAGCTGTAAAAGCTAAAACAACAGGTAGAGCAGATGGCAAAACAATAAATGAAATCGTAAAGAAATTGTTAGGGTAGTAAAGAATAAAATTAAATAAAAAATTATCAAGAGTGGACGAGAGATTCGGCTTTATGACTCCACAGCAACCTGCAAAAAGTAAGGTGCTAAAACCGACAAAGCAGATGCTTTGGGTGATGAAAAAATAAAAACCATGGTATCGTGCATACCATGGTTTTTTGTTTGCTTTTTTAATAAAGTAAACAAAATGGCTAAGTAGGTAGACGAGCAAAAAGGGATATGATTTTATAGAAAGAAGGTATATTTATGAAAAGATTTTTTACAAGTGAAAGTGTAACAGAGGGACATCCAGATAAGGTGTGTGATTTTATTTCGGATAGCGTTCTTGATGCTATTTTAGAGCAAGATGCTAATGCGAGGGTTGCTGTTGAAACATGTGTTAATGAAAATTATGTGTTGGTTATGGGCGAAGTGACAACTACGGCAAGCGTGAATGTAGAGGATATTGCCAGAAATGCTATCCGTGAGATTGGCTATGATAAAGATGAATATGGATTTAATTATAAAACTTGTAAGGTAGATGTAAGACTAAAAAAACAATCAGGAGATATTGCGATGGGAGTTAATAGGTCTAGTGAAACTAAAAATGGAGAAGATTTAGGGCATGGAGCAGGTGACCAAGGAATGGTATTTGGTTTTGCATGTGACGAAACAGACGAGTTTATGCCAATGCCAATTTATTATGCACATAAATTAGCTCAAAAGCTTACAAGCGTAAGAAAAAGTGGAGAAATTACATATTTAAGACCAGATGGCAAAACTCAAGTTACAGTCGAATACGATGACGACAAACCTGTACGCATAGATACCATAGTAATTTCTGCTCAACATGATGATGGCGTTTCAAAAGAGGTAATTGAAAAAGATATTAAAGAAAAAATAATTTATGAAATTATTCCAGAAAATTTGATTGATGAAAATACTAAGTACTTTATAAATCCAACTGGAAGATTTGTAATTGGTGGACCGGCAGGAGATAGCGGACTTACAGGAAGAAAAATTATAGTAGATACTTACGGCGGATATGCAAGACATGGTGGCGGTGCATATTCTGGTAAAGATTATACAAAGGTTGATAGAAGTGCTTCTTACATGGCAAGATATATTGCTAAAAGTGTCGTTGCAAACGGACTTGCTAAAAAATGTGAGATACAAATTTCTTATGCGATAGGTGTAGCAAAACCTATTTCGGTGTTAATTGATACTTTTGGAACAAATAAGATACCTGAAAATGAGATACAAGAAATTATTTTTAAGAATTTTGATATGACACCAGATAAAATTATAAAAACGCTAAACTTAACTACCCCTATATATAAGAAGACAACAAACTATGGACATTTTGGAAAACCTACTCTTTCATGGGAAAAAGTGGCTAAACTAACTTTCTAACTTAATTGACAAAAAGGGACAAAAATAGTAAACTTATATATAAGTATGTTAATATAAATTAGGCACGAGGAGGGGTTTTTATGGGAGTTAAATTGAAAGATTTAATTCAAGAAGAAGAACAAGAATCACTAGTAGAAGACAAATCAAAAAAAGCCATGAAATTGATATTTATGGGGATAGTGGTATTACTATTTATAATATTAATGGTTATTGCCGTTATAATTAAAAACACCGTTATAACTGCACAATTAGAAGAAATAAAAATGATTTCTAAAGATGTTGCAAATTTAAGCACTTTGGTTTCTGCTGTTGGTGTTGAATATCGTAGCGGAATTTCAAATGCAGAGCTTGTAGGGCTTTCACTTGAAAATGAGCCAATGGAAATTAATATTAATGGGAAAAGAGAAGAATATAGATATGGTTATTATTATTTAACACCAGAAGATGTAAGCAAACTTACAACTACTTTAAACAGAAATGACCAAGCATATATTGTAAATTACACTACTGGCGAAGTAATTAATGTAGGTGGAGTTAATTACAATGGTAGAAGATATCATTCAAACACAGACATTACTGCTTTGGCAAATGGAAATACGCCACCATCAGATGTTACAACATATATTAATACACCTAGCGATATGGAACTTATAAGACAAAATCCAAATGGATATTATAAGTTATCTGCTGATATTGATATGTCAATGTATCAAAATGGCGATGGTTGGAAACCAATAACTGAGTTTGGTGGTATTTTTGAAGGTAGAGGATACAAAATTACAAATTTGAAAATAAACAGAGATTCTGAAAGATATTGTGGATTATTTGGACAAGTTACTTCTACTGCTACTTTATCTGAAATAGTTCTTACCAATGTTGAAGTAAATGGCGGAGAATATACTGGAGCACTAGCTGGAAGTTGTAGTGGTATTGTAAGCAATTGTAGTGTACAAGGTATTGTAAATGGTTCTGGCAATTCAATTGGTGGTTTGGTAGGTTCGTTTAATACAGGTTCAATTGTTAATTCAAATGCTAATGTTGCTGTTACTGGTAAAGAAGAAGTTGGTGGACTTGTAGGAACATTACATGGCGGCTCAGTTACACAATCTTATGCTACAGGTACAGTTGTGGGTAGTGAAAATGTAGGTGGGCTTATCGGTGATATTAGCCCAACAAAATTAACAGAAGTAAATCAAACTTATGCAGATATAAGAATTACAGCAACAGAAGATGTTGGTGGTTTGATAGGAAGTATTGATATATTAAATGATTCAAAGGTTAGTGTGTTAAATTCATATGCTGTTGGTGCAATAGAATCTGCTAGCACATCGGTTGGCGGATTTGTAGGAAAGTTGTATGCGACAGCTAGAGGAACAATCTCGTTTGACCAAGTTTATACTGCAACTGATACACCTATAAACTCAAATGTAAGAGGTGGATTTGTTGGTACAATTAATCTTAGTGATAACGCAAACATAAACAATAGTAAATGTTTATGGGAAAAAGAAGCATATGCAGATAAAGAAGTAAAAGATATAGGAAATACAACTAGAACAATTTCATTTGAATCTAAGACAGAAGCTGAAATGAAAATACAAGCTACATATGCAAATTGGGATTGGGAGAATGTATGGAATATAAAAGAAGATTCTACAAGAGCATATTTAAAATGGCAAACAAATATGAACACTAAAAACAAATAAAATGGTGGTGGATACAAATGAAAAATAATCAAGGTATATCCATGATAACGCTAATTATTACAATAGTAGTTATATTAATTTTATCGGGCATTGCAATTGTTGTTAGTGAAAGTGGTATAGATATGGCAATTGATGCAAGATATCAAAATGAAAAAAAAGAACTTCAAAGTGCGGTAACTAGTAGGTTTGCGGGTTATTTAAGAAACTCGCAAACTTATCCACTTGAAGGAGCTTCAGTAGAAGCGATATTTGACGAAACTCTTTCAAAAGAAGATAAAAAGACACGAGCTATGACAGAAATTATTAATTATCTTAAAAGTTTAGGAAGAACTACCGCAGAAACTGCAGAAGTAAAAAGTGAAATAGAACAAATACTTGGAGATAATATAAATCACATAAAATATACTAGGATAATTGGTTCTACTGAGATGCTATCACTAGGATTGTCAAATCTTAATAGCGACATAAATTATAATTACATTGTTAATTATTATTCAGCAGATGTAATTGGACCTATAAGTTAGTTATTATAATTAAGGAGGAATGAAAAATGCATAACAATAAAGGTATAAGCATGATAACTCTTATAATAACTATTGTTGTAATGCTTATATTGATAAGCATTGGTGGGTATTATAGTTATGAGGCGATTGAGAAGGCAAATGAAAAAGATGCTAAAGAGGAAATGAGAAATGTCGAAGAAGTTATTGGAGCTGCAAAAGCTCAAGGGCTTGCAGGTAAATTTACACCAAATAAAGATTTACTAATAACAGATGCCGAGTTAACTAGTATGTTTGGTGGATTACTTACAACTGAGCAAATTGAAGCTATAAAAAAGGTAAATAAGGATACTTCGGTAGATCCATTAAAAAAGTATTATTTGTTAGACCAAAAGGGTTTTGACATGGAGTTTGGCGATAGTGATAATATTACTATAAATGGAGTAAAGAGAACTTATTTAGTTTCATATAAAGATAGAATTATTATGCTAGCAGAAAATAATAAGCTTATTTCTTCGGGAGAGATAGATAAAAATATATCAACTGGTGCAAATATTAAGATTACATTTTCACCAAATGGAAATACTACATGGGCAATTTCGCAAAGTGTTATAATAAATGTATCAGGTACAGGAATTAAGAGTAGGAAGTATTTGTGGACACAATCTTCAGAAGAACCAGCACTAGATTTAATAAATAACACTTTTACAAGTGGAGAAGAAATAACTTTAACTAATAAAACGGGAAACGACTGGTACATTTGGGTGTTAATAAATTATGAAGAAGACGGCGTAGAAAAACAATATATAGAAAGAAGTAATCAATTTTACATAGATAATTCAAAACCAACAGGCTCGCTTGATGTGAGCGGAATTACAAAGTAGATTTTACTACATGTGAAAGGAGGATTGCTTATGAAGAAAAAAATTTTATTGATAGTAGTAACTATATTAATATCGATTTGTACATTGTTCTGTATGAAAATTGAAACTTTTGCAGCTTTAACATGTCAGCATGATGGCCAAGTATCTTATGAGTGTAAAGCAAAAGATTCTTCTACACACTATACAAAAGTATGCGGAGAATGTGGTCAAGGATTTGGTACTACAGAAGAACATTCTGGAGGAACTGCTACATGTACTGCTAAAGCAAAATGTAGTAAATGTGGAGTTGAATATGGTAGTACATCGGGACATAGTTATACCTCAAAAACGACTACATCAACATATTTGAAAAGTAGTGCAACTTGTACATCTGCAGCAGTATATTATTATAAATGTAGTAGCTGTACAGCTAAAGGTACAGCTACATATACATCTGGTAGTGCAACGGGGCATAATTATTTTCAAAAATATAATGATACCCAACACTATATGGAGTGTTCGGAATGTGGTGCTACAAAAGATTATATAAACCATGAATGGTATGGAGTGAGTGATAGTCAGCATAGCTGTGCTTGCGGTAAAATGACATCACATACATTTAGTGCTGCTACTTGTACAGAGAATAAGCAATGCTCTGAATGTGATTGGATAATGGAAAACTCAAAATTAGGCCATAGTTGGACAAAATCTTGCTCAAGTTGTGGCCAAGCAAGTGTTATATGTAGCAGGAATAGTAGTCATAAAAAAACTCATGATTGTGCAATTACTATTTCGGCAAATCCGAGTGCTACAAGTGCAAAAGAGGGAGCATCTGCTACATTTAGTATGACTGCAAGTGGAAATAATATAAGCTATCAATGGTATTATAATAATTCTGGTCAGTCTACGGGCGGCACATTAGTCACTGGAGCTACATCATCGTCATATACAATATCATCAGTTACAAGTGATATGAACAATAGATATTATTATTGTGTAGTTAAAAATAATTCAATGTCAACTTCTACAACAGCTGCTAAGCTTACCGTTTGGTATTCACATACAATATCTGCACAACCAGTAGATGTAAAAGTGAAAAAAGATGAAACAGCTTCGTTTAGTGTGACTGCAACTGGTGGCAATCCAACAAATTATACATATCAGTGGTATAGTGCGACATCGTCTAGTGGGGCAGGAGAAAAGATAAGTGGTGCAACAAGTAGCACATATAGTTTTGCACCAACTACAAATATTCATGAAAAATATTATTATTGCGTTGTAAGCAATGGATATTATGATGTAACATCAAACAGAGCAAAACTAATATCAGATGTTACAAAACCTACATTAAATGTGGGAACACCAAGTGTTACTCATGCAAATGTAAATACAAAATTTACAGTACCAATAATAGTAACAGATACAGGTGAAGGATTAAATATTTCAACTTTTACAGCAAGTGATATTAAAGTAAAAGTAAAAGGAACTGAAATTACGCCAACTATAAAAGAACTAGTATATAACTCTTCTTCTGATGACGAGTATACATATACTTTAACTTTGAAAGGTATCACGGGAGATGGAGCACTTACATTAGAAGTGCCAGCTGAAAGTATTGCAGATAATTTTGGAAATTTAAATGTGGCTACCTCTATGGTGGTTACGGGTATAACAATAGATAATACAAAACCTGTTATAGCTTTAAATGGCACAGTAAGTGGCACAAATGATGGATATGTAAATGATGAGGCGACTATAACAGTACCAATAAAAATAACTGATGCTGGTGGAATTAATTCTTCTGAATTTACTAAAGAAGATATTACTTTAAAAATTGGTGGCACTATAGTTACAGATGCAGAAGTTACAGTAACTTTTGTAGAAAAAGTTGGGGATGATTACAAATATACAATTACGATAAAAGATTTAACACAAGAAGGCGAGCTAACCTTGGAAATACCAGAAGGTAAAGTTACTGACAAGGCTTCAAATAGCAATGACAAAACAGTTATTTCTAATTTGCAAGTAATTGTAGATAATACACCACCAAGAATAACCCAAATAGTGCTATCGCTTGATGGCTATAATTCATCTAGTTTGTATCCTGCATCGCTACCAAGTACAAATGAATCGTGGACAAACAAAAATGTATATGCAGTAGTTGTTGCAACCGATGAAGGCACATTACCTTCTGGTGTAGATACATATTATCATAGTGAAGGAAACACATCAAATTTTGTTAAGTTAATAGCAGATAGAGAAATATGGCAAAATGAAATTAATAATACAGTATATTATAAAGTTTCAGATAAAGCTGGAAATTTTTCTGAAGTTGCAAATGTACTTATAAAGATAGATAAGACATCGCCAATACCGGCAGAGTTAAATATGAAATATAATAGAGAAAACGGATTAGATTACATTTATGATGTGACAAATCCTGCTTCAAATTCGATATATATAAAACCAAATGTAACAACAGATACTGGTGCATATAGGTCAGGTGTTTTAAAAACGGAGTATGTGATAACATTTAATGATGGAGCGGTAACTACTGTGTCAGAACCAATAGATAGTAGCATAAGCACTTTATTAAAAGATACTGGAACATACAAAATAGAAGTAATTACAACAGATAAAGCGGGTAATACAGCAAGCAAGTTATTTGATGCGATAGTTGAAAAGAAAATAGAAAATACGGTAAGAGTTAATAATTTGCATGATGAGGGCTCTGGCATAGAAAAAGTGATAATAACGGCTAGAAGAAAAGGAGCGACGGAAGATTGTATAGACCCAATTGTAATAATAAAGCCTGGTGCTAACATAACTGAGAGAATAAAATTAAACGATGGTACTTTTAAAATAAAAGTAGAGATAATTGATGGCGTTGGATTATCTACGACATTAGAAAAAGAAATAGTAAATAAAATTAACTAAAAATAAAAATCATGTAGCTTAAAAATTGCTACATGATTTTTTTGTATATAAGATATTATTTTTCTAAATTTGTTGCATCTGAATATTTTTTAAGTTTTTCATTTACTAAATAATTTACTGTACCTGCAGGATAGGTGTTGTTTTTATTTTTCTTACCTGCTGGAACACCAGTTAATATTTCTATTCCCTCATCTACCGTCTTTACAGGGTAGATGTGGAACATTCCATTTTTTACTGCGGATATTACATCATCACATAAGTTTAGATTTTTTATGTTTTGATATGGCATGATAATACCTTGCTCGCCTGTTAAACCTCTAAGCTTACATATATTGAAAAAGCCTTCAATTTTATCTGTAACACCACCAATTGGTTGTATTTCTCCTTTTTGATTTACAGAACCTGTAACAGCTATGCTTTGTTTTATAGGTAATTCTGATAAACTTGAAAGAAGAGCATATAACTCAGTACTTGATGCACTATCACCATCTACACCATTATACATTTGTTCAAAGCATAAGCTAGCAGATAATGATAATGGAGCTTCTTGTGCAAATTTTTCTCCAATGTAGGCTGATAAAATCATAACACCTTTTGAGTGGCTTGTTCCGCTCATAGAAACTTCTCTTTCGATATTTACTATTCCAGTTTTACCAACATAAGTATTAGCAGTTATTTTTGCTGGCTTACCGAAAGAGTAGTCACCGATTTTCATTATTGATAAACCGTTTATTTGCCCTACTTTTTCGCCAGTTGTATCTATTAATATAGTTCCGTTTTGAATCATCTCAACTAAGTGTTGATCGTATTTGTTAATTCTTTCTATTCTTTCTGTAATTGCTTTTTTAACATAGTCTGCGGTAACAACTCTTGCACCGTCCATTTTAGCCCAAGTGCAAGCTTCACCAAGCAATTCTGTAAGGTCATTTAATTGAGTTGATATTTTATTTTGATTTTCAACAGCTCTTGAACAATATTCAATAACATTTGCTACTGCACCTGCATTAAAATGTGGTGCATTTTCTTTTTCACAGAATGTATGGATAAATTGTGCAATTTTATTCATTGTGTTTTCATTTCTTGGTGCTTCTTCTTCAAACTCAACTTTTACTTTAAATAGTTTTCTAAAATCTTCATCAAAATCTAAAAGTTGGTGATAAATATTTGAAGGGCCAATTAAAACAACTTTTAAGTTTATTGGAATAGGCTCTGGCTTTAATGAAGCAATTGCAACTGTATTCATTTGGTAATCTTTTAGAGTATCTACATATGATAGCTTTGTACGCAAAATTCTTTTAAAAGAATCCCATATTACAGGTGTAGCAAGCAAATCACGAATTTGCAATACTATATAACCACCGTTAGCTTTATGTATAAGTCCTGGTTTAATTAAAGTAAAGTCAGTTTTTAATGTACCAAAAGAATTTTCATATTCTAGCTTTCCAAACAAATTGTAGAAAGAAGGGTTAGAGTCAATAATAACTGGTGCACCCTCTAAATCGCTATTATTTACAAATAAGTTTACTTTATATTTGTGCCATGGCTTTAATGTTTCTTGCTTCATCATTGGGTTCATATTTTGTGGAGCAGCTTGTTCGTCTGATATAAAATCATTTAGGTGACTAATTATATCTTTTTGAATATGCTTTAAAAAGTCTAATATCTTAGGAAACTTTTTGTAAGTTGTTTTTAATTCGTTAACTTGAATAGAAACTGCAAACAATGCAATATTATTTCTCCATGAGCCAATTTTTTCAGCAGCTTTCTTTTCCATGTCTTTAATTTTTTTCATAGTTTCTATTGTTTGTTTTTGAATTTCAAGAGAACGCATTTCAAAATCATTTTTTGTTTGTTCATCTAAAGCATCAAATTCATCTTCTGATAAAGTTTTACCGTTAATCATTGGCAAAAAGTAAATTCCAGTAGAAGCATTTTTGATTTCAAACCCTTGCTTTGCAGCATCTTTGTTTAGCTTATCAATTAATCGTATTTTCTTTTCCTCAACATCTTTTTCGATAGTTGCTTTTTCTTTTTCAAAGTCTTGATTATTAAAAGCAGATTTGATTTCAGTTTTTATAGTTTCGATAAAAGCGTCCATATCGTCTGCAAATTTTTTGCCAAGACCTGCTGGTAAATTAATTGCAATTGGTTCGTTGTTGTTTTCAAAATTATAAATATAGCACCAATCATCAGGAACAGGTTTGTCTTTTGCTATTTTGTTTAGATAATTTTTGGCATAAATTGTTTTTCCAATTCCGGTAGGACCTTCCATATAAATATTATATCCTTTTATATCGATATTTACGCCAAATTCTAAAGCCTTAATTCCTCTTGATTGTCCAATTACACCAGTAAAAGTATCAAGTTCTTTTGTAGTTTTAAACTTAAATATTGTTGGGTCACATTCTTTTTTTAGTTGGGTATAGCTTAATTCTTTTGTTTTTGCCATTTTAAATTTTCTCCTTTGTTAAAAATTTTCTCTTACCATAACAATAGCATCTTCACGAGTGTTATCTGGATTTTTGTAATATCCTTTTCTAACAACTTCAGAAGCAAAACCAAACTTTGAATATAAAGATTGTGCAGAAAAATTATTTGCTCTTACTTCTAAAATCGCAATTCTAGTTTCATGTTCTTTGCAAAGCTTTAACATTTCATTTACAAGTTTTGAAGCAATTCCGATTTCTTCTATAATTACTATGTACAGCTACATTCATGATGTGACATTCATCCATAACAAACCACATTCCGATATAGCCAACTACATTGTCATTTACTTTGGCAACTAAGTATGTTGCAAGCATGTTATTTAGTTCTTCTTCTAATCTTTCAATAGGCCAGGGGATAGGAAAAGCATCTTTTTCAATTTCATATATAGCCAAAATATCGTCATGTGACATCTTTGATATTATTACATCATCACTCATTTCCATCTAGCATCCTTTCAGCTTGTGACTTTTTTAAATATAGTGGTGTTAATTCGTCACATGTAATAAATTTATTATCTTGTGCATAAAAAGTTGCAGCTCTAGCAAGAGAACTTGCAAGTTGTATGTTTAAATGTTTTGGAACAAATAAAGCGTTATCGCCAAAAGCTTCTTTTAATTTTTGCATATGCACTAAACTTCCATCGCCAACAAAAACGATTTTACCCGAAATAGTTTTTAACTTTTCTATTAGCACATCAATTGAATCAGAAATATAATCATTAATTAGTAGAGGCGATGGAGTAGAAGAGTAAATACCAGCATATACATTTTCGTTTTTGGCATCGATAATGCTACAAATTGTTCCATCAAAATTTGTTACATTGTATGCTAAACTTTCAAGTGATGTTATGCCAATTACAGGTTTGTTTAGACTTAGAGCTAAGCCTTTTACAGTTGCAATTCCAATTCTAATACCTGTAAAAGAACCTGGACCTGTACAACAGGCAATAACATCAATATCATTTAATTCTATTTTTGTAAAACTTTGAATTTGCTCAAGCATTGGAACTAAATTTTGTGAATGTGTAGTTCCAGTATTTAAGCTAAATTCAGAAATTATTTTATCTTCATCAATTATTGCAACACTACAATTAGTACCCGAAGTATCAATTGCTAAAATTTTCATAGTGCGATAACCTCCTTTGCAATATTTTCATATCTTTCGCCTTTAGGATTAAAAGTTATATTACGGGCATTTACATCATTTAAGTCATGATTAATAATAATCTCTAAGTATTGTGCTGGTAAAAGATTTCTAATTCGTTCACCCCACTCAATAATACATATACCCTTATCAAAAAACTCTTCGCCGCCTATGGCTGAAAACTCATCTTCGTCTTCAAATCTATAAACATCAAAATGAAACAAGTCTAAATCTTCATTTAAGTTATATTCATTTACGATTGTAAAAGTGGGACTTGAAACTTCATTTTCTTTTTTATAAAAACTTAAAAATCCTGTAACAAAAGCGGTCTTGCCAGCACCTAAATCGCCAGATAAAACTAAAGTATCTCCTTTTTTTAAAACGCTTGCAAATTTACGCCCAAGTTCTTTTGTAGATTCTACAGAGTTAGAAAAAAATTTGTACATAAAAACACATCCTAAACTACTTTATTACATCTAAATATTTTATATCAAAGATGTAGTAATGTCAAACAATTATCATCTTTAAAATTAGTATAAAATAGGCTATTTTTTAGAAATTTTAGCTTTAATAAAAAGCACTAATAGTAAGAAAATGAATATTATGTATTGTGGGGGTGAAATGTTTGGAATGGTTTATAAGCTTAAACCCAATAATTCAAGCTTTAATTGCAACAATATTTACTTGGGCAGTAACTGCTCTGGGAGCGTTGACGGTATGCTTTTTTAGAAAACCAAGCACTAAAATATTATGTATAATACTTGGTTTTAGTGCAGGAGTAATGCTTGCAGCAGCGTTTTGGTCGCTGATAGTACCGGCACTAGAACTTGCAGAAGAACTTGGATATGTAAAATGGCTTTTGCCAACCATTGGTTTTGTTTTAGGCGGGATATTTGTTTTAATTTCGGATAAATTTTTAGATAAAGTTTTAAGGGCGAAACATTTAGATAGTAAAAAATTTTCTTTAAAAAGAAGCATATTAACAACAGTTGCAATAACTATTCACAATATACCAGAAGGCATGTCAATTGGAGTCGCATTTGGCGGTGTAGCAGCAAAAGTACCGGGAATTACAATAATGGGAGCAATAATGCTAGCTATTGGAATTGGTATACAAAATTTTCCCGAGGGAGCGGCGGTGTCATTGCCATTAAGAAGAGATGGGCTATCAAGAAGCAAAAGCTTTATGATAGGGCAGGCATCAGCATTAGTAGAACCAATTTCGGCAGTTATAGGTGCACTATTAGTAATAAAAGTTAGAAGTATAATGCCGTTACTACTAGCGTTTGCTTCAGGTGCTATGATTTTAGTTGTAGCAAGAGAACTTTTACCAGAAGCAATGAACGAAAACAAAAATTTAGCAACAATTGGAACAGTAACAGGCTTTATACTTATGATGATTTTAGATGTTGCGTTGGGGTAATAAATTTGAGAATACCTATAATAATGTATTCTCAAAAATACATATGTATGGTAAAATCAAGTGCGAAAGGAAGGGGATATTTATGAATAGAAATGATGTCATAAGTATAGTAAAAAATTTGGACTTGCCTATTTTAGAATACTACATTTTATCGGGAGCTTCACTTGTAATAAGAAACATAAAAGATACTTGCAAAGATTTAGACTTATGTGTTTCAAACGAAGCTTTTGAAATGCTAAAAGAAAAATTTGATGTAAAAAAATCGCAAAAACCATATGATAATTTATATCAAATCGGTGACGATATTGAATTTTTTGTTGAGCCAAAAGAAAAATTTAAAATGGAATTTGAAAGTGGCTATCCGTTGGAGGATATTGATACAATCTTAGAGTTTAAGAAAAATAGAAATCTTGACAAGGATAAAGAAGATATTTTAAAGATAGAAAATTATTTAAAAAATATGAAATATGAAAAAACTTGTGGGGCAATTGTCGTAGAAGATGGAAAAGTTCTTATAGTTAAGCAAAAAGAAGGAACGGTAGGTTTTCCAAAAGGACATGTTGAAGTAAACGAAACAGAAGAAGAAACGGCAATAAGAGAAGTGAAAGAAGAAACGGGAATAGATATAAAGATAATTCCTGGATATAGATATGTAACAAAATATAAGAGCAAAATAAACACCGTAAAAGAGCTTGTTATATTTTTAGCAGAAAAAATTTCAGGCAATGAAACACCACAAGAAGCGGAAATAGCAAATGTCGAGTGGGCTGATGTAGACGAAGTAAATGAAAAACTAACTTATGATAATTTAAGAAAACTATACAAAGAAGCATATGAAGATATAAAAAAGCTTGATTTAAAGAGCTTGTAATATTTTTGTAACATAAATTTAATAGTACTGTAATTGTAAAAAAATAGCGAAAATTGTATAATACTTACGGAAGCAATCACTAAAGAGAAAAAAAGGAGGGAGTTTGTATAGCGAAATTACACTGTACAAACAATAATATGGAGAATAACGAAGTAGCTAATAACAATGCAATATTAGAGTTACAAAAGATTGTACAAAAGATAGATAAACTTGAAAAGATGATAAATCCTAACAGTAAAAAGTCGCTTATATTATGGGAAGAAGATACTAGCTTTAAAGCGTTAATCGCTGCTATAGTGGATTATTCACTTACTTGCAATACAGACGAATTTCCAGTTGAATTGCTTGATAAACTAAAATATATGAAAGAAGATACTGTAAAGCAAATTAGCGAGGGCGAAGCTAAGATTGAAGAACTAAACAATCAAGCGAAAGAAAATTTACAGTTGAGTGAGGTATTATCTTCAGCATATGTATCAGCAATGGCTGGTGCTCCTGAGAGTGAATATATGGAAAAAATACAAGGCGATGTATTGTTACCAATGAAAGAATATTTAGATGCTATTGCAACATCTTTGCCAGATTCTGACGAATATGTAAAAGCAGAAAAGACAATAAAATCAAAGATAACTAATTTGGAAAATAGTGTACATATAACAATTGATTTAGAAAGAACAACAAGCAAAGCTGGTGCTCTTGAATACATCAAGAAAGAAATTACACCAGCAGTTGAAAGACTACAAACAGAATATGACGAGAAGTATGCAGTAAATACTGAAATTGAAAGCACAGAAGAAGAAATTATTACTGCACTTGCAATTAGAAAAACATTCTCAGAAAAAGTTTACGATGCAATCGTTAGACCATTTACAAACTTATTTAGAAGAAAATCAAAAGTTAAATAAAGAAAAGGCGGTAGAATGTATCTACCGCTTATTTATTTTAATTCTACTATTGTTACGCCTGTGTCGCCTTCGCCATAAACACCAAGTCGATATGATTTTACATGTGGGTGCGTTTTTAAATATTCGTGAATTCCTTTTCTAAGTGTTCCTGTTCCTTTTCCGTGTACAACTCTTACAATTGAAACACTTGATAAATATGCACTATCTAGGTATTTATCTAATGCATCTATTGCTTCGTCAACCGTCATTCCTAAAAGTTTTATCTCGGTAGAGATGTTTTGTGACTTGCTACTAATTCTTTGTGTTGCAGTTTTTATTTTTGCTTTGTTTTCTGTTTTTTTAGGTAGTTCAAGCTGTGAAATGTGAATTGTTAATTTTACAAGTCCAGATTGTACTATTACATTTTGTTTTTTATCAGGTTTTGAAATGATTGTTGCTTCTTGATTTAGAGAAGGTATGTTTACTTTCATCCCTAACTGTATATCACTTGGTAATATTGGTTTTATGTTTTCTGTATTTGGTAATATTAAATCTTTTTGAATTTCTGAAATACTTTTCTTAAGTTCGTTTCTTTTTTCTTCTGCTTGTTTATTTGCATTTGCTGAATTTGATTTTTTTAGTTTAGTAAGTTCTTTTATAATTTCGTTTGCTTCATTTTCTGCATCTAATAAGATGTCACGAGCTTTTTGTTTAGCATTTGATAAAATCTCAGATTTTTTCTTTTCAAGTTTTTCTTTTTCGTCTGTGATTTGTTCTTTTGTTTTGTTAGCTTCGTTAAGAAGTTTTTGCGATAATTCTCGCTCTTCTTGAGCTTTACGGCGATTGTGTTCCATATCGCTTAAAACATCTTCAAATCTAATGTTTTCTTCTGTTAAAAATTCATTTGCACGAGCAATTATTTTTTTGTCTAATCCAAGTTTTTGTGAGATAGCAAAAGCGTTACTTTTACCAGGAATACCAATTAATAATTTATATGTTGGCTTTAAAGTTTCAACATCAAATTCGCAAGAGGCATTTTCAATTCCGTTGGTTTGCATTGCAAATGTTTTTAGTTCGGTATAGTGAGTTGTTGCAATAGTTTTGCAATTAACACTATATAGATGTTCTAATATTGCCATAGCAAGTGCTGCACCTTCGATAGGGTCTGTGCCAGAACCTAGCTCATCAATTAGTACCAAGTCATTTTCTGTTACATTGTTTAATATATTTACAATGTTGGTCATGTGAGCAGAGAAAGTACTAAGCGATTGTTCAATGCTTTGCTCGTCACCAATATCTGTATAAATGTTTTCAAAAACGCATAGTTCTGTGCTTTCGTTTGCTGGAATGTGAAGTCCTGATTGTGCCATTATACAAAGTAGGCCTATGGTTTTAAGTGTTACTGTTTTACCACCAGTATTTGGCCCTGTTATAATTAATGAGTTAAAATCTTTCCCAAACCAAACATCAATTGGAACAACTATATCGGAAGCTATTAATGGATGTCTTGCTTTTTTGAAATTGCAATAGCCATTATCATGAATTATTGGTTCAAATGAGTTTGTATTTATAGAATATTTTGCTTTGGCAAAGACAAAGTCAATATTACCTATTTCGTCAACAGTTGTAACTAGCGAATCAACTATTGGCGAAATCATTTGAGTAAGCAAAGCAAGGATTCTTTCTATTTCAAGTTGTTCTTTAATGTGAAGCTCTTTTATGTCGTTATTCATATCAAAAATTGCATTTGGTTCAATAAATAGTGTGCTTCCAGTTGCTGAAGAGTCGTGGATAAGACCTGGAATTTCGTTTCTATATTCTTGCTTTACTGGAACTACATATCTATCATTCCTAAAAGTTACAACGGCATCTTGTAAATATTTTGATGTGGAAGAAGAGTGGATTATTGCATTAAGTTTTGCTTTTATCTTTGTTTCTAAATCTGTTATATTTGTTCTAATTTCATATAAAGTTTTGCTTGCACGGTCATCTAGTTCTTCTTCATTTTTTATGCATCTTGTTATTTCGTCTTCAATGTTTGTGTTGGTATATAAATTGTCAAAGTAATCATATAAACCTTTAAATTCAGTAGCTTCTATATCACTATCAAAAAAGTATTCTTTTAATCTTCTGCTAGTTCTAAGTATATCAGAAATTATAAGCAGTTCATTTGGAGTTAAAATAGCACCAACAGAAACTTTTTTTGATATCGTATCTAAATTATTTATAGGAACTAAAGGAAAAACAGAGCGGCGTATAGATAGTGAAACTGCTTCTGTTGTTTCTTCTTGCATCTTTTTTATTTCCTTTAAATTTGTTGATGGCATTAATAAATTTACTTTTTCAATTCCCATAGTTGTTATACAAAATTTTTTTAATATTTCTTTTATCTTATCAAATTCTAAAGAAATTAATGTTTTATTATTCATGTTAAATCTCCTCGTACAAATTTCAAGAGTATTATGTCATAAACCACGGCAAAATACAAGCTTTTGAGCATAATATGGCGATATTTGTGTATTTACAAAAGTTACAAAATATTGTAAAATATACATATTTGATAAGTTCAGGAGGAATATAAATTGAGTAACGAAAGCAAAATTAGAAACTTTTGTATAATTGCACATATAGACCATGGAAAATCTACACTTGCTGATAGGCTTATAGAGTTTACAGGCGTACTTACAAAAAGAGAAATGCAATCACAAGTGTTAGACAATATGGATTTAGAAAGAGAAAGAGGAATAACTATAAAATTACAGTCTGTTAGAACTGTATATAAGGCAAATGATGGCGAAGAATACATACTAAACTTAATAGACACACCAGGTCATGTTGACTTTACTTATGAAGTTTCAAGAAGCCTCGCTGCATGTGAAGGGGCAATACTTGTAGTAGATGCATCGCAAGGTATAGAAGCTCAAACACTTGCAAATGTATATTTAGCACTAGATAATGATTTGGAAATTATACCAGTTATCAATAAGATTGATTTGCCAAACGCAAATCCAGAAAATGTTATAGAAGAAATAGAAAATGTTATTGGAATAGAGGCACAAGATGCACCGAGAATATCTGCAAAAACAGGACTAAATGTTGAACAAGTATTAGAAGCGATTGTAAATAAAGTGCCTGCACCAAGTGGCGACTTAAATGCACCAACAAAGGCGTTAATTTTTGACTCATATTATGATAATTACAAAGGTGCAGTTGCTTATGTTAGAGTGAGAGATGGAAAAATAAAAGTTGGCGATGAAATAGTATTTATGGCGACAAATAAGTCGTATGTAGTTTCAGAAGTGGGCTATTTTGGGGCAGGTACATATATACCAACAAAAGAGCTTGATGCTGGTGAAGTAGGATATGTGGCAGCTAGCATAAAAAATGTTTCTGATATACATGTTGGAGATACTATAACGATAAAGAGTGCACCTGCCTTAGAAGCACTTCCAGGTTATAGAAAAGTTACACCGATGGTATATTGCGGTGTATATCCAGCAGATGGAAGTGACTACGAAAATTTGAAAGCAGCACTTGAAAAGCTAGCGTTAAACGATGCATCACTATTTTTTGAACCAGAAACTTCAGTAGCACTTGGTTTTGGATTTAGGTGCGGTTTCTTGGGACTACTTCATATGGAGATAATACAAGAAAGAATAGACAGAGAATATGATTTAAATGTTATTACCACAGCTCCTAGTGTTATATATAAAGTAAACAAGACAGACGGAACAACATTAGATTTATATAATCCAGTTGATTTGCCGGTCGCACAAGAAATATCAAGTATAGAAGAACCGATTGTTAATGCGAGCATAATGCTTCCAAAAGAATTTGTAGGTAATATTATGGAGTTATGCCAAGATAGACGAGGAATATATAAAGATATGAAATATATGGATGCAAACAGAGTAATACTTACATATGAAATGCCATTAAATGAGATAATTTATGATTTCTTTGATGCTTTAAAATCGAGATCTAGAGGCTATGCATCGTTTGACTATGAAATAATAGGATATAGACCATCAGACTTGGTAAAATTAGACATAATGTTAAACGGCGATATTGTAGATGCTTTTTCACTTATTGTTCATAAAGAAAAAGCATATGCAAGAGGCAGAAGAATGGCAGAAAAATTAAAGACTACAATACCAAGACAGATGTTTGAAATACCAATCCAAGCAGCAATTGGTGGAAAAGTAATTGCAAGAGAAACGATATCAGCCATGAGAAAAGATGTATTGGCAAAATGCTATGGTGGAGATATCACAAGAAAGAAAAAACTATTAGAAAAACAAAAAGAAGGCAAAAAGAGAATGAGACAATTTGGAACAGTTGAAGTTCCACAAGAAGCATTTATGTCTATACTAAAATTAGATGATGACTAAAAGGAGAATATCTATGGAAGAATTTAAAGTTGAAGGAAGAAATGCAGTAATAGAGTTACTAAAATCTGAAAGAACTATAAATAAAATAATGATAATGCGTGGAGAAAGACAAGGGTCTATAAATGATATAATAAAACTTGCAAAACAAAGAGGTATAGTTATATCAGAAGTTGATAAAAACAAATTAGATCAGCTTTCAGAAACTAAACATCATCAAGGCGTTATTGCATTTGTTTCGCCTGTTGAATACAAAGAAATAGACGATATCTTAAACTATGCAAAATCTAAAAATGAAGATCCGTTTGTCATAATTGCCGACGAAATAGAAGACCCGCATAATTTGGGAGCGTTAATAAGAACTGCAGAAACTGCCGGCTGCCATGGAATAATAATTCCTAAAAGGAGAGCGTGCCAAGTTACAGAAGTGGTTGTAAAAGTTTCTTGTGGTGCGACAATGCATTTGCCTATTGCAAGGGTAAATAATATAAATGAAGCAATAAATGAACTAAAAGAAAAGGGATTATGGATAGTTGGCACTGATGGGTCAGCAAAAGAATTATACTATGAGCAAGATTTAAAAGGTCCAATAGGTATAATAATAGGTAGTGAGGGAAGAGGCATGAACAAATTAACAATGAAAAACTGTGACTTCTTAGTAAAAATACCTATGTTTGGTGAAATAACATCATTAAATGCAAGCGTTAGCGGCGGAATAATAATATACGAAGCGGTAAGACAAAGAATGAAAAAATAATAAATTTATACACTATCTTTTTTATAGGTAAACTACAAATTTAACAAAAAATATGATGAGGTGGAACTAAAAAGCTTATAAAAAAGTCCATAATGTGAATGAAGTTTCTCGAATTTTGTAATAATAAATAAAAAATGTAAATACATTGTTAAATGTTTGTTAAACTTTTATTTTTTTGTAGAAACTTATATTTGGAATGTAGTATAGTAATTACAGTAGACATTATGGAGGTGCTAAATGAATAACGAGAATGTAAAAAACATTAAAGTGAATAATATATTTCAAAAAATGATTGTTGTATTAAAAAGCTTTTTTGGACATGGCGTAAGCATGCTTCCTGAGTCAACAGTAGAACTTGATGAAGAACAAAAAAATGTTTATGAAAAAGCAGAAATTTTGGCAAATAGTG
>CAZRQF010000014.1:0-17572 GCA_964602275.1 uncultured Eubacteriales bacterium
TTAGCAGTCTAAAATTTTTTACTTATTATTCAACTGTATATGGTAATAAAGCAATATGTCTTGCTCTCTTAACAGCTGTTGTAACTTCTCTTTGATGTTTAGCACAAAGACCTGTTACTCTTCTTGGTAATATCTTACCTTTTTCACTAACAAATTTCTTTAATTTATCAGTATCTTTGTAATCAATTACTAAGTTTTTGTCTGCACAGTACATGCAAACTTTTTTCTTTATTCTTCTTTGTCTTGGCATTGAATCATCATCATTATTGTTTCTGCCAAATTTTCTATTTCCTTTTTTGTCAGCCATCTTAAAGTCTACCCCCTATCTTAAAATTCTACACATTAAAATGGTAAATCATCATCTGTAACAGGCGCAAACTCACTTGGTGTTGCAGTCGCATTAAACGGAGCATCGACTCCGCCGAAAGGATTTTCTCCTCCCTCTCTTTTGCTATCAGCAAAATATGTTTCTTCTGCGATAACTTCTGTTACATATACTCTTTTTCCATCTTTATCATCATAATTTCTTGTTTGAAGTCTTCCGATAACTCCAACTTGCATTCCTTTTTTAAAGTACTTGCTACAAAATTCTCCTGTTTTATCCCAAGCAACAATGTTTATAAAGTCTGCTTGTCTTTCTTCACCTTGACGAGTAAATCTTCTATTTACTGCAAGTGCAAATGTTGCAACAAGAGTGTTATTGTTTGTTGTATATCTAACTTCCGGATCTCTAGTTAATCTTCCCATTAGGATTACTTTGTTCATAAATTAAGTCCTCCTTAGTCTTTTTTTATTACGATGTGTTTTAACACTTCGTCTGTAATATTGTAAACTCTTTCAAGTTCATCAATAAATTCTGGGTTACTAGAGAAATTTACTAATACATAATATCCCTCAGAATGTTTCTTTACAGGATATGCTAATTTCTTGTTTCCCCACTCCTCAACTGATTCAACTTTTCCGTTAGCATTGATTAAATCTTTGATTTTTTCAACAGTAGCTTTAAGTGAAGCTTCATCAATAGTTGGATTAATTATTGCAATTGTTTCATAATTATTTTGCATATTTTACACCTCCTTTTGGTCTTATGGCCCTATTTTCTCACAGAGCAAGGCGGTTTTACCGCTAAAGTATAATAGCACAGTTTTACATAAAAATCAAGAGTTTTCGCACTTTTTGTATTTTTAAAAGTAAACATAATTTTTCACATCAAAATGCTACTAGTCGTGAACTTCACCCAAATTATATGTTTTTGTCAAAATGTCAAAGCTTACAATTTCTTCACCTTCTCCTATTACTATTGCATTTCCAGCTTCATCTTCAACAAATATTACTAAAGCACCTTTATCTGTTACCGCATTTGGATCTGCCAAATATGGATACTGAGCTTTTAATGCTCTTTCTGCCTCGTCATATTCATTCAAATAGTTATTATGTTCTTCTTGCGTTAGTGCTTGGTCTTCAGCTGATAATGCATTAAATCTAGCAATTTCACTTTCACGGCGTTCCTTTATTGTCAAATAATTTGCATTGTATTCTTTTACATCAAGTGGCATGTCCTCTATAAGATTTGAACCTTTACCATTTAGTAGATAAAAATCAAGCTCATCTCTTCCTTCCGCTTCTCCCTCGTTTATTGATTCGGCATACTCTTTATTTTCAAGATATTGTTCTTTTGTTTTATAATATATGCCTGCAATTCCCGTTTCATCGTCTACTATATCTATTTTCCCGCCATTTATTGCATATTTAGGAAATATATCATCAACTTTTGTTACTACAACATTTAAAATTGTTTCCTCTTCATTTGAATTTTTTACATATACAGTATAAACACCATTACTTTTTACAACAAGCGTATCGCCGTATGAAAATGTTTTTGCAGTAGCTGATTCTTTTATATTTGCAATAGTTTTGGGCCCAAAATCCCATTTAAACTCCCACTTATTCCAAAAATCTTCTGTAGTTTCTCCATCTTTTTTTGCGTCCAATGCCTTTCTTGGAATTACAAGCCTCAATCTTCCTCGTGGACTCCAACTAATCGGATTTCCCACAATAGTTAGTTCTTCGTTTTGCTCTTCATAATCGCTTTCTATTCCCATAAGTGAATTTGTAACTGTATAATAATTTTCGCCTTCATATGATAACGGCTTTCTACAATATACTCTCAATGTTTGCTCATTTACAATATATTCTCTCCTCGTATCTTTTATAGATATATTTCCTGCTTTACTTAAATCAACCTCGTAATAGTTTTCATTATCTAATAAATCAAGTTGTGATTTCATTTCAACCGGTATAGCGTTCTCTAATATTGGATTATCAGAAATTGTTGGCAAAGTCCCGGTTTTGTGCATAATACTGTTTAATCATTTCTTCCACAGTTGTTATATCATATATAAAATCTGATGATGCAATAGTCGCTCTCGATGTTTTTAACATTGTAAGTGATACGCTTGACAATATTAATATTACAGCAATTGCTATTATTAAAACTATTAAAGAATATCCTTTTTTTCTAGTCATTTATTTTCACCTCTGTTTTTAGTTTATCTTTTTTTAAAGCTATTGTAAAGAAAAAAGTCATAAATGAATTCCTAATAATTCATCTATTATTAATTTTACTCTTTCTTTTCTTAGCTCTTGATTTGCAAGTATAAAAATATATCCACTAAAAACTAATAAATAATAATTTTTAAAGTATACTGTCATTACTAAGTTTAAAAATATAAACATACATATTGAAAATATTAATATTGCTTTATATAATTTTATTCCTTTTTTGTATCCGAAAATTTTAACTAAAAGTATTCTTATAATTCTGCCACCATCTAGCGGGTAAATAGGCATTATATTACTTATAAAAATTATAAAATTAATTAATGCCAAATTTGAGTTTGATAAAAAAATTGCAAGTGCTAAGCTAAGTATCGGTCCTGCACTTGCTATTATAATTTCTTTCATATGGCTAATATTATTTTCATATTGAACATTTAAACCCACAGATAAAAAATTAATTTCCCTTATTTTCACTTTCAAAATGTACGCAACAATTATATGTGCCATTTCATGTAAAACTGCAAAAAAGTAAAATGTCAAATAGTATTTTATATTATTTATAAAATACAAATATATCAAAAACACTATAAAACTAAAATGTATTTTTATGGTCATTTTTCACCCATTTTTGAATAATCTAAAACATCTGCTGGATCTACAAGGCGATCATCTAGTCTAATTTCGAAATGTAAATGTGGTCCAGTTGACCACCCTGTACTTCCAACTTTTGCGATTACATCACCTTGATTTACTTTTTGTCCTTTTTTTACTTTAAGTTCACTACAATGCGCATAAAGAGTTACCATGTTATCAGTCTTAATCATAATATACTTTCCATATGCAACATCTGTGCTAGCCGTTATAACCTCTCCACCTATTGAAGCACATATATTAGTTCCTTTGTTTGCCGCAACATCAATTCCAGAGTGGTAACTCGTCACTATATCATTATCACTTTCTCTTACACCAAATATTGATGTCACCGTTCCATAAATTGCATGCTTTAACTTAAAATGTTCTTTTATGTATTTGGCATCTTCCGCCATCTGATTAACGCCCTCTACCGCTTCTTCATAAACCTTAACAGCATTTTCCGCATTATCTACAATCACTTCATTGTTCTCATTTAGTGCTTCGCTACTTTCCACATTACTTTTTTTATTTACGCTTAAAGTTTCTATGTAATTTTTTGTTTCTACAAATTTATTTTTGGCGTATCCATATATTTCTTCAACACTTATTCTGCTATTAATACTTGCATCAACCCAATTTATTATAGGTTTTATATTATATCTTTTAGCTAGCGTTAAAAGTAGAAAAGTTAGGGAACTAATCATTACTTTGTATAATAGTTTTTTTATCTTTTCCTTGCTTTCGCCATTTTCTTTTTCTTCGTCAACTACTCTTGATGTGTTTCTAACTCTTCTATACGCTGTTCTATCAATTACTCTTTCCATAAATACCACCTCTAATAAGATATATATTCTTTTGGACAATATTTATGATTTTATTTTACTAAAGAAATAATAAAGCAAATTACAGAAAGTATAATTGCTGATGTTACAACATTTATTTTTATTCTTTTAAGTTTATCTCTTTCTTTTCTTTCTTCCATTTTTATATTTTCATGTTCTATTTGTAATTTAGTAGAACAATCTTTTATAATTTCATTTACTTCCGACATAATAATATCTTTGTTTTTATCTTTTATTACCACACCTTTTTCTTTTACATCATTCGTTTTTAAAATAAAAATAGCTTCTTCTATTAAATTAGACGGGATGTCTTTAACACTAATAACATTTTTATTTATTCTTGTAATCATAAAAACCTCCTGTGAATTTATATTGTAAGTTTTTCCATTTTATAAAAAAATTATACAATACAATTCACAAGAGGTTTATTTTTTATTTTGCTATAAACATTTTATTCTCAGTTATTCCAAAACTATTTTTCATCATATTTAAAATCGCTTTATTTTCTAGACTTGATATCGTGTATTTATATTTTTTATTGCCTGCAACAACTACTAATTTAGTAGTCAACGCATGTTTTTTCATAAATCTTTTGTTGTAGCTATATATATACATTCCGCTTATAGTAACAATTGGTATAATTATATCTTTTCTAAAAAATCGAGATAAAATAATGGTGTTTTCGTTTAACGATATACTTCTCGATATCTCAATAATGTATAAAACTAATAGCACTAGTGCATATATTGTTGGAATCCAAAAGCTTACCTGTTTTGCACTACATATCGCAAAAAATGCGCCAATCACTATTGCACTTAAAATCGTAATCGTAATAACATACTTTGGAGATGGAATAATATCTTTAAAATTGCTAATATTTATTTCTTTTACATTATTATAATAAGCCGTATTTTTAGGCAACATGTACAATCTAGCACCTAAATAATAATTTACTGCTGTTAATATTGCAGATACTATTAATATAAAATATATAACTCCCATCAATTTTCCTCCTTAGTATTTTTTACAAATTATAATACTCCTTATATAATTTTCTTGCTGTTTCAGGACTGTCATTTCCTTCTGCATTTTTTATCGGTGCAAAACATTCTTCTCTTTTATATCTAAGAATTCCTAAATTATCTAATCTATCAAATGCATCAAATATAAAAGATTCAAACTTATATGCATTAGGTTCCGTCGCAACAACTAGTTCTCCATCTTCATTCATGTAATTACACTTTTTAAACGCTGTATGATATGGCAACTTTTCTTTTGCAATCTCCTCAATAACATTTATATTAAATAAATTCATCATTATATGTGACTCGCCGTATAAAAATTCGCCATTTGCATCAACTGCACTTGCCATTTCGTCAGTTACTTCTGTATATTCAACAACAGACGGCTTTGAATTTCTTTTGCAAAATACTCCAACTCGCTCACTTGCAGAATTTTTTACGATAGATACAGAAGCTGCTTTCATTTCATTTGCTTTTGCATATCCAACTAAAAGCGGGTCTACAAGCTTCGCTAAAGGGTTATCAACCGCACAAGTAAATATCCATTCAACACCATTTTTTTGCATATCTTCTAGCACACCGTTTTTTATCATTGCTTCAAACAATCCGCCATGGCCATCTGCCGCTTCTTTAATTTTATTGTTCTCGCCAATAATCACTTTTCCATTTGTATCTATCATTGGAAATTCGCCTTGCTTAAAGAAAATTCTAATACCTTCTTTATATCCAAAGAAATTGTTTTCTTCAAAAAATTTAACGGTATCATCATTGTTTTCTCTGCTAGTCATAATATACCAAGGTATAATCACTCCATATTTATCTTTTGCTGTTTTTAACTTATCGCAAAATAATTCAAACAAACTTTTATGTGACTCAAGTCCCATATCAAAAGTGCCTTTAGGTCCATTATGTCCAAGTCTAGTACCTTGACCACCTGCTACCATAACAACGGCATATTTGCCAAGGGCTATTATTTCATCGCCTTTTTCTAAATATTTTTCTCTTTCTTCTTCTGTAAGTTTATTTGCATCAGCATATGGCATTGGCTCTATAACATCACTACCAGTAGATGGTTTTATTTTTGTTTTTTCATATAATTGTGCAATTCTTTCAAAATCAATAGAAAGAACTTGATTTTCTAGCTCTTTTTTTCCCTCTTCAGATAGTCTTTCATATGCTTTAAGTACATGAGTTTGACCATACTTTTCTAAAATTTCTTTAGCTTCATTTATCATATTAACATCCTCCATAAATAAATCTAATTTTATAACTTCATAATATATAAATATCCATTAAAAGTCAATATAATACACTTACGATATTACAAAAAGAAACGGTGCAATATGCACCGCTTCTTTAAAAGCTCAAGACAGCCTATAAGTTGTCTCGTTTACCTTTTCCCAGCCTTTTTCGCACAACTTTGTTGACATGTAAAAGTGATTTACATAACCTAATTTCAAAATTTTGGTCACACCACAAACGGTAGTGACACTTAATTCTTCTGTATTTAGGTCAACACTATAACCTAGCACTAGTGGTACAGGACAATATCCAAAGCCATTCCAGGCATTCAAAGCCTCCATCCTCGAGTTATAGTCTTTTTTGATTGCCTCATCAATCTTTTCATACTGCAATTCAGCTGCAGCAGAAACCTTCGCCTGATACTTATCCATCAAATCTTTCTTGAAATTCATGATGTCCTCCTTGCCTTTTGGCGTCGCTGTTTTTGGTAAACTGTTGCTTCTGCTATGATGTTATCCATCACAACTTTTTTACTCTACAAAATATTCAAATATGAATATTTGCGGTAAAAGCCAGAACCTTTATGGCTATTACATATATTTTAGCATAATTATGTAAATTTATCAAGTTTTAACTAGTATTATTCTCGCTTTAGGTGTATACTTTCAATATTGGAGGTGCTTTATGGGCTGTAATTTATGTCCTTTTAACTGTAATGTAGATAGAATTAACGCTTTAGGTAGATGTAAATGCGGTGTTCTTCCAAAACTTGCTCTAGCATCTATTCACTTTTGGGAAGAACCTTGTATTAGCGGCGAAAATGGCTCAGGAACGGTTTTCTTTTCTGGGTGTAATCTTGGTTGTATATTCTGTCAAAATCACGAAATAAGCCATTCTGGTTTCGGAAAAGAGGTATCAATTGAAAGACTTTCTGAAATATTTTTAGAGCTACAAGATAAGAATGTTAATAATATTAATTTAGTTTCGCCAACGCCATATGTAAAAAGCATCATAAAAGCATTAGATATTGCAAAAGTAAACGGATTAAAAATTCCTGTTGTCTATAATACTAATTCTTATGAAAATGTCGAAACAATTAAAATGCTAGACGGATATGTAGATATTTATTTACCAGACTTAAAATATTTTGACGACAACATCGGAAAAGAATATTCTACCATTCCAAATTATTTTTCCATCGCTTCAAATGCAATTTTGGAAATGCATCATCAAGTGCCAAACAATATTTTTGATAATCACAGCATTATGCAAAAAGGAATTATAGTTAGGCACCTAATTTTGCCTGGTAACATCATGCAAACAAAAAAGATTTTAAACTGGATAGAAGCTAATTTGCCAAGTGACATTTTTATTAGCATAATGGCTCAATATTTTCCAACTTATGAAGCCAAAAATCATCCTATTTTAAATCGAAAAATTTCTAAAAGAGAATACGACATCGTTTTAGATTTAATTAATAAATTTGAAAATGGATATATTCAAGAATTATCAGACTGCGAAGAAGAATATGTACCAAACTTTGATTTATCTGGTATATAAAATAAAAATCTAAAAATCAATTATTTTTGATTTTTAGATTTTCTTTTTATAATTCCTCATTCCATTCGCTTGGCTTTATCAATTTTTCTAATTTTTTAAGTTGTATTTTTAATTTTTCTCTTTCTTCTGCAAATTCTTTTAGCTCGTTTTGCATTCTCTCTAACCTCTGTTGCTTTATAACTAATATATTTGCATTCGTGCTCATGTCGTATCCTTTTTCTAAATCATATTTTGCTAATTTTTTGGCAAGCTTCGGCGTAAAGCCTTTATCATAAATTTGCTTGTATATACTTTCTAAGTCTTTTAAAATTTCTAATTCGTTTTTAAGTTTTACCACATCTATTTCATACTCTTTTACTGTATTTTCTAATTCTTCAATTACTACTAATAATAAGTAATACAGATATTTACCAGATGTTTTTCCTTTTTCAACATCTTCTAGCATAATATCAATCGCCTTGCTCTTTTTAAAGCCTTCTTTATATTGTCTTCTCTTAGTTAAAGCATCATATACATCCGCTACTTTAATAAGTTTTGCCTCTTCTGGAATTTCATTGCCCTTTAGTCCGTCAGGATATCCACTTCCATCCAAACTTTCATGATGTGCTCTAACTATAGGTGCTAAATCTCTAAACTGATTATAATGCATACATATTTCATAGCCATACTCTGTATGCTTTTTCATTTTTACAAACTCTTCGTCTGTAAGCTTCCCATTCTTCTGTAACACTTCTGAAGGCACATGAATTTTTCCTACATCATGAAGATACGCACAAAGTGCTAACCTTTTCAATTTATCATAGCCTAATTGCATCTCTTCACAAATTTTTATAGTAGTATCAACTACGCCTTGAACATGTGCATCTGTAAATATATCCAAGCCACCAAGTATAGCTATTTCAACTTTTATTTCATCATCTAATTCTCTATAATTTATTTTTTTCCTTTTAAAGAAATCATATTTTTTGTTTATCATTTTTCCTCCGTATAATTTAAGCTACGATTTAAAATTGAATATATGTGCCTTTTTTCAAATCAAATTGTGTCCACTTATCTTTGTTACAAAGAACAAGTTTGTACTCATTTTTATCAGTAATACCGTCTAAATGTGCAACATAAAACTTTATTTCTTCGCTCAACTTTTCTATTTCTTCATCTGTATTAAAAAACTTTGGTGTAACAATCTCTGCAAATATAATATTTTCATCATATTTGTTATAATCATCTATTTGTTTTCTTATTTTTTCAAATAACTTATTCTTAATCTCAATTATATAATCATTTACAGACACTTCATCATAAGTTGGCGCAATAACAATGCCACCTCTTACAGCATATGTTTTTATCTTATTTTGAAATTTTCTATACGCAATGTAACCATCTATTTCATTTTTCCTAAGTCTATACGATTGAATGTCTTCGTTTAATTTTTCTGCTACCCAGTCATTTCCAACATATATCTTGGTAACTTCTATACCAATCTTTTTACCATTTCGCTCTAAAATAAAATCTGGCATTTCTCCCTTAGACACAACGCCACTCTTTATTCCGAGCTTGTTAAACATTTTAAAAACAGAAATATACTCTCTAATCTCCTTTTGCAAATTCCTATCTTTTCTTATTTCATTATTTATAAGCACATTCCATCTTCTTACTTCTTCTTTAGAGGCATTTCCTCTTTTAACTCTTAAAGTAAAAATGTTTAGCATCAAAACTTTATTATCTAAATGAATTTTTTTAAGTGCATCTTCAATTTTACCACTCGAAACATGCAAATTCACAATATCGTTTATAGAAGTTAACATCACTTACTCCTTTCTAGCATATAAAAATTATAATACACTTTATTTTAAAAAGCTATATAATTTAAAAAATTATCAGGCTTGTAACCTCTATTTTTCTAAAAAATATAATTTTTGTCATTTCAAAATTCATATTTTTTTCATATTCAAGTCATACTAGCAACACATGCATATGGTGTAATATATATTAAATAATAATGACTTTTCAAAAGTTAGAAAGGATGATTTTTTATGTCTTTTATGGATGATATGGAACGAAAAAGAATTTATGAGGAAATGGACGGCAAATCTCATAATAATCTAAATATTATCTCTAAAGTTTTGGGTATTACACTATTTTTAGCTATTGGTTTTGCAAGCGGTAGTGTCTACTCAACTTTTAAAAATACCAACACCAACACTAATACGATTTCTGCTTCGCAAAATTTATTAATGGCAACTAATACTAGCAGTAGCTCTACATCTAGTTCTTCATATATTCCCACATCGCTTGCTGATGTCGTAAGTCAAACTGCCGATTCAGTAGTAGAAATTACTCAATATTCAACAACTAATTCTGCTTATTCAAATTATAACTACACTTCGGAAGGAAACGGAAGTGGCGTAATCATTTCAAGTGATGGATATATATTGACCAATAACCATGTAATAGATGGTGCTACAAAAATTTCAGTCAGATTAAGGAATGGTGAAGAATACGAAGCTAGTCTAATTGGAAAAGATTCAAAAACAGATATTGCAATTATAAAAATTGAAGCAGAAGATTTAACAGTTGCAAAAATAGGCAATTCATCAAATGCACTTGTAGGTGATTTTGTTTTAGCAATTGGCAATCCGCTTGGAAAACTTGGTGGAACTGTAACTTATGGATACATTAGTGCACTCGAAAGAGAAATTTCTGTTGAAGGCTCTATAATGAATTTAATGCAATTTGATGCCGCAATAAACCCTGGAAACTCTGGTGGTGGTTTATTTAACGCAAGCGGCGAACTTATTGGAATAGTTTCAGCAAAATCTACTGGATATGATGTTGAAGGTTTAGGATTTGCAATTCCTATAAATGATGTAAGTCAAGTTATAAATGATATACTTACTCACGGCTATGCTACAAACAGGCCATTCCTTGGAGTATCACTAAAAGATAGCACTTATTCAACAAATAATGGTTACTATGGTGGAATTTTGGGAATGTTTGGCGGACAAATTCAATATGGAGCAACTGTAATTTCAATAGTAGAAGACTCGGCTGCCGAAAAAGCAGGTATAGAAGTTGGAGATATAATTATCTCAATTAACACCGATGTTGTTTCAACAGCAAATGAAGCAGTTTCTGAGATTTCAAACTATAATGTAGGAGATAAAATCGAAATAGGATTAATTAGAAATAATCGCACAAAAACAATATCCGTTACACTAGAAGAATACAAAGGACAATAAAAAATTAAATCTATAAAAATCACTCTAGCCATTGAAAAAATGATTAGAGTGATTTTTTTATATTTTACGCTGATTTCATTTCAAGTCTTAGTTTATCTGCAATCATTGCTATAAATTCTGAATTTGTTGGTTTGCCTTTGCTTGCCGATACTGTATTTCCAAACATGCTGTTGTTTACATCCATTTTACCTCTTGTCCAAGCAACTTCTATTGCGTGCCTAATTGCTCTTTCTACACGAGATGGCGTAGTTTTAAATTTTCTTGCAAGTGTTGGATATAACATCTTTGTAATTGAATTTATTATATTAATATCATTTACAGCAAGTGCAATTGCTTCTCTTAAATATTGGTAGCCTTTTATATGAGCTGGTACACCTACTTCATGAATTAGATTAGTTATTTGTGCTTCTAGTGATTCAGGAGCTTTAACAGCATTAGGCATAACTATGTATGGTGACTTTACTTCTCTTAAAGTAACATTTGTAGCAATGTTTTTATATTCTTCGCTTATTTCTTTTATGCGTTTAGCTAAGGTTTCTAATTCAAATGGTTTTACTATGTAATACTCAGCTCCCATTGCTATCGCTTTTTGAGTTATGGCATCTTGTCCAACCGCTGAAAGCATTATGCATTTTGGTCTTTTCTTTATTGGAATTGAAAATAACTTTTCAAGTACACCTATTCCGTCTAATTGTGGCATTATTACATCTAATAGTGCTACATCTGGCTCTTTAGATAAAATCATATCTACTGCTTCTTTCCCGTTGTTCGCTACGCCTATAACCTCCATGTCTTCTTGGTCATTTAAAAACTTACAAATCATATTAGCAAATTCTTGATTATCATCTGCTATTGTTACCGTAATTTTACTATGCATCTTTATTTCCTCCTTATTTTTTTGTTATCCATCTTACAGTTAAAATTATACTACCAATTTTTGGAAATTACAATATCTTTCTTGGAATTATTTTCCATTTTTTTATTTTATGCATAGAAATTACTATTTACAACATTTATGCCTGCACTACCATTTGATAATTCAACAATTTTCTGTATCAATGCTTCTTCTTTTTCTTTCTTTACAATTATTTCTAACACTACAACATCCAAAAAACTACTATTTATAATTTTTATATTATTAGTTCTACAATAATATTCAACAGTTTGATATAACTCATAACTTATTGTCACCCTATACTTAGAGTGCAATATCATTTCATTTTTTTTAGCCTTTGATATTGCCTCTTTTGTGGCAGCACTATACGCATGCACTAATCCACCTGTTCCAAGTAAAATGCCACCGAAATATCTAGTTACAACTATAAGTACATTTTGCAAATTTTCTCCCCTTAAGATATTAAGAATTGGCATGCCTGCCGTTCCACTCGGCTCTCCATCATCTGAATATCTTTCTGCATCATTTACCAATCGATATGCAAAAACATTATGCTTAGCATCATGATATTTTTTCTTTATATCGCTTAGTTTCGCTTGTGCTTCTTTTTCATCTGCAACGGGGTATATATTTGCAATAAAGATTGACTTTTTTTCAACAATTTCAGCTTTCTCCTCATGGTCAATAGTCCAAAATCTTTCTAACATATATATTTCCTTCCCATATGGTGCACCTTTTATTATATGCCCATATTCGACTTAACTCAACTATTTTTCATCGCCAATTTCGACACTTTTCGACAAAATTCGACATTTTATATTATTTAAAGCAAATTACCTGCTACATAGCCTGTACTAAATGCAATCTGCAAATTAAACCCACCCGTGTAAGCATCAACATCTATTACCTCACCTGCAAAATATAATCCACTAACAATTTTAGATTCCATGGTAGCTGCATTTATTTCTTTTGTATTAACACCCCCTGCTGTAACTATCGCTTCCGAAACTGGTCTAAACTTCTTAATTGTTAATTTAAAATGTTTTAAAATTTGTACTAATGTTTTTATTTCAAGCTTACTAATTTGGTCTACTTGCTTTTCTGGAGCAATTTTTGATAACTCAATTATTACTGGAATTAATTTGCTAGGCAATAATTCATTTAAAGAATTTTTAAACTGTTTTTTAGTAAACTTTTCAAAATCTCTTTGAATTCTTAATTCTAATTTTTCTTCTGTTAAAGCTGGTTTTAAATCAATCTCAAGCACTATTTTTTTATCATTTAAAGCTTGCTCTATATTTTTCACTCTTAATATATGACTACTTGCACTTAATATTATCGGTCCTGAAACGCCATAATGTGTAAATAGCATTTCGCCAAAATCATCATACACTTTCTTGTTTTCATTTTTTACA
Source organism: uncultured Eubacteriales bacterium (assembly GCA_964602275.1). Lineage (GTDB taxonomy): Bacteria > Bacillota > Clostridia > TANB77 > UBA1234 > RGIG6291. The sequence continues at coordinate 13,408 of CAZRQF010000014.1, forward strand.
GTTATACTGACATTTTTTAGTGATAAACCTTGCAAATCATAATTTTCGTAGGTTTCTAATGGCACAAGTGAACCTTTTGGCTCTATTAAGGTATGTCCTAATTTTTCTGCGATTAAATAGCCGTCACCAGTCGACCCTGTTGCCGGATAACTTTTTCCGCCAGTTGCCAAAATTACTTTATCACATTCGTAAATATTTCTATCAGTAACTACACTAGTAACTTTACCATTTGCAGCATTTATACTTTTTACTTCTGATGTTACAATAAGCTTTATTCCCAATTCATCTATTTTGCGTTTTAGTTTATTTACTATTTCTAAAGCATCATCTGATACAGGGAAAACTCTATTACCACGCTCTACTTTTGTTTTTATTCCAAGTTCATTCATAAAATTTATTAAATCCACATTTGAATACTTACTAAAAGCACTATATAAAAATTTACCGTTTCCAGGAATATTTTTTATAAAGTCATCGATATCTGCATTGTTAGTAATATTACATCTTCCTTTACCTGTTATTGCAAGCTTTCTTCCAACGCTTCTCATCTTTTCTAGCAAAATCACTTCATTACCATTTTCTCTAGCAGTTATGGCAGCCATCATTCCAGCAGGGCCTCCTCCAATTACAACAACTTTCATTTGATTTAAAACACCTCCTTTTTGCTTTTTCTTTATTTTATCTATTTATATTTTCAATAGCTTTAATTACTGCTAACTTTCCACTTGCGTATGTAAGTCCACCTTGCATATATGCTATATATGGCGGACGAACTGGTCCATCGCAACTTAATTCTATTGAAGAACCCGCAGTAAATGCACCAGATGCCATTATTACTTTATCTTCATAGCCAGGCATATCCCATGGCTCAGGAACTACATGAGAATCAATTGGTGAATTTGCTTGTATAGCTTGGCAGTATTTAATCAATTTATCTGAATCATTAAATTTTATCATTTGGACTATATCAGATCTTTTTTCATTATATTTTGGATATGTTTCGTATCCTAACTTTTCAAGCATCCTAGATGCAAAAATATCAATTTTTATTGCTTGAGCAACTGTATGAGGAGCCATAAACAATCCTTGCAATATTTGTCTATTTAATCCAAATGTTGCACCGCCTTCTTTTCCAAGCCCTGGTGCACTATATCTATCACTAATTAATTCAATAAGGTTTTTCTTTCCAACAATATATCCACCAGTTGGTGCTATTCCTGCACCTATATTTTTAATAAGTGAACCTACCGCTATATCAGCACCTACATGCGTTGGCTCTCTTGTGTCTACAAATTCGCCATAACAATTATCTACCATAATTATTACATCTTTATTTACCTCTCTAATAGCTGCAAAAACTTCTGCAAGTTCTTCTATTGTAAAAGCTTTTCTAAATGCATAACCTCTTGACCTTTGAACCATTATCATTTTTATATTGTTTATAGCTACCCTTTTCTTTATTGCAGGAATATCAAAAAGTCCATCTTTTAAATCTATTTGTTCATATTTTACTCCAAATGCTTTAAGTGAACTTGGATTATCTCTTATACCAATTACTTCATCTAAGGTATCATATGGTTTTCCATTTATGCTAAGCACAATATCGCCAGGTCTTAAAATTCCAAAAAGAACTGTTGATATTGTATGAGTACCAGAAATAAACTGAGTTCTCACCAAGGCATCTTCTGTGCCAAAAATTTCTGTAAACATATTTTCAATAGCTTCTCTACCGACATCACCATAACCATATCCAGTAGTTCCATTTAAATGAGCTTCACTTATTTTATTATTTGCAAATGATTTTAATACTTTCTCCGTATTTTCTAATTCTATTTCATCAACACATTTAAATAATTCTTCTATTTCTTTTTCTGTTTCTTTAATTAAATTTTCCATTTTTACCCCCATGTTTGTATCATTAAAATAATTTTTCTATTTCACATTCAAAAAAAGGTTGCGGTCTCCCGCAACCAAATTACTTATTAATAATATCTTTGCGAGTCGTTAAACTATCGACCCATTTTACTAATATTATAAAGAATTATACCAAATTAGTCTTCATCAACAAAATCGAAATCATCTTTAGCTTTTTCTTTAAAAGCTTGGAATACTTTTTCAGCTTCTGCTTCATCATCTAAACCAAAGTATGTTTCGTCTTCGCCTTCGCCTTCAATTCTAAATATTACTACTTCGCCATTTTCCATTTCTTCTACTGGTAATAATATTACATATTCTTTTCCATCTAATTCTACAACATCTAAAAACTCAAATTCAACTTCATTTCCTTCTTCATCGTTTAAAACGATAATGTTGTCTAATTCGTCAAAATCCTCCATTCCTTCTACTCCATTGTTTAAATTTTCATCCATATTAATTCTCCTTTCTACATTTTATCTAGATACATTTGCAATATGTACACTGCTGACATTGTATCTACTATTTGTTTTTTCTTTTCTTTTTTTATTCCTAATTCTGTCATTGTTTTATGCGATGCAACAGTTGTTAATCTTTCATCGATTTTTATAACCTCTAAATGAAATCTATCTTCTAATATTTTAATGAACTTGTCTGTCTTTTCTGCCCTAGGTCCTGCGGTTGCATTCATATTTAACGGATAACCTATCACAATCTTTTCAATAGAATACTCTTTTATTATTTCGGATAATCGATTTAATAATTTATATTGATTTTTAGAATCAACAGATTCCAAACCTTGAGCCGTAATGCCAAGTGCATCTGAAATTGCAACTCCTGTTCTTGCATCGCCATAATCTAAAGCCATTATTCTCATTCATTTACCCCTATATACTCTTTTACTAATTCTTCTAATAATTCATCTCTTTCTAATTGACGAATTAAACTTCTAGAATCCTTGTAACTTGTAATATATGTTGGGTCGCCAGAAAGTATATAACCAACTATTTGATTTATTGGGTTATAACCTTTCTCAACTAATGCTTCGTATACTTGTCTTAAAATTTGTTTTGAATTAGCTTTCTTTTCTTTTTCAACTTTAAAAAATATTGTATTTTCTGAATCCATTTAACATCCTCCTTACTTTAACTAAATAATCCTTTCTTCTTTCCCGAATTACTAACAGGATATATTTTTCTACATATTTGCTCAATTGCTGCTTTCAATTGTGCTGAATAATTTTTATATACTATTTTATCTCTAGCAATATCTTCTGTATATCTTGCATAATCTTCTAAAGTAAAAGGAACTGTTGTATATGATTTTATCGTTTCAAACTCTTCTGTATATGTCATTTGAGGATCATTATAGTATGCTAAACCAACTTCAACAATCTTCTTCGGTGTAAACGAACTTTTAACATATTTGTTAACTATTACACTAAGTTTACTCCACTCAATATTTCTATTTTTAAATTCTCTCAAAAAAGCCGTAGTTTCTTGAAGTTTGATTATATCCATATCTTGAACAAGGTATACTTCAGATGCTTGTTCAAAATATTCTATTGGAGTTGTAAAATCACAATCAATTATAAGCAAATTACAATTTCTCTTTGCGGTATCAATAACAGTCTTATGTTTGTAATTTTTTCTATTTTCACCAACACCAGGAAGTGTAGTATACACAAATAAATTTTTGTTTCTATCTGCTGTTATAGGTGTATTAATTCCTTCATTTAAATTCTTTATACATTCTCCAGCAATTTGAATTTTCTTTTGATCACTCTTATTATACAAGTAATATAAACCTTTGCTCTTAGTCATATCTAAAAGTGCCGTTTTAATTCCCTTTGCTGATGTATTGTTTGCAATTGCATTTGCTATAAAAGTAGTTCCTACCTTATTAGTTCCTACAAAAGCTACAACTTTCTTATAATCACTTGGCAATTGATATAAAGCCGTCATAAAATTACTCTCAAGTTCATTATCACCTGTGTTTGGTGTCATAAGTGAACCACCTGGTGCAGGAGTTGTAATTGTAGTAACATCAACAGAAGAATTCACTCTTGGCACGCTAGTGTTTTGTGCTTCAAGCTGTTTTTTCAATTCTTCTTGTTCTTTTGCAAGTCTTTGGGCTTCTTGTCTAGCTTTTTGCTCAGCTATTGCTTTTTGCCTTAGCTCCTCTTGCTCTTTTGCAAGCCTTTGTGCTTCAAGTTCTTTTGCCTTTTGCTCAGCTATTGCTTTTTGTCTTA
>CAZRQF010000014.1:17672-26589 GCA_964602275.1 uncultured Eubacteriales bacterium
AGCCTTTGTGCTTCAAGTTCTTTTGCCTTTTGCTCAGCTATTGCTTTTTGTCTTAGCTCCTCTTGCTCTTTTGCAAGCCTTTGTGCTTCAAGTTCTTTTGCCTTTTGCTCAGCTATTGCTTTTTGTCTTAGCTCCTCTTGCTCTTTTGCAAGCCTTTGTGCTTCAAGTTCTTTTGCCTTTTGCTCAGCTATTGCTTTTTGTCTTAACTCTTCTTGCTCTTTTGCAAGTTTCTGTGCTTCAAGCTCTTTTGCTTTTTGCTCAGCTATTGCTTTTTGTCTTAATTCTTCTTGCTCTTTTGCAAGTTTTTGAGCTTCAAGCTCTTTTGCCTTTTGCTCAGCTATTGCTTTTTGTCCTAGCTCTTCTTGCTCTTTATTTTTTTGTTCTTGAGCTGGCTTCACAGCTTGCAATGCCGAAATATCTATTTCAATTTCAACTTCGCCTGTTGATGCCTGTTCTTTTGCTTTCTGCTCAGCTATTGCTCTTTGTTTTAATTCTTCTTGTTCTTTCGCAAGTCTTTGAGCTTCAAGCTCTTTTGCCTTTTGCTCAGCTATTGCTCTTTGTCTTAATTCTTCTTGCTCTTTCGCAAGCTTTTGAGCTTCAAGCTCTTTTGCCTTTTGCTCTGCTATCGCTCTTTGTTTTAGCTCTTCTTGCTCTTTTGCAAGTCTTTGAGCTTCTGCTTTAGCTCTTTCTTCTGCTTCTTGTTTTTGTTTTAATTCAAGCTCTACCTTAGCTCGTCTTGCTTCTTCTTCTTTTCTTAGTTGTTCCATTTGCATTTTGGAAGCTTTTTCTGCTTCTTCACGCATTTTCTTAGACTCTGCTTCTGCTTTTTCAGCTGCTAAGCGTGCTTTTTGTTCTTCCTCTTCTTGAATTCTAGCTCCATCTTTAATAACATTTTCCGATGTTTTTTCTTTTTTGCCAGCCAAAAAGTTAAGTATTCCCGCTCTCTTTGGTACATGTTTTTGAGCATTCAAATTTGTATTAACCGCTTTTAATGTCTTCTTAGACAAGAAAGGCATGAAAAACGAAGAATATCTTGGGTCGCTACTGATAGTTTCAGCAACAATGCTAGGTAAGAATTTACATATTGCAGCAGCAATTATAACTAGTTGCTCTTTTGAAAATTGTTCTTCTATTGTTTCAAAGCTCGAAATGTATTTACTAGTATCGTTGCCTAATTTTTCATAATGTTTTAAAATATGGTTTACTTGTGCTTCCGGCACTTCTTCTTCGCTACTTGAACGAATATTTGCCGAAGAGTTAATCGCTGGATTAAGATTTAAGTATTCCTTTGCCTCTTTTTTAGTTTTAGGTTCTTTTATCGCACTACAAAGTGAACCAATATTTCTGTCTGCACCAAGTAGCAAACTATAAACACCAATATTAAACAATCTACTTATTAAAGGGTCTGTCTTAGTTCTTCTGTCAGAACCTATAAATGTAATTTCAGCATCTTGAAGTTCATCTGTAATATTATCAATATTTGAAAATATCTTTTGATCAATTTCTTCGATTGTTACAGCTTTAATCGGTTCTAATTCTTCACTTATGATAATTCTATCATAAGACTTGTCTTTTTTTACTTCTTCCAATAAAGCTCTAAAATAAAAGACATCTTTATATTCTAGCTTTTCTCCATTTAATTGAAAATATTTATCAGCTACACTTTTAGATGTCTGGGCATTACCTATTGCAAAAAGTACTTTCATTTTATCACCTTCCTGCTACACATATAGCGTATATAAATGGTATAACTTGAAAGGCCACTAGGCCAATTATTGAAGCAATGATTGTATTAAACCCTTGCTCTCTAGCATGTAATTTTTTGTTACCTATGATAAAGCAATTAAGCGCTCCCCATATAAGAAGCAAAACACACGGTATAACACTCCAAACCTGTACAACTGAAATCCAATATGCCACAGTTGCTTTTGTCTTATCCCCATATTTTTCAGTATAATATGCAATTTTTTCTTCTTTAGTTTGTAAGTTCTTTAATGTAACCTCAGATGCATTACTACTTTGAGCAATCTCTTCTTTTTTGTCTGCCACACTTTGCTCTGTTGCCAATGTAGTAAATGTCGTAAACATCATGGTAAACACCATAACTATGCACATTGCAATTGATATTTTCTTCATTTTAACCTCCATACATTGTTATATGAGTATAACATCCCTGTTATTTTAACATTACCATAATACTACATTTTGAAGAAAATATCAACAAAAACTTCACATTTTCAAATATTTGCAAATATCATTTGTAAGCAATTTAATATAATCTGCCATCGTTTTTCTATCTATCGTTTTTTTATTCATAAGTTTAAATGTTTTCAAAAGTTCATCTTTGCAATAAATACTTATATCGCCTATCTTTACACCACTTTTTAACGGAGCTATAAAATTATTCGTTACACTATATTCAACTCTTAGTCCTTCTATTTCTTCCTTTAACATCGGCATTACATATTCTTCATTAAAATTTACTGTATATATTCCATTTTGGCTCTTTTCGACATATATTTTATAATTTTTTTCTACGAGTGAAGCTATATCATAAAATTCGTAATTTTCAAAACAATAATTAAGTAATTTTATCGAATCATTTGTTCTAAAATTCTTAGTATCACACCCTAATACAACACATATAAGTTGCCAATTATCCCTAGTTGCAGAAGTTATAAGACACCTACCGGCATTGCCAGTATATCCAGTTTTTACGCCATTTGCCCCGTTATAAGTTGAAAGCATTTCATTTGTCGTATTTAAATTTTTATAGTTTCCATTTATTTTTATACTTTCATTTCTTTTAGATACAATATTTGCAATGTACGGTATGCTTAAAGCATAGTCTGATATTAACGCCAAATCGTATGCGGTAGAGTAATGTTCTTCTCTATCTAGTCCATGCGGTGTCACAAAATTAGTATCATTTGCCCCTATTTCTTTTGCCTTTTCGTTTAACATTTCGCAAAACTCTTCTTCCGTTCCTGCTACATGCTCTGCAATTGCTACCGCTGCATCATTTCCAGAGCAAATGAGCAGTCCTTTCATTAAATCCCCCAATAAAACTTTATCCCCGGTTCTAAGCCCAACTCTCGAACCAGTTGTACTCGCAGCTTTTTTGCTAACAGTCACCATATCATTCATATCCGCATTTTCATAAGCAACTATTGCAGTTAACACTTTCGTTGTCGAAGCATTCGGCAGTTTTTCATGAATATTTTTTGAGTATAAAACTTTTTTGTAAGTTCTATCAAAAACAATTGCACTTTTTGCATTTAAATTTATCTCCTCTACCGCTTCAGCAACTGAACATATGCACACCTCAATAACTACCAACAAAAAAATTACCGTCTTTTTCATATGACACCTCTAGAATTTTTTATTTCTCTCTACAAGTATATTTTTATCTTTTAAAAATATACATTACAAATTCTTAACCTTTTTAAATTTATAGACATATGCTATATGGAAGATACTTTTTTTGAGGTGAGCATATGCACGAAGGATTGAAATTAGAAAACATAAGCAAAGTTTATCAAGACGAAAACGGTGAAACCACTGCAATAAAAGAGTTTAACTATACATTTAAGAAAGGTACTTTCACTAGCATTGTAGGTCCGAGTGGTTGTGGAAAATCCACTTTACTTTCAATAATGGCCGGACTTGAAAAATCTTCTAATGGCAATATTTATATCGATAATCAAAAACTAACTGGTATTTCTAGTAGCATTGGATATATGCTGCAAAAAGATTACCTGCTCGAGTGGAGAAGTATATATAAAAACATTACATTTGGATTAGAAATAAAAAATAAATTAACTTTAGAATCAAAAGAATATATAGATTCATTACTAAAAAAATATGATTTATACGAATTTAAAGATAAATATCCTGCACAACTATCAGGTCGGTATGCGTCAGCGTGTTGCATTAATTAGGACACTAGCTACTCAGCCCGACATATTATTACTAGACGAAGCTTTTTCTGCGTTAGACTACCAAACTAGGCTTTCTGTCACAGACGATGTCTACTCCATAATAAAAAATGAAAACAAAACTACAATTATGGTTACGCACGATATACCAGAAAGTATAAGTATGTCTGACCAAGTAATAGTTTTAAGTAGTCGACCTGCAATTATAAAAAATGTGTATAATATTAATTTTGACATGAATAATAGAACACCTTTACTTTGTAGAGAAAGTAAAGAATTTAGCAAATATTTTGATACCATTTGGAAGGAGTTGAATACAAATGAATAATTCAATTTCGCCAGAAAGAAAAAAATATTTAAAAGATAAGAAACACAAAAAAATATTTATACTGTCTTGTCAAATAATTTCTTTAATTTTATTTATTTTTATTTGGGAACTACTTGCAAATGCAGGCATTATAGACTCATTTATAGCTAGCACGCCATCTAGAATTTTAAGCACATTATTGAACGCACCTTCCAACAATTTATTTTATCATCTCGGCATAACATGTCTTGAAACAGTCGTGGGCTTTCTATTAGGAACAATATTTGGAACAATCATCGCATGTATATTGTGGTGGTCTGATTTAGTTTGCAAAATAGCAGACCCATATTTAGTAGTTTTAAATAGTCTACCTAAAGTTGCTCTAGGTCCAATAATTATAGTTTGGGTAGGTGCTGGAACTCCAGCCATAATAACAATGGCACTTGCAATCTCACTAATAGTTACCGTACTTGAAATGTTAAACGGTTTTAAAAGTACTGATTCAAATATTATAAAAATGGCAAAGACATTTAATGCAAGCAAGTGGCAAATTTTTTCAAAAATTGTATTGCCATCAAACATTTCAACATTAATAAATGCGCTAAAAGTAAATATTGGATTGTCACTAGTTGGTGTAATTTCAGGTGAATTTTTAGTTTCAAAAGCAGGGCTTGGATATTTAATAGTATATGGCGGGCAAGTATTTAAACTTGACTTAGTTATGACAAGTGTAATTGTATTAGGCGTTGTCGCAGCACTAATGTACCAAGCAGTCTTAATTTTAGAAAAAATAATTTTAAAATTTATCATGCACAAAAACTAATATGTTCGCATATAATTTGTTATATTGATTTTTATATAAAACTTTAGGAGGTTAAAATGAAAAAAAATCATATTTTATTTTCTATAGTTAGCATACTACTTATTTTAAGTATGTGTTTAGTTGGATGTACAAATACAAATCAAGATAGCAAGCAAAACACACCAGAAGAAAATGTAAAATTAACGGTTAGCGAAGTTACCCATTCTGTTTTTTATGCTCCGCAATATGTAGCTATAAACTTAGGAATATTTGAAAAACGCGGCATCGATATAGAACTTATAAACAGTCAGGGAGCTGATAAAGTTATGACTGCCGTTTTATCAAATCAAGTTGACATTGGTTTTGCAGGTCCAGAAGCTTCTATATATGTCTACAACGAAGGGAAAGACGACTATATTCAAGTTTTTGCACAGTTAACGCAAAAAGACGGTTCTTTCTTAGTTACAAGAGAAGCTACAGATAATTTTAATTGGAATGACTTAAAAGGAAAACATGTCTTACCAGGCAGAAAAGGTGGAGTTCCATACATGACATTTGAATATGTTTTAAAGAAAAATGGAATCGACCCAAAAACAGATTTAAATTTCGATGATAGTATTAGTTTCGACATGATGAATAGTGCATTTGCTGCTGGAACAGGTGACTATATAACAATATTTGAACCTACTGCAACAGTATTTGAAAACGAAGGGCGTGGATATATCGTGGCTTCTATCGGTGAAGAAGCAGGCGAAATACCTTATACTGCATATTTTGCCAAAAAGAGCTATATAGAAAATAACACTGAAATAATTCAAAAATTTACAGATGCTGTATATGAGGGCGAGCAATGGGTTAACACTCATACTCCAGCAGAAATTGCAGAAGTATTGCTTCCATCTTTCCCAGAAGTAGATGTAGAAGTATTAGAAAAAGTTGTTGCAAGATACAAAGAAATTGACGCATGGAAAACCGAGCCTTCAATGACAGAAGAATCTTTTAATAGGCTACAAGATATAATGATAGAAGCCGGAGAACTTACAGAAAAAGCACCGTTTGACCTTATAATAAATAATAACTTTGCTGATAAAGTTAAATAAAAAATTATTTTATGAAAATCCCCTAATTATTAATCAAACTAATAATTAGGGGACTTATTATTTAAAAAGTTTATTCCATTTATCAATAGAAATTTTGTTAGAATACAAATACTTTTTAGTTACTTCTTTAAACATTTCTTTATTGTTTATAATATCGTCAACTCTATCAGCATATGTTTCTAAATCATATCTATCCAAGATAATACCATTCTCCATATCCGAAATTTGTTCATACGCACTATCAAAATTGCTCAAAATACATGGTATTCCCAATATTTTCGCCTCAACTACTGTAAGTGGCATATTTTCTTCATCACTAAGCAATACTAAATAATCACATTTTGCAATATATTTATAAGGATTACTTTGATAACCATGCATAATAACTTTTCCTGGATAACAATTAATTATTGAATTAATTTCTTTTTCATCATCTTCGTTTAAAGCACAGCCAACAATGTGCCATTTAAAATCAATATTTCTTGCAAGCAAGCATTCTACAAGCTGTTTCATTCTGCCAAAGCCTTTTTCTCTATATAATCTAGAAACTGTCACAAAATTAATGCAATCGGATAACTCAAGTTCAATTTTTTCTTTGCTCTTTTGGCAAATATCTTCTATCGGCATGACATTATATATAGACACTATATTATCTTCGTGATGTTTATATATATCTAATTGTAACATTTTTTTCTTTATCGTTTCGCAAACAACAACTACATTATCCACAAGTTTTTTGTCATTAACTTCTTGTAAAAATTTTAATTGATTTTGGCTAAAATAATGAAACCAGAAATAAGCTTTTTTATATTTTACATTTTCAAGAATAACATCAACTCCGTGTTTAGGCGATGTGCAATATATCAAAACATCTGCATTCACTTGTGACATTTCAATTATCTTGGCAAATTTACTCATTTTTTCAGAAACAATGCTATTAGAGTTTTCCATATCATCATTTATTATATATATGTCATATAATGACTTATCCAATAATGATATTAAATTTAATAAAGCAATTTCCGTTCCGCCATTATATATACCTTTAATGTAAAACGCTATTTTTTTCATAATTATATCTCCTATTAAACTTTATTTTTCATTATTTCCTCATAAAACTTTTCTGTAGGCTTAGACATGCTTTGTCTAACTTCTTTTGCCATAAACTTTCTCATCTCAGAAATTATATTGCAAATATCTATAACATCCTTATATTCACCTGCAACAATTTTATCTATCAATGTACCTAAAGATTTTTGGCACGCTGGAACATTCAAAGTTCTGCTTAACTTATAAAACCATCTGCTCTTAGCCAAAATATCCAATCGTTCCTCATCAACTAACTTGTCCGAATCTATAAATCTATATAACAAATATGTCATATTCCTAGCATAAATAAATCTATAAAAATTTATTTGGTCATATTCCACAAACTTCTCATATAGAGCCTTATACGCTATATTCATACCATCAAAAAATGATGCAGAACAATTCCAAGAAACAGATGTAGAATTTCCATTCCTTTGTCTATAATAATAAATAATATGGGGAATATAGTAAACATTTTTAGAATTTAAAAAAGCCGTCATAGAAAAATATGTATCTTCACCAGGCACAAATTCCAAGCATTTTATATTATTTTTTATTATAAATTCTCTGTTAAAAATTTTATTACACATAGACGAATTCATAATATAAAAAGAATCGTTATAATCATTTATTGATAATTTAAATTTTTTAAATCTTTCATTATCAAAAACTGGTTTTTGCCAAGGTGTTCCGTCTTCATCAGCATAATTCCAATTTGCTATAATAAAATCTGCTTCATTTTCCTCTATACTCTTATACATAACTTCAAACGCATCATTAGAAAAGAAATCGTCAGGATCTGAAAACATAAGATATTTTCCAGTTGCCATTTCAATCCCCTTATTTCTCGGTCTACCAGCAGCACCACTTTTTTCTTCAAAATGAAAAATATCTACATTATCATATTTTTCTGCATAATATTGCATTATTTTAAAACTATTATCTGTAGACCCATCATCAACTAGTATTAATTGAATATTTTCAAAACCAATTGTTTGCTTAACAACCGATTCTATACATTTTTCAAGGTATTTTTCTACATTATGTATTGGCAAAATCACACTAATCTTATACATCGTTTCCTCCTTAAAACAAAAATCATAGAGAACCCCTATGATTTAATCGAAATTCTCCCTAAAAAGCTTACCAAGTTAGCTGACGGGTTCGGGATAGAAAGTTCCCTAACTAAAATAGATGCACCCCTAAAAATGGTTCCTCGGTTCTCAAAATGAGATTCAGCTTTCATTAAACTAACATAATTCTACCACAAAATTTCTAAAAAAGCAATCATCACAAAAAGCTTACCCTTTTTAGTCCAAATGTGTAAAAATTGAAAATATTCAATTTTTTCGTACTTGTTTTTTGAAAATTTTCAATTTTTCTTGATTTAGCTTGTGACAAATGCTAAATTTTGTCAAAAATATCATATTTGGCATTTGCACTATTCAAATGCCAAACATGATTTGTTTTTATTTTCCTATGAACATCTGCACCAATATTTTCCCATATTTTGGCGAATCCACTATGCCTATTCCTGTATAATTATACGCATTACTCAATATGTTAGCTTTATGTCCTTCAGAATTCATCCACGCATTTACCGCACCTTCCAGCGTTGAATTTCCCGCTATGTTTTCTCCTGCCGCCTTATATGTTATTCCAAAAGCTTTCATCATTTCAA
>CAZRQF010000015.1:0-26058 GCA_964602275.1 uncultured Eubacteriales bacterium
TTTATGCTTGGCGATACCGCTTTGTAAATAGCTTCTTTTGCTGCAAATCTCGCAGCGTAACTTTGATACTTGCACATTCGGCGAGATTCACAATATTCAATTTCTTCATCTGTATATACTCGTTTTAAAAAAGTTTCGCCAAGTCGCTCTATCGAATCTTTCACTCGGCTTATCTTTATTATATCCGTTCCGCAAGTAATCATTGCTATCCTCCTAACTTAATATGTTGTAGCAATCTATCATGCTCTTATACATTTCGTCTAATCCAAATGTTTTGCTCCAATTTTGCCAAAGCATCATTGCATGTTCAGAGTTTGAAACTTGATTTAGAGCATTGTTTTTTGCCATTTTTAATATTTTATTTTTTATAACATTTTTATTTTTTATGTCTTCAATTTCTTTTAATAATAAAACATATGATAATCTTTGATAAAAAGCATATAACATTATGTATAAATAGACATTTTCATAATACTCTGGAAGTTTTGTATAGTTAAAATGGTCTGTTGCAGAAGAAAATAATACTCCAGACATTTTTGTAAAACCATACATTGAATATTTCCACCTTGTATATGTATTATCTTTTTCAATATTATCTGCAAATTCTGAATTATAATCAGCTGATAGCACATGCTTATATTTTAAGAAATAATCCCTAATTGCTGTAAAATCTTTTGTACTATTCCATTCAGATTCGTCTAAACATGCATACGAATATACAAACATTCTATTTGTATATGCATCTTGCATATCTGTTTCATCATATCTAATACATACTTTGTTTATAAATTTTCTAATGTCTTCCATCGTATCAAATCTGTTTGACTGTATTTTTATATAATCATAATCTTTTATGCGTAAAAATTGAGGTGTTACATTTCTAAATTTATAGTTTAGATTTAATAAATTTTTAAAATCTGTAAAGTTTGCATCTGCAAGTTCTGTTTTTATAAGTAAAAAGCAAATGCCTTCTTTAAAACACATTAGTCTTATTTTAGAAATATCAAAAAATATTGCATTTTTATCTTCAATTTTTCCTTTTACATCATCTTCAAACTTGTATTCAAGCATACAACTAGAAAGCTCACTTAACACTTTTGCTTTCTTCGCATTCGTGCTTTTAGCAAAATCTTTTTTCTCTCTTAAAGACCATTTTAGTGTAGGAAACATCCTTGTTTTCGCACTACCCATAAAATGAGTATCAACTTCTATATCATCAATTTTATTAAAAATTTTTTCTTGCCATTTTCCTCCCAATATCATATTTGTAATAAACTTTGCGTAATCTTTTTCTTTCACAAAAAAAGGATATACAAAATATGTATATTGATATTTTGTCTTTAGTTCCACTATTCTCACCTCGCAGTAATTTTACCACTTATTATTAGTAATTGCAAGGCGTTGAGCATTTTTCGCTCAAATGCCTCTCAATATCCTTACTATATATTTTCTTTTACTCATTTCACTATATATTAAATAATTTTATAATTCATATACCACTAAAAAGCAAAAAGACTTAAAAAGACTTGACTTCATTATATCTTCAAAATATAATGAATTTGTTATTTATGGCGGATTAGCTCAGTTGGCTAGAGCATTCGGTTCATACCCGACAGGTCGTAGGTTCAAATCCTACATCCGCTACCAAATTTTGAAATACTCCATTCAGGACTTTTTTCACAAAGTACTCTTGTTATGTACATCAAGGAGGGAAAAACTATGAATAAATTAAGCGACAAAACAGCTCTTGTAACAGGCAGCAGCGGTAAAATTGGTAAAAGTATAATACATCTATTCTTAACAGAAAACATTGGGAAAATTATTGCAATATATAATAATACACCTATCGATTCTAGCTTTATTTCTAATGAAAAAGTCATACCATACAAATGTGATTTAAGCAATGAAAAAAACATATTAGATCTTTATCAAAATCATTTGAATAGTTATAATTTTGATATATTGATAAATTGTGCTGGCTGTTGCTATGATTCTCCTTTTCTAGATATATCATCTAAAAACTTCAAAAAAACATTTGACACAAATTTTTGGAGTGCTTATCATTTAATAAAATTATTACTTCCTAATATGCTATCAAAAAAATATGGAAAAATAGTTAACATTTCTTCCACTTCTTCTTTTGGAACAATTGATAAATCAGATTATTGTGCATCAAAGGCTGCCCTTGATGGCTTAACTCGTGCACTTGCCAAAGAATATTCTTCTAGCAATATAACTATAAATAGCATTCAGCCTAGCTTAATTGATACTGATATGCTAAATATATTACCAGCTCAATTACTAAAAAATATCATTGATTGTACTGCAATTAAAAGATTGGGAAAGCCAGAAGAAATAGCTAATATTGTATTGTTTTTAGCTTCTGACGATTCTTCATATATAAACGGAGAAAACATTATTGCAAGTGGTGGAAGTATTATGAGAGATTAACTCAATTTGGAACTTTAATTTTTTATGCACTATATGAGTATTTTTTAATATTCAATTACTCAATCACAATTAATATATGCTGCCTACCATCAACACACAACTATACGAGCATTGCATATAACTTTCACACACAAATTGTTGCTTAACGCTGAGCACACATAAAAATACGATTTATACTCCATAGCATAAATCGTATTTTTAAAATTTATCCTTGTTTTTCTAACTCTTCCTTAATATCTAATCTAGCAAATAATGGTTCAATTTTTTCAACCACTTGAATATCGCTTAGCATATCATATTTCTTAATGCTATCCCATGTTCTAAATTCATCGCTTATGTTAAAACTATCTAATATTTTTTCTGAAATGTCTGGCATAAATGGTTTTATTAGCACAGCAACTTTTCTTATATTTTCTATCAAATGATACATAACAGATTGCAATTTTTCTGTGTTATCACAATTTTTAAATAAAACCCAAGGTGCCGTTTCATCAATATACTTATTAGAACGAGATATTATTTTCCATATTTCAGCCATAGCATCAGCTATATGTACAGTATCAAACTTGTTCTCAATAATATCAATTTCATTAGTGACAAATTGTTCAATTTCTTCATCACATTCATTTGGCTTTCCATTATACGCTGGTATTTTCCCATTAAAATACTTATTCACCATTCCTATTGTTCTGCTAACTAAGTTTCCCAAGTCATTGCTCAAATCTGAATTATATCTTTCTAAGAATCCTTCCAATGAAAATACTCCATCATTATCGTAAGATATTTCACGAAGTAGCAAATACCTTGTTGCATCCACACCATATCTTTCGGCTAATACATCTGGATAATACACATTACCTTTTGATTTTGACATTTTTCCATCTTTCATTACATACCACCCATGAGCATATATTTGTTTTGGTAATGGTAATTCTAGTGCCATTAAGAATATAGGCCAATATATTGCATGAAATCTGATTATATCTTTACCAATTATTTGTAAATCCGCTGGCCAATATTTATTAAAAAGCGTTTCATCATCAGAACCATATCCAATAGCCGTTATATAATTTAATAATGCATCCAACCACACATATATAACATGTTTTTGATCGTTTGGAACTTTTATTCCCCAGTCGAATGATGTTCTTGTGATACAAAGATCATCCAAACCAGGCTTTAAGAAATTATTTATAATTTCATTTTTTCTAGAAATAGGTAACAAAAAATCAGGATTTTCATCATAAAATTCCATTAATCTCTTTTCATATTTTTTCATATTAAAAAAGTATGCTTCTTCACTCGTTTTTTCAACATTTCTACCACAATCAGGACACTTTCCATCAACCAATTGAAATTCTGTAAAAAATGTTTCACATGGCGTACAATACCATCCGTTGTATTTATCCAAATATATATCTCCATTTTCTTGTAACTTCGTAAACACTTTTTCAACTACTTTTGTATGTCTAGTTTCTGTAGTTCTAATAAAATCATCGTTAGATATTTTCATTATTTCCCATAATTTTATTGATTCCTCTGCCATTTGATCAACATGCTCTTGTGGACTTACTCCTCGTCCTTCTGCTACTTTTTCTACCTTTTGTCCATGTTCATCAACACCAGTTAACATGTAAGAATCATATCCTCTTAAAATCTTGTACCTCTTAATTGCGTCAGCAAGCAATGTCGAGTAGGCAGTTCCTATATGAAATTTACCGCTTGGATAATAAATAGGTGTTGTTACATAAAATTTTTTATTCAAAACATTCACTCCTTAATAAAATTTGGTAACGGGAATTGGATTTGCACCAATATCTCCATAGATATGAACTATGGGCTTTACAATTAAGCTATCCCGCTATATATCTTTGAATGGGCTTTCCAACAAAGTAATCATCGGCTTATCGCTATCAATTTCTGCAGATACACCGATAGGTATTGTCATTATTGGATTACTGTGTCCAAAATTCATATTATAAATCATTGGCTTGTCAATATATTCATTAAGTATTCTTTCAAAATCAGATTGTGTATCATTAACTCCAAAAAATGTTCCAACAATTATTCCGTTTATTTGATATAATATCTTATTCTGCTTTAATGTTTCCATATCTCTATTGAACTTTTGTGGAGATGTAAAAGCATCCTCAATAAATAATATTTTGTTTTTAAAATCAGGCATATATTCAGTTCCTAGCAAAGAAAGAATAGTATTTAAATTTCCACCTATTAAAATACCTCTTGCTGCTCCTTTATGATTTGACTTCCATCCATCAAATTTGCTATATTCCAATTCTTTTTCATCTTCTTCGTCCCAAAAATAATTTGACATACTTTGTTTTTGGGGTTCTTCATATGTGTATATTCCACCACTATATGCCATAATATCATTAAAATTTTTAGCCGTATATGAATTAACATCTGGGTATTCTCCAAATGTTCCTATAAGTGCAGGACCATAAAAAGTAACAAGCTTTATCTTAGTGTATAGTGCCAATAATAAAGCTGTTGTATCACTATAGCCTACAACAATCTTAGGATTTTGAGCTACTTCTCTATAATTAATACTATCCAAGTGCGTGTTGGTGGTATAACCACCGGTTAATGACATCAATATATTTATATTATCATTTTTCAACATATTTATCAACTGTATTGATGCTGTTTCTTCATTTTTCCACTCATAAATATGTCCACATATTTTATTCAAATTTTTTATAGCACGTTTATATCTTTTCGGAAACCTAATATCATCTTTATTGCTTAGCGAAAAAATTCCAACATTCATTCTTCCATATGCACAATTTGGTTTTATTGTTTCCATGCTTTTTACTCACCTTTTTTTATAATATATATTTGTTTAGGAGAATTCTTTTTAAATTCATTAAATTCATAGTCTCCATATTTTCTTTCAATTTTCAAAGTAGTTTCTTCTACTATTCGTTCAATATCTCCATCATAATATTGCTTCATTTTTGCATCAACTTGTGCAACTATTTTATTATCACTCTTATATATGTATTTAATATAATTTATTTTTTCAATGCAATTATACTGTCTTTCTTCTTCTACTACAATTTCACATTTCAAATATTGACTATAAAATTTGCATTTATATTCATGTACTTTTTCTACATTTAAAAAATTTGGATTCGGATTAAAAATATCAATAATAATTCTACCATTATTTTTCAATAGATTATGTGCATTTTCCAAAAAACCGCTTACTCCGTCGTTTTCCAATATATGTTGTAATGAATTATATCCACATATTATATAATCAAATTTTTTGTTGATATTTTCCAATTTTGTCATATCTCCTAATATTAGTTCAACATTTTTACTTTTCAATTTTCTCTTAGCAACACTAAGCATCTCTTTAGAATTATCTAAACCCATTACAAAATTCGACTCCTCGTAAATTTGGGAAATTATCCTGCCAGTACCACAAGCAACTTCTAAAATATCTTTATTCTTCCCCAATATTTTTTTATAAAATTCCAAATCTTCGCTTTGTATTTTAGAATTTAAATCATCATAAAACATATAATCGTCTTTATAAGCAATCTGTGATTCCATATTTACCTCCTACTTATTTTAATACTTTATTCTTTGATGTAAAATTTAAAATCGTTGCTCTTTTAGTACCTACATCTACACTTTTCCACGCGTCTTTAATATCTGATATATTCCATTCATCATCAAAAAAAACAATTTTTTCATTATTCATATAGTCAACTATTTCCAACTTTCCTAACGGTGTAATATATATCGCAACGCCATCACTCTTCTCAGTTCCCCAGTACCACGCAGACAAATTTAAGTATTTATTGTTAATAGCTTTTAATCTTTCTTTGATTCTAGAATCATCTAATATGCCTAAAGATTGAATTATGTCTTTTCCTCTTCCAGCAGGCAACAATTTAAATATAAACCATTGTTTAATTCCAACATCATTTAAAAACTTAGCTATCGCCTCTAACTCACACTCGTTTTCTCTATTTATGACTGTAACAACTCTAACATTTTCAATATATTGTTTTGCAAAAAGAATATTGCTCTTCACTTTTTCCAGTGCGTCTATACCTCTAAATTTATAATACTTTTCTTTTTCTAATGTATCTAAACTGATTTGCAAAGTAATACACGATTTGGATATTTGCTTTAATAATTCTTCATTATTTAATAAAATTCCATTTGTTGCAATAGCAGGTTTCACTTCTGAATTCTCAAATAATTTTAATATTGAAATAATATCAGGTCGTGTAAGCGGCTCTCCCCCACCAATATTAATTCTCATACATCCCCATTCTTCTAATAGTTTTACAATATTTTTTATTTTTTCAAATGGTAATTCATTGCAACTTTTTCCAGAGTCATTACAACAAAAAATACACTTAGAATTACAATTTGATGTAATTTCCCATGAAATCGATATGGGAGATTCCAAGTCAAGATCATTGTAAGATATATTTTTATTTATAAATTCATTTTCATATTTATATGGTAATGATGTATACATGTCATCTAATAATTTCGCATCTTTTAGCGCCCAAATCCTATCATACAATCTATCTTGTGCCAGAATTCCCCATTTTTCATTTCTTATTAAAAATCTCTCGTTTTTTTCCATATATTACTCCATTATTTTTATTTTGCTCAACTCGTTTTTTATTTTCTTTCTTCCTACACTAGTAATATCTTTATATGATTGAAAAACATAATCTTCAAAAATGTTTATTTTATTTACAAAGCATGGCATTATTGCCGATAATGAAATATTTATAAAAGCACTTAATTCAGCTAATTCAATGACCTTATTTTTATCTAATACCACTTTCTTCAATGGGTCAGAAAGAATTTTATTATACTTATTTACCGTATCAATTATTACTTTTACTATTCCGTTCACTTCATTAGTTTTTACTTTTTCTTCTATTTGCTTTATTTCTTTATCAAAATAGTTTATATTTTCGTCATTACTAGGTATTGTACTAATCTTCTTTAACAAACAATATACACGGTAATTTAAATTAACAATCTTTTTTATTAAAATTCGATTTATAACCTCTATAAAATTCTCATGCGTGAATTTAAAATCTTTTATATTATCTGTAACCTTATACGCAATGTAAAATCTTAAATAATCTGCATCATATTTTTGAATATCCTCTTCTATATTAAGCAAATCATTATCGCTTTCTTTTTCATTCCAAAACCCACGCACTGATAATGCTATTTTGACATTGTTACTAATTGCATACTTTAAAATAACAGGCCACACAATTCCATGATAATAAATGATATTTTTCCCCAAAAAATGTATAAAATTAATTTCGGAATCTTTCAATCCAAATTTTAGTATAAGTGAATAATACCCCACCAGCGATTCAAACCATAAGTATAGAGTTAACCTTTCATCTAAAGGAAACGATATTCCAAACTTATTATCTCTTGTAAAATCCCAATCTTCAATGTTTTCTAATTGAGAGTATAAAAATTTCTCTACATCTTCTTGTAATATCATATCATCTATAATAAATCTAAGCTCTTCTTTTTTATCTTTTAATTTTAGCCACCAATGTTTACTAAAAGTTTTTACAAAATGATTATTCCCACAATAAGGACATATTTCTAACTCTCTTGATTCTACAATTTTATGCGGTAAAAACCCATTACATTTTTCACAAAAATACGAGTAGGATTCTTTTGTAAGTAATTGCTTAGACTCATACAATTTTCTTATAACAGCTTGTGTATATTTTGTGTGAATACAATCTGAAGTCAACATATAATTATCGTAATCTATATGCATCAATTTATATAATTCGTTGTACTTGCTATTAAACTCTGTTATTTGCTTTTCATCAATACTAATTCCATCTTTAGAAGCAAAAAAGCTGTGCACATCCGTAGCATTTACTTGAATAGCTTTATAATTAAATAATTTTAAATACCTATATATAATATCTGCTGGTATATAAGTGCTAGAAAAATGTGCAAGATTCAATTTTGCAGGTACGAAAGGAAAAGCTGTAGTAACCACATACACATCATTTTTATTCATAAATTCTTTCTCCTACAAAAAGTTCTGGTTCGGGATTAACATTTTCCTTAAACAACGCCAAAATACTATATCCCATATGTGATAAATTATCTCTAAATATGTAGATATAATTTTTATATTTTTGAGATAAAGCTTCAAATGTCTCTTTTTTCATCACTTTTAAATGTTCTTTTGACAAAATGTAATTAACAAACTTTTCTATTTCTTCATCTTCTATATATCTAAATTTAAAATCCTGTTCATATTTATATACTAAATCATTAATATTATAAAAATCTTTCCAATATCTTTTATCATGTATTTCAACATTTACTTGAATTGCATCAGATACTTTTTTTATTAAAGTTTGAGATGGTTCTTTTATGTAATACATAGGTACAGCAACTAAAATCCCGCCATTCTTTAACACTCGGTAGTATTCAGCTAATGCCTTTTTTCTGTCTGGAATCAAGCTTGTCACATTGCCGCAAAACACAATATCAAAACTTTTATCAGCAAATATCATATTTTGTGCATCCCCAACTTGAAAATTAATATATTTTAACAAATTTTCTTTTTCCGCTCTTTGTTTAGCTTCTTCAACGCTTCTCTCATTTATATCAATAGAATCAATTTTACACTTAGTTAATCTTGCTAATTCTATTGCCGATACCCCTGTACTAGTACCTATTTCTAAGACATGCTTGTTGCTATCTAACATTGTAATATTTGCAACTTCTTGCAATGTTTTAAATCCCCCTGGTGCTCTATTAGTTTCTTTTACAATCGAAATCAAATTATTATAGTCCATTCTCTCAATATCTTCTACCGTTAATTCCTCTATTTTTTTCATCTTAGTCCCCCTTTAAAAATTTAATAATATTTTCATACAATATTTTATTTTTTACTTCATTGGAAACATTTATTTCCTCTATTAAATTAATTTCATCTTTCAAATCGTATTTCCACCACAAGGAATATGGGAAACTGCTTCCAAAAACCAATTTGTTTTCCAAGTTCATTTTTTTTACGCAATATTCCAGCACTTCTTTCGAACTTAGTTCTTTTAATTCTCCTGCGTCATATGCTGGGAAAACATTTTGATTATTTTCATACCATCTTTTTTGTGAACTTATCCCGCTTGTTTCAATCACTACATTATTCATATTTGATGCCTGTTTCAAAGAATCTATAGATAGTCTTAGCATATGTCCAAGAATTATTTTTTTATAATTAAACTCTTTTGCAAATTTTATAGCATCTTGCGGTGTATAATTTCCTACTTTTGTTACTCTTTTAATACTTTCTTCATTGCCAGCCCCAACATGCACATATATAAAAAATTTGTAATCTTTGCACAATTTAACAAATCTTTTATCCTCTTTAAGGCTCAACAAATCAATATCACATAGAATAGGCCAAATTACTATTCCGCAAATATTAAATTCCTTTAAGTATTTTTCTACACATCTATACGATTCATCATAATTTGTATTAAGTGCAAATACAGGTATTATACTGTCCGGATTATTTTTCGCATGCACATATATTGTTTCATTTTCACTAAAATATAATTGATTTTTAGAACTCGGGAAAGGGTAAATAAGTGCTTTTATATCATGTTTCTTAATAATTTTAATATCATTTTTGTATTCCAACTCTCTTTTGTTTTTAGATAACCAATAATCAACACCAACCAAATGGTGTGAATCCATAATTTTTTTCATATATATCTCCTTATAAACAACTTCATCTAACTTAAATATCCATTACAGTGAGCTTTCACATCGAGAAAGTTTTCAATTTCCCTTTTTGATGGCTTTTTACTATTCTTTCCTATAAATTTCATTCCCGATTTAATTGTATCTAGAAAAAATTTACCATCTGAATTTACTAATATTACCGCTCTTTCATTATACTTTTTTTCATCATAATATAATGAAATATTTAGTTGTTCACTATATTTATCAGTTAAATATTTATAAATTTTTTCTAATTCACGCTTTTGTACTCTTATTTCATCGTAATATTTTTTGCACTTTTCGCAATAATTAACACCATATAAATGCCATCTTTTTACTCCTAATGCAATTAAATTATTTGCAACATCGTCTAATTCATCTTTATTATACTTAGTAATAACAGTATGAATCATAAAACAGACATCCTCACTTTTTAATTTTTCAATGTTCGTTTGAATATTTCTCAATTGATTCAATTTAGGATTCTTTGCAGTTCGAACTTTGTTTAATGTTGTTTCATTAAATGTGTCAATCGTTATTCTTACCAAAGCATTCGATTCTTTTATTTTTTTTATCAATTTGTTTGACAATGGCAATGTTCCATTAGTATCAATACATATTGCACATTTACCCGTCAGTTTATCTATAATATCATACAAGTACGGATTTAATGTTGGTTCTCCACCTGTAATTCCAATCACCATGGTTTTTAATTTTAAGATATGCTCAACTGTTTTTAAAATACTCATTTTATTTTCTTTTTTTCTCATTTTATCATCCGCAAAGCAATAGATACAGTCTAAATTACAGGACTCACACACCAACCAATTGATTCTGAAAGGAAATGTATATACGATGTTTTTATTAATTTTTTCTTCGTTTTTTTCTAAATATTCTAACTTTTCTTCATCTTTTTTTATATGTACAATATCTCTATATTTTATGTTTTCATAAAATTTATATAAATTATCTTTTGAATTATATACTGTAATCCCATTTTTCTCTTTTCTAATGTATATTGTATTATTTATAACTATCACAATATACCTCCTCTATGGTAATATATTTTCACCATTAAATCTTAAACAAATCTGCATATTTCTTATATCATCAGCTTTCAATATCCACATCAAAAATCTTTCCACTCCCATCCCAAATCCAGAAGTTTGCATCGGAAAATTTCTTTTCATATTTATATACCAATCATATTCTTTTGCATCAACACAATGCTTTTTTAACGCATATATTAACTCCAAATCATTTATATGTCTCTCGCCACATCCAACTGTTTCTCCTATCCCCATAAGTAAATCAGCATTTCTCGTAGTTCCAACCAACTTTTCATCAACTTTTTGATAAAAAGGTACAGCAAGTTCATCATAATTTGTTATCCATATAACTCCAAATTTTTCAACAAGCGCCTTCTCAGCTTTTCGAGTCATATTTCTCCAACAATCATTATACTCTATATATTCAGCAATATCATTTGGATAATTTTCAATAAAATATTTTTCTGCTTCATTAAATGTTATCTTTTTAAACCTTTCTTTGTATCCGATAATTTTTTCTATATGAGAAATATCTCCCACCGATTCTTTTAATTCTTTTCCCATTCTTTCTAATATTTTTGTTGATAAATATTTAATATATTTTTCTATTAATTCCATAACATCCTCTAGCGTTCCAGGGATTTCAGCTTCACTATGATAAAACTGACAAAGATGCCTTTCGTCAGCTTTTTCGCCTCTAAAAGATGGCATAAGATAATAACATCCATTATCGCACAACCTACAACCATACTCTAGTAAAAACTGCATTGAATCTGCCAGATATGTTTCTGTTCCCTCTACATTAACTCTAACAGGTTTAGAATCACTCCCTCTTCCCATCGGGCTTGATATCGAGCCAGTTGTTACTGGCAAGTGTAATGTAGATATCCCCCTTTCAGAATAAAAATGTACAGTTTCTTCAGTAATTATATTTTCTAGTTTTATAAGTCTTCTATACCATTCATCTTTCAACGCATTAATATAAAAATTATCCTTATCTCTCCATAAATTAGGTTCTCTAATTATCATATTTATAACCTCCTAAAAAAAGTACATATTGATGCTACCAATATGTACTCTTACTTTTGATATAATTCTTATTACGAAATAAGTTTAAATGCTTTATATTAACCTGTACTATATCCAAACCATTTCACTACAAAGAATCTTATAGTTCATTATTTCCCGTTGTTTTTCGCACATATAGTAAATAATTACAACATCAAATTTAAATAATTTTATGTTTAAATACAGAATCTAATAAATTTGTTAAATTATATCATTAAAGTTTTATTAAATCAATATTTTTTTAAAATTATCATGATTATGAATGTAGGTTTGTCAAACATATGTCACACTCATCTAGAGCTGTCTATATTTGAAATACCTTTCGTGATACACTAGTGCTACATGTCTAGAGCTTCAACTAACTTTTCGTTAGGACTTTTCCAACCTAATGGTTTCATTGGAAAATTGTTATATTCTCTTTCCCAATGTCTTAATTTTTCCTTAAAATCTTCAAAACTTACAAATACTCTTTTGTAATAAAATCTTTCTTGATCTTTTCTATGACTTCTTTCTACTTTTCCATTGTGTCTTGGTGTTTTTGGCTTTATTAATTTATGCTGTATCCCTTTTTCTTCTAACACTTTCTCAAACATAGTTTGCTTCCAACTCATATGCCTATTTAACCTATTGGTAAACTCAAATCCATTATCTGTTTGTATACATTCTACTTTGAATTTAAACTTTTTTCATATTTTAATTTTTATATCATATATTTTATATTGGAGGTGTTGTTTATGGATAATGAAGCTCTTATGAAAATGTTTTTAAATATGATGGAAACTATGAGCGATAGCGAAATTGATAATACTTTAAATAAGGCAAAATCCCTGCTTAGTGTTCCCGATTATGAAAAGTTAGCATATATTGTTTATGAGCAAAGAAACAAACGCTAAAGTAAGCTAAACGCATATAAAAATTCACAGTGCAATCATCGCACTGTGAATATAAAAAGGGGGGATTTATCTAAATGGATAATATTTCTGATCTTGCTAAATTGGTTAGTGACAAAATGGGGTCTAATCCCGATAATATCGAATCTTTAATTAAGATGTTTCAAAATTCTTCAAATTCTAATGATAGTAATGGTCCGAGCTCTGATGCTGATACTTCAAAAAAGGCGTCTGACCCCTCTTTTGAAATGCCTGATATAGATACAATCATGAAAATCAAAAAAATTATGGAATGTATGAAATCTAATCCAAATGACCCAATTATTAATTTACTTTTGTCTTTGAAACCTTTTCTACAAGAATCTAAAAAATCCATCATAGATCAGTTAATTAAATTTATTGGAATTAGTCATGCTTTTTATATTTTTAATGAGCAGAAGCCTTAGCTTTGCCATATTCCGGAAAAATTTCATTTTTGTCATGCATTCCTCCGGTGTTAAATACAAATTCATGCTCGTCCAAAATGTTGTACAACATATTATTGCTGTCGTATATTTCGTAGCAATCGATTATGCGTACTTCTCTATATAAGTTTACAATGTTATCCCTTAGGTATTTATTTACATCTGCTATAAATTGTATTGTGCCTTGAATTACAATATTTATCGGCTTTATATCCTCTCTTATTTCAAGTGCAAATTCTTTATTAAGCCATGTAATATTATTCAAATTACTACCTTCTTCAAATTTTATATTTATCCTTTTTACAAGTTCTTTTATTCCTTTTTCTAAATTATCCTGTGATATAATTATTATTTCGTTTTTCTTTTCTAGTTCTTCTTTCAGATAGGGTAATAGTGCTGCAAATAAATGCCATTCGCTTACATAGAAATTGCAAGCTTTTATTATCTTATTTTCTCGCATCTTTTCTCCTCCTTCATTTTGACTACATGGAAAATATTACCATATTTCTTTTTGAGTGTCAACCATATTTTTCCAATTTCTGTATATTATTTTTTTAATTGCCCATAATTTTCAATGTGGAGGTGCTTTATGAAATTTAAAAAAACTTTTATACTTTTGCTTTTTTGGTGGTCGATTATGTTTCCAAACTTTTTCTTTTCGGAGGACGAAATATCAAATTTTGAAAAGGGTAATGTTTCTTATAGATTTTGGATTTGCGATGTAGTACGCAATAATTGATGTTGCAAATAAACCTTCCATATGATATATTTTAGTTACTTAACATGATAACGGGAGGAATTTTATGAATATTATAAGCTTTTTTATTAGTCCGACTATGATAGACATTGTTTGCAAACTCTCTTTTGCAGTTCTTTTGTCCTTAATAATTGGTCTTGAAAGAGAGTTAATTCATAAGCCAGCAGGTATAAAAACGCATATGCTAATATGTATGGCCGCAACACTTGTTATGGATTTGGGTGCTTATCTTTATGAGCAATTTCCTAACATAGATCCATCTAGACTGCCTGCCCAAATTCTTGCCGGCATAGGTTTTGTTGGTGCTGGAACTATAATTAGAGATGGTTTTTCTGTAAAGGGAATTACTACTGCTGCAAGCTTACTTTTAACTACATGTATTGGTCTTGCAATTGGTGCAGGTTTTTATGAAGGTGCTATAATTGCAACATTGTTTGCTTTTCTTACTTTGTCCCTTATAACACCACTTCAACAGTTATTACACAAAAATAAAAAAATAGTTCTATTTTCTATTACTGCAGAAGCTTCGCCAACAATTATAGGTTCAATTTCTTATTTTTTTGAAAATGAAAATGTTTCTATACTAAATATTAAACAAATTCACGATAACACTTCTAAGCATGTTCTTTTGAAGTTTTTAGTTAAACTTGATAAACCTAAAAACAAGGAGATTTTAATTCAAAAAATATGCAAATTGGATGGGATAAAAGAAGTCTATACTTCTAAAAAGACTTATCATCATTCTGACGAGCAATACGAAGAATAATTATAGATAGATTGGAGTTTATTATGGAGAAATTAATTATTGAAGGTGGTACACCTCTAAAAGGTACGGTTAGTGTAAATGGTGCAAAAAACGCTGCAGTTGCTATACTTCCTGCAACTGTTTTAATTAACGGAAAATGTAGAATTGAAAATCTACCTAATATTAGTGATATAAAACTTTGTTGTGACATATTAAAATCTTTGGGAGCAAAGGTTGATTACATATCTGACAATGAAGTTGAAATTGATTGTTCTGAAATTTCTAAAACAGAAGTTCCTTTTGAAATCACAAGAAAGTTTAGAGCTTCTTATTATTTCATTGGTTCTTTACTCGGTCGTTTCAGACACGCCAATGTAGGTTCACCTGGTGGATGTAACTTAGGTTCAAGACCTATCGACCAACACATAAAAGGTTTTGAGCTTTTGGGTGCAAATGTAGAGTGTGAAGGTGGTACAATTGTTGCCGATGCTGAAAATTTGGCAGGAAACAATGTATATTTCGATATAGTAAGCGTTGGTGCTACAATTAATGTAATGCTTGCTGCTGTTTTAGCCGAAGGAACAACTATTATAGAAAATGCCGCTAAAGAACCTCATGTTGTTGATATAGCTAACTTTTTAAATACTATGGGTGCAAACATTAGAGGTGCTGGAACTGATATTATTAAGATTACTGGTGTTCCAGAATTAAAAGGTGGTTCTACATATTCAATCGTTCCAGACCAAATTGAAGCAGGCACATACATGATAGCTGCCGCTGCTTCTAAAGGTAATGTTACTATCACAAATTGTATTACAAAGCACTTAGATTCTATCAGTGCAAAGCTTGAAGAAATGGGTGTTTCTGTTGTAGAAAACGATGATGGCGATTCTATTACTGTTTCATGTGACAATAGAACATCAAAAACTTCTATAAAGACGATGCCACATCCTGGTTTTCCAACAGATATGCAACCACAAACTGGAGTACTTCTTTCTATTTCAGAAGGTACAAGTTATATAACAGAAGGAATTTTTGATTCTCGTTTTCAATATACAGATGAGCTTAATAAGCTTGGAGCTAATATAAAAGTAAATGGCAAAACT
The DNA here is from genome assembly GCA_964602275.1 of uncultured Eubacteriales bacterium. Lineage (GTDB taxonomy): Bacteria > Bacillota > Clostridia > TANB77 > UBA1234 > RGIG6291. The sequence goes on from CAZRQF010000015.1 coordinate 16,322, forward strand.
GCCGTTTTTGAGGGCGTTCCATCACTTACAGGTTGCCCTGTTACTGCTTGTGATTTGCGTGCTGGTGCTGCTTTAATCATTGCAGGCATTATAGCTCAAGGCACAACAGAAGTTTATGGAATAGAATATGTTGATAGAGGCTATGAACATATTGAAGAAAAATTTAACAAATTAGGTGCAAAAATTAAAAGAGTATCAATTGATTAAAATATACTACTTACAGAAAGAGGTTTACCAATGATTAAGTTTTGTAATTTATATAGTGGCAGTAGTGGAAATTGTACATACATTTCTTCAAAGAACACAAAAATTTTAGTAGATGCTGGCGTTAGTTGTTTAAAAATTTCCACAGCACTTGCCGAGCTTAATGTTTCACTAGATGAAATTGATGCAATTTTAATTACGCACGAACATGTTGACCATACAAAAGGTTTAACAACTATAACCAAAAAACATCACATTCCAATATATACTTCAGCAAAAACATGGAAGATGATGTCAAGTCTTAAAATTCCTGAAGCATATCAATTAACTTTCGAGCCAAACAACGCTTTTAAAATTGGAGATTTTGACATATTTCCTTTTTCCATTCCACATGATGCAGCAGATCCTTGTGGGTTCAACTTATCATGCGATGGCAAGAAAGTTACTGTTGCAACTGATATGGGATATATAGATAACAATATTTTATCTTATATGGAAAAAAGTGATATTCTACTTTTAGAGTCAAACTATGATGTAGAAACTTTAAAGTGTAGTCCATATCCTTTCTTCCTAAAGCAACGCATAAGCGGAAATAACGGTCATCTTTCTAACGATATGGCAAGCAAAGCAATTTGCCACTTATGTCAAAACGGTGTAAATAATGTTATTTTAGGACATCTTAGTAAGGAAAATAACTTTCCAGAACTTGCATATCAAACTGTTTTAAATGAACTTAATATGCATAACATCTCTTGTAATTTATCTGTTGCAAATAGAGATCAAATTGACAATTTATTAGAATTAGCATAAATGCTTAGGAGTTTTATATGAATATAAAGATTATTTGTATTGGTAAAATAAAAGAAAATTATCTAAAACAAGGAATAGAAGAATATACAAAAAGGATTTCCAAATATTCAAATATAAACATAATAGAATTACCTGATGAAATGATTCCGGATAATCCATCAGAGAAAGAGATTTTAACTATAAAAAGTATCGAAGCCGAAAAAATCATGAAACATATTAAACCATCAGATTATGTATTTACACTAGATTTAAAAGGCACGATGCTCTCATCTACGCAATTTGCTGAAAAAATAACTAATGCCACTATTAATGGATATAGCACATTTTGCTTTATCATCGGTGGCACAGTTGGTTTAGACTCAAAATTGGTTACCAACAGCAATAGCGTAATATCATTCTCAAAGCTAACATTTCCACATCAACTAATTAGACTTTTCTTAACCGAACAAATTTTTAGATGTTTCAAAATAATAAATAACGAAAAATATCATTGGTAACTATCTTTTGCTTACCGATGATTTTTTTATTTCCATTGGTATGCTTTCAATTTCTATCATTGGGATATCTAATTCATATTCATATTTTATATTTAGATATATCGGTTCTCCATATTTTTGCTGTCTTCCTGTTGCTTCTAAACTTAAATTTTTCTTTTCAAATCCCTGTTCTTCTAACTCTGAAATCAAGTTCCTTTTTTCTGTATTTGTCAAATATCCATACTCTTCCATTACAAATATATATTTAATGCATGTACTTGATAACTTCTCATACCAGATATACGGCATTAAAATTTTTATTGTAAATATGATTAGGGTACTTATTAATATCATTCCAATTGCAATTATTATAGGCGTTGTAACTATTGTACTTCCTTTTTGATTTTTCATTACATTTTCACTCCGTTTAATATTACATCTTCATGTACATCAAATATAAAAATTTTATCTAAAAAACTTTTTAATATTATTGGTTTTAGCTCAATCTCAATTACCGTATGTAGTGTTACTTCTTTTACTTTTTGTTTTGTATAAGAATCTTTTTTATTTTTATCTAAAATTTTATATTCTTTTATTTCTATTTTTTCTATTAGTCCGTCTTCGTTTTCCAAATTTTCATCCAAGCCGTAATTTTCTTTTAATGATTTTTCAAACTGCTCTTTATATGCTTTTTCGGAATAACTTAAAATACCTTGGTTTGCTATATTTTTATTAATTGCAATTATTCCATCTCGATTAAGCATATACATTTCTGTTTTTATTCTATAAAGTGTGTTGTTCACTTGGCTTATAAAAACAGAAACTATAAATACAAATATAATTAAGACAGCTAATACAAACAATATTGAAATAATCATAATATTTCCTTTTTGATTTTTCATGCTTATCCCTACTTTTACTTTATATAAGGAGTTAAATCTCTATTGTAAAGAGTATCCCATCTTTCATAAACATCTAGTGAAGTGCTTGCAGTTGTTGCTCCAAACGCTCCTCTTACTTTAAAAACTAATCTATATGGCTTTTTAATTCTAGAAAATAATTTAGTTTCATCTATATTAAAAGCATCATTCGATTCTTTTCTTAGGCTGCTCCATGAATGTAATGTTTGCTTTGTGCCATATGGTACAACATATGTTATTCTAAAATCTTTATCACCATTTTCGTATTTTTTTATTACCTTTGCACTTACCACACCATCATATTGATTTTGCAAATCTTTTAGTGTAGCATATCTTCTTTTTACATTTCTTTCTTTTGGGTCATCCCATTCAAATTTTTTTGTTAATTCGTCTAATGTATTAATTGATTTATCTCCCTCAAATTCCAAAGTTATGCTAGTTGGCCAGTTTTCTGCTTTTAAATCTATTTGAAGTACTTGTCCTGCACAAATAAATTCGGTATTTGTCTTTTTGGCAATAGGTAACTTAAATGTTTTATTATTATCTATTCTTGTTATAGTTATGTCCGTTATTTTAGGTGGCGGAAATTCTTCGCTATCTCTTTCATAAAGACCTTTTACTTTATTTTCACCAAGTTCTTCCTCTGCTCCTTCTATTTGTATAGTTATCGTTTTAGTTTTTATATCTACAAGTGCACCATCTGTAAAAAATTCTGTTAGTAATGTTGATTTTACTTTTACTTCTATTTCTACATTGTTTTCACTGTAATTATTTTTGTTAATTAATACATTTGTATTTCCTGATATTTCTAATTCTTTTTCTTCTGATACTTCTGCAACTAAAACATTATCAATATATAATTCACTTTTAATTATTTTTACATGTTCTTTTTTGGCATAATCAGTAAGGTTTATTGCTTCTGCACCAAAGTTTACCGGCACAGAGGCAGTTGTATCATCAATCGATATAGTGTAACTATTTCCGTTTGGAAGTTCTAGATATGAATTTAAAGCTGCATCAGCTGCCATTGGTGGCACTATAAAATTTGCTGCCCACTCTTTATTGTTCATGTCATATCTACGAGTGTATATATTTCCATTGGTTTTCCATGTTGCATAATTTTCTACTCTTGCGCTCTCAAGTCCAATATCTAATACGGTTAAATCATATGTTATATCATTTCGCATAAGTTTAGTGTTTAACATATATTCCTTTTGGTCATCGTCTAAATATTTTGTAATGTCATTCCATGATGTAAGTGCATCAGAAAGCTTAACATATCTCCAACTTGTTGGTGGCGTTGGTGGCTCTATATCTACTGGAAATTTGTGATTATGTATTTCGTTTTCTGATTCATTATAACCTAAAACCCAATACTCGCCTCTGGTTCCCGTGCCTTTCCACGCTCCGCCGTTCTTTGTCCATAATCCATTTGAAACATTCTTCCATCTTTGACCTTCTTTTATCACAAGTGGACTGCCATATACAAATTGATTATACTCATTATATATTTCTTCGTTTATTTGATATCCATGTTCTGTTTCTCTTGCAACACCCATTATATCTATCATTGTGGAAAATTCTTCACTATATGCTAAAATATTTCCACTCATTATAATTATTAAAATCACTAAAAATACTGTATACTTTTTCATAAGTTCTCCTTTTATGGGCTTTTTGGGGAAGATCAAAGGGCTCTTCCCCTTAATTATTTCTACATGCAAACATTATATTTGCAAAATTAAAATCTAAATTTCAGATATATAAAATTCTACTCTTGCACCTTCATGTGCATAAATATCAATTCTATATTTTCCAATTTCTATTGTATCTATAATTTTTTCGTTATAGCCTCTAAGCTGTCCTTCTACTATTTTTTCACGCAAGTATGGCATAAATTCTTTTGTAAAGTCTTCGCCCAATACTGCTATAATAGCATTTTCTAATCTTTTTAATTTGTTTTCATTTAAATATGTGCCGTCGTTTAGCTCATATCTCCAAAACCATAATCTTGCTACTTTTATTTTCATAAAGCATTTATCTGAAAAACTATCTTGCAATGTAACTTCTCTTAAATTGTATAGCTCATCTGGATAAAATGTTATTGAAAATCTTTCCGTGCCATTATACAAATAACTTTCTCTATCTGCATGTGCTATGATTAGTTGACTAATTGTTTTATCATCAGGCACATAATTTACGCTAGTGTAAGTATCACTAGATACTATATTTTTTATTAATTTAATAACTTTGGCATTATCTATAAATTTGCTATCTAATTTATAGCCATTTACATTTGCATATCTGCCATCGTCATAAAAATATATTTCATTACCTTTTATTTCATATCTATTTCTAAAAAGGCTTTCTCCTTTTTCTTTGCCGATGTTTGTAACACTTTTTTCTAACTTATATTTTTGCGTATTTATCACTTTTTGATGTGCGTCAACAGCATTTTTTATAAGTTTTAAAGCTTCTGCTCTTGTTATTGTTTTTTCGCCTTTAAATGTACTATCTTCATAGCCGTTTATAACACCCAAAGTTATTAATTTTAATACATTTGATTTGTTTTTAGAGTTTAAATCTTTTAAGTTTTTACTTGATTTTTTTACATTACTTAAATCAATATAATTTGCTATGATTGCTACTGCTTCATCCCTGCTTATTTCTTTGTCATAATCGTCAAATTGTTTTTCTTCTATCCAGCTATATGCTTTTGCCGTTTCTATGTACCAATTTGGCCATCTACTTCCCACTAAAACCATTTTACATTTTGATGCTTCTGTAAGCATTTTCAAAAATTCATTTATTCTTATGTTTGCATTAGGTCTAAAAGTATTATCCTCATATCCATTTACTATTTCTTCTTCGGTTGCCCAATTTATATATTCTTTCGCCCAATGATTTTCAGTATCACTAAATCCATAAGTAATATTAAACATCATTAATACTATCAGTATCATAAGTGATATTTGTAATTTCTTCATTTTCTTTCTCCTTTATTTCTCCAAGAGCAGTAATGTTAAAGCTTGCAAGCTCTCTAATTAAATTTATTTGTCTAGCTTTCTCTGGCGTAACTGCAACTAATATAGTATCTGGAGTTTCTTCATCAAATACATTTTCAATTGGTTGTCCATCACTATTAAACACACCCAATACTTTTGTACCTTCAAGTATTGTTACAACACTATATCCATCATCACTACTTCCAACTGAATATTTTTCTAAGTTGCTTAATGCTTGGTTTGCATATTCATTTCTTAATGTTGCATATACATTCACTTTCGAGTTTTCTCTTATGTTGTAAGAAACTCCATTTTCAGAAGACTTTATTTTTATAGCTATTTTCTCCATGCCTTCCTCTGCCACATACATAGATAAATTTTCCTTAGTGTCAAACTGATTTGCAACTAATATTTGTCCTTTATATATTTTTTCTTTCAAATACAAGTTTGATATATCATAAATATCTTTTATAGTTTTTGTATTTGAAACAATAGATACAGGCATGTCCACTTCTTTTATTTGTGCTACATCAATTTTAGTGTAAGCATCAATATCTTCTGTAACAATTAAGCATTTAACAGTTGGCACATATTGAACTATTCTTTTTTGCATGTATATTGATACGCTATATACAATAACTGTTAAAACAATTGATACTAGCAATATATTTACTTTGTTTTTCATTTGCTCCTCCTAAACTTGGAATGGCTTACTACCAACATTTTCAAACCAATTAGCTATTGTGTCCATCATGTCTGTAAAAAGGCTCTCCATTTGTGGATAAAATAAAGTTATGATTAATACAAGTAATACACCTGCAATTAAAATAACTTGCAATATCTCAGACCCTCTTTGTGATTTTAATAAACTTTGTAATTTTCTCATCTTTTTCCCCCTACTTTTATTTAAAAATATTATTAAACCCTTGTCCTACCGAAACAAATAACGGATACATGGTTAAAAGTATTATATTTGTAAGTGCCACAACTACTCCAAATGTTATGTACAATACTTTTTCTTTTGTGTTTGCTTTTAAAATTTCAATTCTTCTTTCTCGCAATGTTTCAGATAAATTTTCAAGTATCTCGTTTATACTTCCCATTTTGTTATACTCTCTTAGTGCATTGCAAAACATTTTAAGTTCTAATATGTCAAAGTTTTTTTCCAAATCGTTAATTGCTTCATTTATGTTTAACTCCGACAATTCATATCTTGCCGAAAAAATTATCATAGATTTTCTGAAATCTTTGTTTTTGCAATTTTCGTATTGTTTCTTCAAAACCTCTTTCATAGGCACATGTGCAGAAAGTTGAACATTTATAGAATCTGTAATATTTAATATGTCATTACAAATTTCTACATCTCTCTTTTTCTTTAATACTAGTATAAAAATGTCTATTACAAAATAACCTATTACTCCAAATACGATTGCATAAATTAAAGAATTATAATTTATAATTCCGCCTAAAAACATAATAAATGCAATTGTAAATTTTAATATATAATATTTGAAACTATTTAAATTAAATGGATTTCCTTGCTTAGATAGAAATATCTCTTTTGTTTTTAAAAATTTGATTTTTGAAATAAAGTGTTTAAGAAATGATTCTTTTGTTTTTTGAAAATAAATACTTCGTTTTTTATATTTGTTTGTTTTAATTCGTATACTAACTTTGCTTACAATCAATAAACAAGATATAAAAATAAGTATGAGCAGTATCTTATTTATCATAATTTGTTTACCTCATTTATATTTTTTATGTCTTCATAATATCATCATTTTTTATCATGTCAATACTTTTTCAAAAATTTGTCGACTTTTCGTCTTAGAGCCCCAAGGGTTTCGACATTTTTCTACATTTTTCGACATAATACTACAAAATCTTACAAAGCCACACCGCAGATAAAATTGCAACAAAATCACAAATAAGTCCAATCCACATTGCTTCCTTTGCACTTTTAATATTCACAGCTGATGTATACACAGCTAATACATAAAATGTAGTTTCACTACTTCCCAAAATTGTTGAAGCAATTTTACCTATTAATGTATCCGCACCATAGTTTTCTAATGTGCTTGAAAGTAGACCGATTGATGCCCCACCAGAAAAAGAACTCATAATGCCTAATGGTATAACTTCTTTTGGAATGCCAAATAAACTTCCAATAGGTGCTATAAAATTAATCAAAATTTCTATTGCACCAGATAGCTTAAACAAATCTATTGCAATCATAATTGCAAGTAAGGTTGGAAAAATATTTGTAACTACGCTAAGCCCCTCTTTTACTCCGTCAATAAAGCATTCATAGACCTTTTGCTTTTTTAAAATTCCATAAAATATTATTAAAATAATCATAAGCGGTATTACTAAAAAAGATATATATTCTAATATTTTCACCTTTTCCTCCTACAAAATATTTTTACTATAACAATTCCTACCGTCACTGAAATAAGGCTTGCAATTATAGTTGGCATTACAATACTAGTTGGTGATTTTGAATTTGCAGCAACTCTAACTGCAATTACCGAAGTGGGAATTAATTGTATTGAAGCTGTGTTTAACACCACGAAAGTAAGCATTTCTTCTGATAATTTTGTCTTATCTTTATTTTTCTCTTGCATTTTCTTCATTGCTTTTAATCCAATTGGAGTTGCGACATTGCCAAGCCCTATCATATTTGCCGTCATGTTCATTGCAATATGTCCTGATATTTCATTGTCATTTTTAAGTTTAGGAAAAATAATTCGTATCAATGGATTAATCCATTTTGAAATTTTTTCTATTATGCCACTTCTTTCTGCAACTTTTATAAAACCAGACCACATACAGATAATACCTGCAAGTTCTAAAAAAAGTGACATGGTGTTTTTAGTAGAAGAAAATAAAATCTCTATTATTTCAGCAACTTTTCCATTAATAATGCAAAAAACAATAGATATTAAAATCATCCCCGCCCAAATCATGTTCATATTAGCCACTCCTTTAAAAATAATTCTATTCTGTATTAATATTAAATATTCATATTACAAAATTCTGCAAAAAAGTGCTAATTATTCTAAAAAGCCATTGACTATCAAGCAAAAATATGGTAAGATTTAACAAATAGATTAAGGAGGGGCTTAAATGAAAGCAACAGGTATAGTTAGAAAAGTAGATGAATTAGGTAGAGTAGTTTTACCAATAGAACTAAGGAGAACTCTTGATATAGACATAAAGGACTCTTTAGAAATATATGTTGAAAACGACAGTATAATATTAAGAAAATATGAACCTGCATGTTTATTCTGTGGTAATTCAACAGATGTACAAGAATTTAAAGGAAAAAGTATTTGTAAAAATTGTATAAAAGAATTACATTAAAAAAAAATCCTCCAATATGGAGGATTTTTAAATATAACCTAAATACCACTTCAAAATAACAAAATTTTCTGTTATGCAAAATTTATTTATGCTAAAAATAGCACTTACATCGCCATAAAAAATATAAAGAGAGAGGAAAAAGTATGACTATTTTAAAATTTGTTTTAAACAATAAAGATTATTTAGAAGATTTAATTACAAGAAGCACTTATCATTCAAATGCAATTGAGGGAAGTACACTTACTTATGCCGAAACTTATGCCATTCTTTACAATGACAATAGTTTTAAAATCGAAGGAAAAGAACCAAGAGAAATATATGAAGCAATCAATCATAAAAGTGCATTAGAGCTAGTTTTTAAAAATTTAAATAATAATGACGGATTTGCTGAAAGATTTATTAAAGCTCTAAACGAAACAATTAATAAAAATATTAAGGAAACAGAAGGATTTAGGACTGTGCAAGTATTTATACAAGGTAGTGAACATATCCCACCTGAACCTGAAAAAATACCTAATTTAATGAATTACTATGTATATAATTATAATCATGATGAACAAGATATTTTTGCTAAAATTGCTAGATATCATATTGAATTTGAGAAGATACATCCTTTTGAAGACGGAAATGGTAGAACTGGTAGATTGCTTATTAATTATGAATTGTTGAAAAATGATTTACCACCCGTTGTTATTGCAAAAGAAGATAGAGTAAAATATTTTGAATTTCTTAGAAATAATGATGAAGTGGGCTTAGCTGAGTGGCTAAAATCTTTATCTAACGCTGAAAAAGAAAGAATGGAAAGGTTTGGATATAAAAAGAATTAAAATACGACAATAAAAAACTAGTCAAATTTGCTTTAAGTTTTACTTAAAAGAATTTTCGACTAGTTTTATTATACAACTGTAGGGGTCGGCGTCCCCGACGACCCGTTTTGAAAATTTAAACATTTGCCAAAG
>CAZRQF010000016.1:0-21246 GCA_964602275.1 uncultured Eubacteriales bacterium
CACAATATGGCGTTACTGCATCAGGCTTAAAAATAATACCTGGTACAAATATGAAGGCAATTGCGGTTGATCCTAAAGTAATTCCGCTTGGAAGTAAAGTATATGTAGAAGGATTAAACGGGGCAGCTGACTATGGATATGCAGTTGCAGCAGATACTGGTAGTGCAATAAAGAACTTAAAAATAGACTTATATATGGATACGCATGAAGCTTCATTAAAATGGGGCGTAAAAAATGTAAAAGTATATGTAATTGAGTAATGTATAAAAGAGAACTAACTTTATAAGGTTAGTTCTTTTTTGTCTTGATTTTTAGGGCTTAGAGTAATATACTGATAGAAGTAAAGGACGGTGCAAAAGGTGAATTTATACGATGAAACGCAGATGCTTTTAAATCAATACAATTTAAGGGCAAATAAAAGATTAGGACAAAACTTTTTAATAAATCAAGATATTGTGGAGCAAATTATAGAAAAATCACAAATAACAAAAGAAGATACAGTCTTAGAAATTGGCCCAGGACTTGGTACACTTACTAAGGCATTAGCTAAAGCTTCAAAACAAGTTATAGCTATTGAGTTAGACGAAAACATGGTAAACATTTTAAACGGTAGACCAATTGGAGATAATATAAAAGTAATACATGCTGATATATTAAGCACGGATTTAAACGAAATTTTGAAAGATTGCGATAGTGTAAAAGTAGTTGCAAACTTGCCATATTACATTACAACTCCAATTATAATGAAGCTTTTAGAAGGTAGATACGATATAAAATCTATAACTATAATGGTGCAAAAAGAAGTTGGCAGAAGACTTTGTGCAAAGCCAGGAAATAAAGAATATGGAGCTATCACAATTTCAGTAAATTACTACAGTAATCCAAGCATTGTAATAGATGTTACAAAAGATAATTTTTTACCTGCACCAGAAGTGGATTCGTGTGTTGTAAAATTAGACATACGAGAAAAGCCACCAGTTGATTTAATAGATGAAAAGCTATTTTTTGAATTAATAAAAAATGCTTTTTGTCAAAGAAGAAAGACTATTTTGAATTCTTTGGCATCTGGAAATAGAACGAAAGAAGAACTTAAAAATATTTTAGAAAAACTTTCAATAGACGAAAAATTGAGAGCAGAAAACTTAAGTATCTATGATTTCGCAAACATATCAAATGTGTTAGGAGGAAAAGATGATTAATACAAATTATGTAGTTATTATAGACGATACTGATGAAACAACAAACTTAGCTAAAAGACTATTTGGAACTGATAAAAGCATCACTTTTATTCATACATCATCAAAAAAAGAGAAGATGAGAGAAGCACTTAAAATTCGTCCAGATTTAATATTAGTTTCTGGAGATTCAGTTGAGCCTGATGCAGTGACAGTTTGTGATATTTTAAGAAAAGATAAAGAAAACAATGCTACACCAATCATTGTAATTGCTGAAAGTAAAGACGAAGAACTTAGAATAAATATTTTGAAAAAGGGAGTTCAATATTATATTCACAAACCGGTACATGAAGGATTTTTATATTACACTATAAAAAATTTAGCAAATTTAATTGCATCAAATAGATGTATAAGTGCATTAACAGGACTTCCAGGAAACATTCAAATAGAAGCAGAACTTAAAAGAAGAATTGCATCAAGAAAGATATATGCCGTTTTGTATATAGATTTGGACAACTTCAAAGCATACAACGATAAGTATGGTTTTATGAATGGTGATGAAGTAATTAAATTTACAAGCAATATCATGCAAGAAATAATACAAGAATATGGCAAAACAGGCGACTTTTTAGGTCATATTGGCGGGGACGATTTTGTTGCGATATTAGATTATGAAAATGCTGCAAAAATAGGTAGAACTATAACAAAAAGATTTGATGAAGAAATTACAAAATATTATAGTTTAGAAGATATTCAAAACAACGGAATAAAAATAGCAAACAGAAAAGGCAAAATAGAAAAATTTCCGATAATGACAATAACAGTTGCAATGGTAAGTAACAAATATAGAAAATACAAATCAACACTTGAAATAGGAGAAGATGGGGCAAGCGTTAAGAAAAAAGGAAAGACAATAAAAGGAAGCACATTCTTAGAAAATAGAAGAAAAACACCAATAAAACATTAAAAATAAGTAATAAATAAAAAATGTGTCAATATAATTTATTGATACATTTTTTTATATAAGTGGGTGATGTTTTTGTTTGTTACTTTTAAGCTTAATAAGTTAATTGGTATATTTTGCGGTGTGCTTGGTGTATTTATGTTAGTTTTTGGTGGTAGTAGCTTTGTTAAAACTAAGGCTATTTCTGCGAGTGCTAATGTTTTTAGGGAAGAATATATTATAGTTGTAGATGCTCGGACATGGCTATCCTGACGGTGGGGCGACTTCGGCAAATGATATTAAAGAGTCGGATATTAATCTAGAAGTTGCTAAGTTATTAGAAGAAGAACTTTTAAAGTTAGGGTACGAAGTGATTATGACAAGAACTGATGAAAATAATATTGCAGATAGTGATAAGCAAGATAGTGTTAGAAAAATGAAAGTGTCTGATATTAATAACAGAATTGAAATAGTAAATAATAGTAATGCAGATATGCTTGTTTCAATACATATGAATAAGTTTTCGGAAGAGAAATATTATGGTTGGCAAACTTTTTATAAAAAAGGGTCTGAGCTTTCAAAAGTTTTGGCAAATAAAATACAAAATGGAATTTCTAAAAATATAGATAGAGAAAATAAGAGAGTGGAGCTTCCAATTGATAATGTAAAACTTATTGATAAATCTTTAATACCGTCAGTTATTGTAGAATGTGGTTTTTTGTCAAACCATGAAGATGTAAGGCTGCTTCAAACTATGGAATATAAAATGCAAATTGTAAATGGAATAATTGACGGGATTGAAGAATTTTATAGTAGTAATAAATAAATATACAAATTCTGCAAATAATATTTCAAAAGGAAATTATTTGTAGAGGTGATGTATGGAGAGTTTTGCTAAAAAACTTGCGATTAATAATAAAGTTCAAAAGAAGTCAAACGAAAAAACTTTTCCAATAATAGAGTTAGAAGAAAATTTTTTAAAAGTTGCAAAGGCGTATGATATTTTAAATGAAAGCGTGAGTTTAAGTGTTGATATTCCACCAAGTGGCGAATGGCTACTCGATAATTATTATCTAATTGAAGAGCAGTTTAATAGTATAAAAAATGAGATAACACTTGAAAAATATAAGAGTTTGCCTGCTATAAATGGAGTTAGTAGAATTTTTGTGCTTGCTAAAGAGTTGGTAAAATATACAGATGCAAATATTACAGAAGAAAATTTAGAGGTGTTTTTGAAGGCGTATCAAAGTAAAAAGAGCATACTTATGGAAGAGCTTTGGATTATGCCGACTATGCTTAAACTATCACTAATTAATTATATTAGTGATATATGCGAAAAAATATTAGATTCTCAGCTTCAAAAGTTTAAGGTTGAAAGTTTAGTGGAAAGAATAATAAAAAATAGGAGTGACAGAGAGCAAAATTTTATAAAATATAGAAATATAAAGTTAGATACTGAAGCGACGGCATATGTTGAGCATTTGATGTATTCTTTAAAAAAGTTAGGCAAAGATGGTAAAAACTATATTGAAACGCTTGAAGAAGAAGTGAAAAAAGTTGGGACAACGATAAATGATGTAGTAAAGTTTGAACATTATGATATGGCAATAAGGCGAGTGTCAATGGCTAACAGTATAACGAGTATTAGGAATATTAGTAGGTATAATTGGCAGATAATTTTTGAAGAAACGAATGGAATAGAACAGATTTTGCAAAAGGATTTTTGGTATGAAAATTTAGATTATGAAACTAGAAATAGTTATAGAGAAGAGATACAAAAAATTTCTAAGAAAACTAAAATATCAGAAAAATATATTGCATCTAAAGTGGTAGAACTTTCAAAGAATGGGCATATTGGAGAGTTTTTAATAGGAGATAAAAAATGTAAGTTATATAAAGCTCTTGGAATTAGATATAGAGAAAATAAAAATGTTTTAGCTAAATATTTAATAGCTATATATTTGCCAACTGTTATTTTTTCTATATTGTTTGCAAAAAAGTTTTTTTGGATTGCACTTATTCCTTTGTCTGAATTTTTTGTAAGTCTTGTAAATAAGATAGTTTCTAAAAATGTAAGACCTAAAAGGCTTCCGAGAGTTGAAAAAATTCCAGAAGATGTTTCTACTTTTGTGGTAGTTCCTACACTTTTAAATAGTGGCGATAGAGTAAGAAAGATGATAAGAAATTTAGAGGTGTATTATTTAGGAAATAAAATTGATAATTTATATTTTGCATTACTCGGCGATGCTTCTGAAACGCTTTTTGAAAAAATGGAATATGATGAAGAAATTATAAAAACGGGAATTGAAGAAACTAAAAGATTAAATGAGAAATATGGAAAAGAGATTTTTTTCTTTTTGTATCGAAAGAGAGTTTACAATGAAAAACAAGGCACTTGGCTTGGATACGAAAGAAAAAGAGGAATGCTTACAGAGTTTAACAAGTTTTTATTAACTGGTAATCAAGGCACATTTATTGTAAATACAATAAATAAAAATTTGAATATAAAATATGTAATAACGCTTGATGCAGATACAGAACTTATTATGGATTCGGCCAAAAAGTTAATTGGTATTATGGAGCATCCTTTAAATACGCCAGTTATAGAAAATGGAATTGTAACAAAAGGATATGGCATTGTACAACCTAAAGTTGGTATATCGCTTGAAAGTTCAAAAGCTTCGATATTTGCTAAGGTGTTTGCTGGAAGTGGCGGAATTGATATATATTCAACGGCGGAGTCGAATGTTTATCAAGATTTGTTTGGCGAAGCTATTTTTACGGGTAAAGGTATATATAATGTAAAAGTTTTTGACGAAGTAATATCAAATGAAATTCCGGAAAACACGGTGTTAAGCCATGATTTGCTAGAAGGAAGTTATATAAGGTGTGCTTTGGCAAGCGATATTGAAGTGATAGACGGTTTTCCATCAAAGCTAAATTCATATATGTTAAGGCAACACAGATGGGTGCGAGGCGATTTTCAGATATTAAGTTGGATATACAAAGGACCACTTAATAAATTATCGAGGTATAAAATATTTGACAATTTAAGAAGAAGCATGGTAAGTATATTTACATTACTATTAATGTTTTGTGGATTTTATAACATTGCATTGTTTACGCTTTTTGCACCTTTTTTTATTGATGCAGTTGAAAAAGTTTTAAGTAAAAGAGATAAGAATTATAAAGTGAAAAAGTATATGCCTATAATTTCGGGTCTTGTTGGAAGTTTATATAGGTGTACTTTAAATTTAATTTTTTTACCTTACAATGCTTTTATAATGTTAAAAGCAATTGTGGTTACCTTGTACAGAATGTTTGTTTCAAAAAAGCATTTGTTAGAATGGGTGACTGCTGCAGATGCAGAAAAAATGTTGGGGAGCGATTTATTAACATTTGCAAAAGAAATGTGGATAGTACCACTATGTGGACTTATATTAATGTTAGTTAGTGATGCGTACACTATGCCGATTGCTGTAACTTTGTTTTTTATATGGCTTATATCGCCGATAATTGCGTGGACTATAAGTTTGCCATTAGAACAAAAAAATAATCGAAACAAAAATGAAAGTGAAAGTTTTATAAAAGATGTTGCCAAAAGAACATGGGATTTTTTTTATAAATATATGAATGCTGAAAATAATTATATTCCGCCTGATAATTATCAGGAAAATAGAAAAAATGAAGTGACAAATTTAACTTCGGCAACTAATATAGGTCTTGGTATAATTGCGATAATGTCTGCTTGCGATTTAGGGTTTATAGACAAGAAAAAAGAAAAAGAAATGCTTCAAAATATTATACTTACAATAGAGAAACTTGAAAAATGGAATGGGCATTTATATAACTGGTATAATGTAAAAACTTTGGAGGCACTAACCCCCAAGTTTGTATCAACGGTGGATAGTGGAAATTTTGTTGGATATTTGTACACTTTAAAAGGAATGATGCTAGAAGAAAAGTGGGACAAGCAAATGATAGATAAAGTGGAGAAACTAATTAGTGATACTGATTTTTTAAAATTATATGATGAGAAGAAAAATTTGTTTTCGGTTGGCTTTGATGTAAAAGAAGGCGTTTTGGTGGATTCTTATTATGACTTGCTTGCATCTGAGGCAAGACAGGCAAGTTTTGTTGCGATTGCTAAAAGAGATGTACCGTACAAGCATTGGTTTAGTTTGGGTAGAACGCTTACAACTTTGGATAATCATAAAGGATTGATTTCGTGGGCGGGTACAATGTTTGAATATTTTATGCCGTCAATAATTATGAAAAATTATGGCTATACACTTTTAGATGAAACATACGAATTTTGTATATACAGTCAAAAAAAGTATGCACAGAAATTAAATATTCCGTGGGGAATATCAGAGTCGGCGTTTAACATACAAGATTTAAATTATAATTATCAATATAAGGCTTTTGGTATTCCGTGGCTTGGAGTAAAGAGAGGATTGAAAAATGAGATTGTAGTATCTCCATATAGTTCGGTATTAACAATTTCTAAAAATTGTGATGCGGTGATAAAAAATTTAAAAGAACTTATAAAGCTTGGTGCGTATGGAAAGTATGGCTTTTATGATGCGGTGGATTACACTAAAAATAGAACTGGAAATGCAGAATATGCTGTCGTGAAAACATATATGGCACATCATCAAGGGTTAATTTTATCTTCGATTAATAATTATATTAATAATGATATTTTAGTAAAGCGATTTTCAAAAAATCCAGAGATACAGTCTGCACAGGTATTACTTCAAGAAAGAGTGCCTGAAAATATTGTGTTTACAAAGGAGAAAAAAGAAAAGATAAAACTTCAAAAATATAAATATTATGAGGAATATTCAGAAGAAGAGATAAAAGAAGAAAATACACTTAATGTTTTATCGAATGATAAATATGCAGTAATTCTTAATAAAAATGGCGAGGGGTATAGTAAGTATAAAGATGTACTTTTGACAAGATATAAATATTTACAAAAACTTGGTAATGTAATTTATATTAAAAATAAATCTACAGGAGAGTTTTGGACGAATACAAAAGAGCCAAATATAAAAGAACCTGATAATTATTATGCTGTTTTTTCTCCTGCAAAATTTGAGTTTGTGAGAAACGATTCAAAAATAGAAACAAAAACAAAGATAACGGTATCTCCAGAAGATAATGTTGAAATACGACAATTAGAAATAAAAAATTTGAGTGAAAATGTAGAAAAAATAGAAGTTATAAGTTTTACAGATTTAGTTATTTGTTTAAAAGATACAGATATTGTATCTCCAGCTTTTAATAAATTATTTTTAAATCCTAGTTTGTATGAGGGTGCATGTATTGTTGAAAAGCGAACAAGACAAAAAAATGAAGAAAAACTTTTTTGTATGGTAATGCCATTTGTTGTAAATAGACCTAAAGATAAGATGAATGTGGAGCTAGATAAACTTAAAATAATAGGTTCAAAAAGAAATATAAATATGCCACAAATAAAAGATACAGAAGTTGAGTATGATAACTTGGCGAAAGTAACGCCAAACTTAGCTGTGTCATATAAAAAAGAATTTGAAATATTGCCAAATGAAACGATAAAGATAAACTATGTAATGGCTGTGGCACATGATATAGAAAAGCTAAAAGAATTATATAATAAGTATCAAAATAGTGAAACGGTTGAAAGAATATTTGAGCTCGCTATTTCTAAGAGCGTAATAGAAAATAGGTTTTGGGAATACACCATGAAAAATATTAAATTATATAATAAGATTTTGTATAATGTGTTAGAAAAATCAAATACACGAAATATTTATAAAGACAATATTGAAAAGAATAGTTTAACACAAAAAGATTTGTGGAAATTTGGAATATCTGGTGATTTTCCAATAATATTAGTAAAAATAAAAAGTCCCGATGAAATTCAAATGGTGTCTGAATTAATAAACGCAATAGAATATTTTAACAGAAAAAATATAAAGATAGATTTAGTTATAGTTGACGAAGAAAAAAGTAGATATGAGCAATACACATATGAAAAAATATATGAAATCATAAATGGAAAAAGTGTTAATTATTTATTAAATGTAAATGGTGGAATTCATATTATAAAAATAGCTAATATATCACAAGGCGAAATGAATTTGCTGTATGCGTGTAGTAATCTTATTTTGGATGCACATACTGATTTGCTGGAGGAAGTGTTATGATAGATGATAGATATGGTCAATTTAGTGAAGATGGGCAAAGCTTTTTATTAAAAGTAAATGAAAAAGAATTTCCGGATGTTCCATGGAGTCACATATTGACAAATGGGAGAGTTGGCACAATAGTAACAACAAATGGTGGTGGCAGTACATGGTATATAAACAGTAGAGAAAATAAGCTCACAACATGGTCTAATGATGTTATAAGCGATAGACCATCTGAAATTATACACTTAGATGATAAGAACGATAATTGGTCTGCAATGCCTGATTTTCAAAATTATAATTCTGAATATGATATAACATTTGGTTTTGGATATGCCAAGTATTCAATGAAGAATAAAACATATGAACAAAATTTAGATGTATTTGTTAGTAATAGTTTAGACGAAAAAGTTTCTATATTAACATTAAAAAATAATTCCGAAAAAGTAAGATGGGTAAATTTAAAATATAGTGTAGAAGCTGTGCTTGGTGTTGATTTGGAATATACTAAAAATCATTTAGTTTCTAGGTATGAAGAAGATAGATTGAAAATATATAATCGATATAATGAAGATTATTCGAGTAAAGAAGTATATATAAAAATAGTAGGAAAAAAAGTTAGTAAAATAACATATAAAAAAGAAGAAAGTTATCAAGTGCTAGAAACTAAAATTCAAATTGAGGCGGGCGAAAAAATAGAAGTAGCGTTTGTTGTGGGTGTTGTAAAAAAACAATATATAGAAGCAGATATAAATTTTTACAAAAAAGAATTTGAAAATGTAAAAAAATATTGGCAGGATAAAGTTACAGATATTTATGTAGAAACACCTGAAAAATCAATAGATATAATGTTAAATGGTTGGCTAAAATATCAAACTTTGGTGAGTAGACTTTGGGGACGAGCATCTTTTTATCAATCAGGTGGAGCTTTTGGTTTTAGAGATCAATTACAAGATGTGTTGGCACTTATTTATACAGAACCTCAGCTTGTAAAAAACCAAATTTTGTATCATTCTATGCACCAATTTAAAGAAGGCGATGTACTGCATTGGTGGCATCCAGAAAAAAATAACGGAATAAGAACGAAATATACAGATGATTTGTTATGGCTTGTGTATGTGGCGTGCGAATATATAAATGTTACGAGTGATTATAAAATATTAGATATAAAAACAAAATATGTAGACGGCAGGCTTTTAAAAGAAGACGAAAACGAAGCATATATAAATGTTATGCAAAGCGACGAAGAAGAAAGCATATATAACCACTTAAAAAGAGCAATAGAAAAATCACTAAGATATGGAAAACATGGATTGCCACAAATAGGAAGTGGCGACTGGAACGATGGTATGAACGAAATACATGGAGAAAGTGTGTGGCTAGGATTTTTTATATATGATATTTTAAATAAGTTTATAAAAATTTGCGAATTTAAAAATGATGTAGATGCAGTAAATAGATATAAGAAAGAAATGAATTTTATAAAAGAAAATTTGGATAAAGAAGCGTGGGATGGAAAATGGTACAGGCGAGCTTTTTTTGAAGATGGAGAAATGCTAGGCTCTATAAAAAATGATGAATGTAAGATTGACAGTATCGCTCAAAGTTGGTCAGTTATATCTGGTGCGGGAGATATAGAAAAACAGAAAACAGCAATGGAAAGTTTGGAAAAAGAGCTAATAGACTATGAAAATAAAATAATAAAACTATTGACACCAGCATTTAACAAAACAAAAATAGAGCCGGGGTATATAAAAGCGTATATACCAGGAGTGAGAGAAAATGGTGGGCAATACACGCATGCTGCCATATGGGCAGTTATTGCAGAAACAATATTAAAAAATCCGCAAAAAGCAGTTGAGTTATATAAGTTTATATTACCAATGGAACATTATAAGACAAAAGAACTTTCGGCAAAATATAAAGTAGAACCATATGTTGTAGCAGCAGATATATATAGCGTGGAGAATTTGGCTGGAATGGGCGGTTGGACATGGTACACAGGTTCTGCAAGTTGGTGTTATAAAGCAGGAGTCGAAAATATATTAGGATTAGTAATAACAGACAACACGATACAAATAAAACCGTGTATACCTAAAGAGTGGAGAGAATATAAAATAATATATAAAAATAAAGGTACAATATACAAATTAAATATAAAAAATAAAAGTGGGCATGGAAGTAGTAAAAAAACAATACCATTAGAAGAAAACAAGGGAGTACAAGAATTTGAAATAATAATATAAAAAGGTGTATGTTCGCCTTGAAAAAAATTACTTATTAGAATATACTTATTTTGAATTAAAACATAAGTATATAAGGAGTAATTTGAATGCAAAATATATTAGAAGGATTAAATAAAGAACAATACGAGGCCGTTACCCATGTTGACGGTCCTCTTTTAGTAATAGCGGGTGCAGGAAGTGGAAAAACAAGAGTTTTAACTCATAGAATAGCATATTTAATTTCGGAAAAAGATATAAAGCCTTGGAACATTTTAGCTATAACTTTCACTAATAAAGCTGCAAGAGAAATGAAAGAGAGAATTGAAAAAATACTTGGTGAAGATGTAGCAAAAGATATGTGGGTTGGAACTTTCCACTCAATATGTGTGAGAATATTAAGAAGAGAGATAGATAGATTAGGATTTGACAGAAGCTTTTTGATTTTTGATACTACTGATTCAAAAACTATTGTAAAAGAATGTATAAAAGAACTAAATATAGACGACAAACTGTTTAGCGATAAATATTTGCTTAGTGAAATTAGCAAAGCCAAAAATGACATGATAGATTGTGCAAGATATGAAAATATGTATGCTTCTGATTATAGGTTAGGTAAGGTTGCGAAAGTATATGCACTATATCAAGAAAAATTAAGAAAAAATAATGCTGTTGATTTTGATGATATTATTAATCATACTATAAAAATACTAAAAGAAAATGAAGATGTTTTGGCGTATTACCAAGATAAGTTTAAGTATGTATTAGTAGATGAGTATCAAGACACAAACAAATCGCAAGATATGCTTATAAATTTGTTTGCACGAATAAGCCAAAACATTTGTGTTGTTGGAGATGACCAACAAAGTATCTACAAATTTAGAGGTGCAGATATTGCAAACATTTTAAACTTTGGAAAAAATTATAATAATACAAAAGTTATAAAGCTAGAGCAAAATTATAGGTCTACTCAAAAAATTCTTGAAGTAGCAAATGCAGTTATAAAAAACAATAGAGGAAATGTAGATAAAAAATTGTGGACTCAAAATGATGAAGGCAGTAAGCCTAAATTTTATCAAGGTCACGATGAATATGATGAAGCAAATTATGTGGTTTCACAAATAAAATCTTTAAAACGAGAAGAATATTATAAATATGCAGATTTTACTATATTGTATAGAACTAACGCACAATCTCGTGTATTTGAAGAAATTTTAATGAGAGAAGGCATACCATATAAAGTTGTTGGTGGTCAAAAATTCTATGATAGAAAAGAAATAAAAGATATAATTGCATATTTAAGACTTGTTGCAAATTCAAATGATAATGTAAGTTTAAAGAGAATTATCAATGAGCCAAAAAGAGGTATTGGAAAAACAACACTTGAAAAAGTTGAGGAAGTTGCAACGAGTTATGGAATTTCAATGTTTGATGTTATCAAAGATGTAGATAGATATGTAGCAACTAGAGCAAATGCTACTTTAAAAGATTTTGCAAATTTCATTTTGAAAATGAGAGAAGATATGTCTAGCATAGAAAAATTGACAAGCAAGATTTTAAAAGAATCTGGATATATGCAAATGTTAGAAAACGAAAAAACAACAGAAGCAGAGGGCAGAATCGAAAACCTTGGGGAATTTTTAAATGTAGTAATTGATTTTGAAAATCAAAATGCAGATAACACATTAGTAGATTTCCTTGAGAACTTAGCATTAGTTACAGATTTGGATAATGTTGAGGAAGAACAAGATAATGTTTTACTAATGACTTTACATACGGCAAAAGGTTTGGAATTTAAAAATGTATTTATGGTTGGAATGGAAGATGGTTTATTCCCAAGCTATAAGTCAATTGGCGAAGCTGAAGAAGTGGAAGAAGAAAGAAGACTATGCTATGTTGGTATAACAAGAGCTAAAGAAAATTTATTTTTAACTTGTGCGAAATCAAGAACTATATTTGGAAGCACATCATATTCAATGCCATCTAGATTTTTAAATGAAATTCCACAAAATTTACTAGACGGTGAAGTAAAGAAGAAGAAAGAATACAAAGAAGATAGTTTTTATAGCTATGATAGATACGAAAGTAACATCGATAATGCGGTATTTTCTTTTGGCGGTTTTAATGAAGCGTCGCAAAAAGCCTTTTCGTTTAGAACTGCTGAAAGCTTTTTGCAAAAGGTTACAGCAAATGAAGATGTTGATTTGAATAAGTTTATGGTTGGTCAAACGATACAGCACAAAAAATTTGGAGTAGGAGAAATTACAAACATTGAGCCAGAAGATGATGATTTGAAAATTGAAATTTTGTTTGAAAAAGCTGGAACAAAGAGATTAATGGCAAAGTTTGCAGATTTAAAAATATTAGATTAAAAATTGTATTTTTGAAAGATTGACAGTAAATATTCATAAATGATAGTATAATTTTAAGTGAGGTGTTACTTATGAAAAAAAATAAAGGTGTAAGTATGATTGAACTTGTGATAGTTATCGTAATATTAATAATGATTGCTGCATTTGCCATATCTTCTACAAAAACAACAAATTTACAAGCAGAAGCTACTCTTTTATACACTGAAATGAGAGCACTAAAAGCGGGCGTATTATCAGTAAAACAAGATTATGATTACGGCATAATTGATACAATAGATAAAGACAAATATTATAATGATGTTGAGGGCGATTGGTGCAAAATATATGGAATTGGAAAACTAGAATATTCAGAAGAAATAATAAAAAATTTGAGCTTAGATGAACTAAAAAGAACATATTTGGTTAATTATGAAACAGGAGATATAAAACTAGAAGAAAGTGTTACGATAGGCGATTACAAAATTGAAACTTATGAGGATATTGAAAAAATTATAAAGAGTGGGGCGATATAATATGAATAAAAAAGGTGTAACGCTAATTCAACTCGTTATAACAATCGTTGTAATGCTAATTATTGCATCATTTGCGGTTTTTCAAGGAGGAAATGTTACAACAGAAGCGACAATTGCAAAAGAATATGAAAGTTTAAAAGAAGTAAAAAAAGCAGTTGAGCAGACGGTGCTACTTATGGAAATAAATCCAGAAACTTATGTAGAAAGAGAACTTTTTGGAATACCACTAGATGCAGAAGAAAAACAAAGTTACTACAAAAGGCTCGGTCTTACAAATGTAGCAGATTTATCGGACAGGACATATACTGTTACACAAGAAAATCAAAAAAACTTTGAACTAGAAAAAATAATTGAGGGTAAAGTTTATGTAGTAGACTTAGATAATGAAAAATACTATCTACTTGACGGAATTCAAAGAGAAAATTTAGGAAAAGCATATGAATATAAAGACATTTTAAGAATGTATAACATGCTTACTGGCAAAAATTAAAATTAAATTAATCTTAAATGCAAAAAACATATGATAATCTTCAAAAATCTTTAAATTGCTTTAAAATGCTATAAAAGTTACATGAAAATGTTAGAAAAATGTTAAGAAAATAAGAAAAAATATGCAAAAATGTGAAAATGTAGAATAAATAATAAAAAATTAACTTTAAAAAGCGTAAATTTTGTTGCTAGATTTTTAAGAATATAGTAAAATGTAAATAGTTTGTAAACACAAATAAAAAAGGAGATGGAATTTTGCTGAGAATTTCGAGTAGAACAAAATTAGCAATGAATATTTCTATGAAAATAGTTTTAGCCATGCTTGTTGCTTCTTCGTTAATGATTGCATTACTTCTAGCATCATATAAGCCAGTTTACAAGGTTTCGTTAAATGGTGCAGATATGGGATATGCTTCAAGTAAGTCAAAACTTCAAGACACTATAAATAAATTTTTACAAGATGGTGATAGCGATAATGTAGGTTATGTTTTGATGGAAGAAAAACCAAGTTATAGTTTAAAACTTGCTAAAAAAGATGTACAAACAGAAGATGAAAAAATAATTACAGAGCTTAAAGATTCTTGCGATGTATATTATAGAGTATATGCAATTGAAGTTAATGGTGAACAAGTATGTTTAGCTGATAATATGGAACTTGCACAAAAAGTAGTTGATGAAGTAATGGAAGCACAAGAAGATTATACAAAACAAGCTACAGTTAGAGTTTCTGAAAAATATGAACAAGAGTATGAAGCAATAACAGAAGATGATTTTGAAGTTACAGTTGCAAGCATAGTTAAACCTATAAAGGCAGAAAATGATGCAGTTGTTAGAAAAACTACACAATATGCCGCAGCAACAAAAGTTTCGCAAGAAGTATTAAATTCATTATTAGAATCTACAAAAGAGTTAGACTTTGGTAAACCAGTAAATGGTGGCGTTATCACATCAAGATATGGTTGGAGAAGAAATGGTCAAGAATATCATACTGGATTAGATTTTGGAATATCACTTGGTACTCCAATATATGCAGCAGAAGATGGTGTTGTTACATGTGCACAATGGTCAGGAAATTATGGATATTTAGTAAAGATACAACATGCCGGTAATTATGAAACAAGATATGCACATTGTAGTAAGTTTGCAGTTACAGTTGGAACAGAAGTTAAAAAGGGTGATGTAATTGCTTATGTAGGTAGTACAGGAAGATCAACAGGTCCTCATGTACATTTGGAAGTAAGATATGAAGGTAAACATTTAAATCCAGAAGATTTTCTATAATACATAAAAATTTAAAAGTGTTTATAAGAACCTAAAATATTTAAACAAGAATGTTTAATATTTTAGGTTCGTTTTTATTATACTAAAAAGTAGATATAAAAAATGCTACTATTTTAAAATTTGTATTTTTTTACATTGACTTTTTTGAGCTAATAATAGATAATTGAATTGTACAAAATGTGTGTATCCGTAAGGAAGGGTGTGTTTTTGAAAATGAGTAAGAAAGTTCTAATAGTGGATGACGAGAAAGCAATTGTTGATATACTTAATCACAATTTGATTAGAGAAGGATATGAAACAGCACAAGCGTATGATGGAGAAGAAGCTGTTTTATCTGTTGAAAGGGAAAAACCAGATTTGGTATTGCTAGATGTTATGCTTCCAAAGAAAGATGGATTTTCTGTTTGCAAAGAGATAAGGCAAAAATCTAATGTACCTATAATAATGGTTACAGCAAAAGAAGATGTTGTGGATAAGATAATTGGTTTGGAATTAGGAGCAGATGATTACATTACTAAGCCATTTAGTGTAAGAGAAGTTATGGCAAGAGTAAAGGCAAATCTTAGAAAGAGTTATGCTTTTGAAATGGACAAAGAAGCTACTATTGCAAATGTTCCATCACATACATTACAGTTTGGTACGCTTTCATTAGATACTGATAGATATGAAGTAAAAGTTGGAGAAAAAAGTGTTGAACTTACACTTAGAGAGTTTGAGTTATTAAAATTTTTAGCTACGCAAAAAGGACAAGTGTTTTCAAGAGAAGAGTTACTTGAAAAAGTATGGGGATATGAGTATTTTGGTGATGTAAGAACGGTAGATGTAACTGTAAGAAGAATCAGAGAAAAGATTGAAACAAACCCAAGTGTTCCAGAATTCTTAGCAACAAAACGAGGCATTGGATATTATTTTAATGCTACGACATAAATTAAAATGGGCGACCTTAGGGTCGCCTGTTTTTATATAAAATATTTTGGTGCTAAAAGTAGAAAGGATTTTAAAATGTTTTTTAAAAGTTTACAGTCAAAAATAATATTGCTTATGTTTTTATTTATATCAATAGTAATAATGATAGTTGCCTCTTTTTCAATGGTTAAAATGGAGCAGATTTATTATAGAGGGTTCGTAGAAGAAATGTTAAATACAATATCGAGCTTTGGAGTAAATATAAGCACAATAAATGAAAGTGATTTGCAATATGAAGGAGTCAACAAAGAAGAATTACAAAGAGAAAATTTGAAAAAAATTTATAATAATTTTAGTATATATTTTTCACTTAACAATATAAGCAGAGCGGGTGTCATACTAGATAGCGAAAAAGATATTATTTTTACAAGTAGAAATGATGACATTACCAAAGAAGCAATTGACTGCGTTGACAACGCTATAATAAGTGGAAACAATTATGCAATCTATAATAGTTCAAAAGAAGATGAATATTATTTTGCATATGTTATAGAAAGTAATATTGCAAACGAAGAAAATAATAATATTGAATATATAATTTTGATTAAACAAAGTAAAGATTATATAAATAAACAATTAAAAGAAGTGTTGCTATTATATGTTATGAGTATTGTGGTTGTAGCTTTTATAGCAATTGTAATTTCAGCATTATTTGCTTCAAATATAATTAAGCCAATAGAAAGTATTACTCAAAAAGCAAAAATGATTGCAGATGGCGATATAGACGAGCAGCTTGAATTAGCAGATAAAAAAAGTGCAGGATACGAAATATCAAGGCTTATTGAAAGCTTTAATATTATGACTTCGCAAATAAGAAATAATTTAAATGAGATTTATAGTGAAAAAAATAAACTAGAAACAATTTTGCTACATTTAACAGATGGCGTATTAGCATTTAATTTAAATGGCGACATGATACATGCTAATTTGGCAGCAAAAAAAATGTTAAGAATAAATGGTGATGAATCTTTTGAAACAATTTTTAAAAAATATAAGATAGATATAAACATGGAAAAAATAATATATCTTGAAGATTGGACATCATCTGAGCAAATGGTAAATTTGGGAGATTCATATGTTAATATGTTTTTCGCACCATATAGAGATGAGCAAGAAAGAGCTGGAGGTATCATAGTTGTAATTCAAGATATAACAGAGCAGGCTAAACTAGATGAGATGAGAAAAGAGTTTGTTGCAAATGTTTCGCATGAATTAAAAACACCTCTTACATCGATAAAAACTTATTCTGAAACATTGTTAGATCAAGATTTGGACACTGAAAGTAAAACAAAATTTTTAAATGTAATTTTAACAGAAGCAAATAGGATGACTAGACTTGTAAGTGATTTATTGCAACTTACAAAATTTGATTACAAAAAAGTTGCATGGAATAAAATTTGGTTTGACCTACCAGAACTTGTAAAGCAAGTTTGTGAAAAACATAAAATACAAGCGGAAAACAAAAATCAAATTTTAGATTGCTTTGTTACTGCAAATGTACCAAATGTTTATGCAGATAGAGATGGAATTGAGCGAGTAGTAACAAATATAGTAACAAACAGCATAAAATATACGGGCGAAAATGGAAACATAAAAGTGTATGTCGGTGCGGTGCATAATGATGCATATATAAAAGTAATAGATAATGGAATAGGAATACCAAAAGAAGATTTGCCGAGAGTCTTTGAAAGATTTTATAGAGTTGATAAAGCAAGGTCAAGAGAGCTTGGAGGCACAGGATTGGGACTTCCAATTTCTAAGGAAATTATAGAAGCAAATGGTGGAAGCATCGTTATGAATAGTGAAGTTGGAAAAGGCACGGAAGTAATTATGAAAATACCATGTAATAAAGAATAAACAATTGAAATAATTAACAAATTATTATATAATAAAAATGTTTTGGAAAGGAGTTTAATGTAAATGGAAAACACACAAAAACCAAAGAAGTCATTTGCAAGAGAAACTATGGAATGGATTTTAAGTATATTGGCAGCAGTTGTTGCAGCTCTTTTAATAAAATATTTTGTTTTTACGCCAACCCTTGTAAAGCAAGGCTCTATGACTCCAACAATTTTAGATGGCGAAAGAGTTTGGATAAGTAGGTTTGTAAGAACTTTTAATGCAGAAATTAAAAGAGGCGATATAATAACTTTTGAAAGACCAGATGCAGTCGATTATGAAAATGGTACGGCTTATTATAATAAAATTAATGGTGTATGGAGATTTTTCGCACACGAAGTGTTAGAATTAGACAAGGTAAGCTACATAAAAAGAGTAATTGGTGTTGCAGGTGATCATGTGCTAATAGAAAATGGCAATGTATATTTAAATGGCGAAAAATTAGATGAAACATATTTGGTAGATGGACTTAAAACACCTGCAAATGGAGAGTTTTATGATATTGTAGTACCAGATGGATACATATTTGCTATGGGAGATAATAGAGAAGGTTCTGTTGATTGTAGAGTGTTTGGATGCATACCTCTTGATAAAGTAGAAGGTAGAGTAACTTATAGAATATGGCCTTTAAATAAATTTGGAAAAATAGATAAATAGGGCGGAATATAATGGAAAAAATTATAGGACATGATGTACAAATAGAACAATTAAATCAGTTAATACAAAATAATAAGTTAAGCCACGCATATATTTTTGAGGGGCAAGGTGGAATTGGTAAATTTTTAGTTGCAAAAAAGATAGCAGCTAGAATTTTAAATGCAAATAATTTAGAAGAAGTTGCTTCATCTGTTAATATAATACAACCTGAAGATGGCATGATAAAAATTGCAAAAATAAGAGAGCTTGGCGAAAAGATAATTTTAAAGCCAACTGACACAGAAAAAAAAGTTTTTATCATACGAGATGGCGAGCTTATGAATGAGCCGGCACAAAATGCACTTTTAAAAGTATTAGAAGAACCACCAAAGTATGCTGTAATAATAATTGTTACTTCTGATAAAGAAAAATTAATTACAACGATAAAGTCTAGGTGTACATCATTTAAGTTTTTGCCATTATCAGAAGAGCAAATTAAAGAGTTTTATAAAAATGAAGATATAGACGAAGAGATAATAAAGTTATCTCGTGGTAGTATTGGGAAAGTTGAAGAATTAAAAGAAAAAAATTATGTGCAAGACATTATAAAAATTTATGAGGCATTGAAAGTAAAAGATTTATTAAGCTTAAATAAAACAATAACTAAGTTAAAAGAATATAAGGAAGATATACAAGAAATCTTAGAAATATTAATGCTAAAATATTTTGACGAAATTAGCGAAGACTATGAAAAGAAAGTAAATCAAATTGAAATTATTGAAGAGTGTAAAGAAAACTTAAAAAGAAATGCTAATTTTGATATTGCATTAGACCATATGATGCTTAGGCTATGGGAAATTTGAATAAAAATTTTGGAGGAATTTTATCGTGCAAGAAATAGTAGGAGTAAAATTTAAAACGGTAGGGAAAATATATTTTTTTGACCCTAATGGGTTTAAAGTAAAAAAAGGACAAAATGTAATAGTTGAAACTGCAAGAGGGTTAGAGCTTGGCGAAGTTGCTATTGAGAATAAAAGTGTAGATGAAGATAAATTAGTAGCTGCACTAAAAAAAGTTATAAGAATAGCAAACGAACACGATGAAAAAGTGTATAAAGAAAATGAGAAGAAAGCTCAAGAAGCGTATAAAGTTTGTGAAGAAAAAATAAAAAAGCACGGACTAGATATGAAACTTATAGATGTAGAATATACATTTGATACAACTAAGCTATTATTTTATTTTACAGCTGATGGCCGAATTGACTTTAGAGAGCTTGTAAAAGACTTAGCAGCTATATATAAAACAAGAATAGAGCTTAGACAAATTGGAGTTAGAGATGAAGTAAAAATGCTTGGCGGATATGGTCAATGTGGAAGAGAGCTTTGTTGTTGTAGTCATTTGAGTGATTTGAACCCAGTTTCAATAAAAATGGCAAAAGAGCAAGGACTTTCGTTAAATCCAACAAAAATATCTGGAGTATGCGGTAGGCTTATGTGTTGCTTAAAACATGAACAAGAAGTTTACGAGGAAAAGCTAAAAAGACTTCCAAATACGGGTGCACTAGTAATGACACCAGATGGTAAAGGTGTTGTTGAAAGTGTGGAAGTATTAAAGGAAATTGTAAAAGTGAAAATTACAGATAAAGATGATATAATAAAAAAATCATATGAATTGAAAGATATAGAAATATTAAAAAACACTAAAAAGAGAGAACAAGATGAAGATGTTAATATGGCAGAATTAAAGCAGTTAGAAGAAGGTTTTAAGAGAACAGACGATATTTAAGGGAGGTGAACTAAATGGCTTATAAAATAACAGATGCTTGTATTAAATGTGGAGCATGTGCTGTAAATTGTCCAGTATCGTGCATAAAAGAGGGAACAAGTACATACGAAATTGATCCAAGTCAATGTATTGAATGTGGAACTTGTGAGGCAGTATGTCCTGTAAATGCGCCAGAACGCAATTAATTTTAATAGTATGCAAATGAAAAAGGACATCCTAATTTAAATATAATTGTGGGAGTGTCCTTTTATCGTTTGTTTGAAAACTTTTTAAAAAAGCTAATAACATATTTCATTTGGCCTACCGTGCAAATGGAATTTAATAGACATTCAATCTCTCTAAAAGAGCAGCAAAGGTTAGCAAAAAAATCATGCATAAATATCACCTAATATATAATATGAAAAGGAAGAAAAAATGGAACTAGAAAAAAATGAAAGAATAGATGATTTACAATACAAAAATTTAAAAATAATTCAAAATGAAAAAGATTTTTGTTTTGGAATAGATGCTGTATTACTATCTGATTTTTCGAAAGAAATAAAAAAAGATGCATATGTTGTTGATTTGTGTACAGGAAATGGCATTATAGCAATACTACTTAGTGGAAAAACAGAAGCTAAAAGCATTGTGGGCGTGGAGATACAAGAAAATGTTGCCAAAATGGCAAAAAGAAGTATAGAAATGAATAACATACAAGATAGAGTAACAATTTTGAATTGTGATTTGAAAAATTTAAAAGATAAAATTCCGGCAGGCTCTGTGGATGCAATAACGGTTAATCCGCCGTATA
>CAZRQF010000017.1:0-20580 GCA_964602275.1 uncultured Eubacteriales bacterium
CCAAGCATTTCCATGGTTTTACTTTTTAAAACATATTATAATTATGTTAAGTAAGACATGGAGGTGCTTTTTTTATGAAAAAAATTTGTGTTTTGATTTTATGTTTTGTTTTGTTAGGGACTAGTTGTTTTGCTACAACTATTAGGTTTAGTGATGTAAGTGATTCGTATTGGGGGGCGGAGGTTATTTATAAGCTTGCTTCTAAGAATGTTATTAATGGGTATGATGACGGCACTTATAAACCGCTAAAAAGTGTTACTTACGGAGAGTTTGTTAAACTTGTAATGGCAAGTTTTTTAAATGGGGAAGTTGATAGTGAAAGTGTTACTTGTGATTTTGAGCATTGGGCAGCTCCTTACATAAAGCTTGCTGAACTTTATGGCATTATTGAAGAAGGAGAGATTAATTCTAATAATGTTAATAATTATATAACTAGAATTGATATGGTTTGCATTGTTTCAATGGCGGATATGATTTTAAATAATAGTGATTTTGATAGCTCAAAAACACTTGATTTTTCTGATGTGTATGGCGTTGTTGGAAAAGAGAGAACTTTGCTTATTCATGCGTATAGTAGAGGTCTTGTAGTTGGTAATCCGAATGGTACTTTTAGACCAAAAGCAGAAATGAACAGAGCAGAAGCGGCTACTATTATTGATAGACTTATTAAGCAGGAGGTATAAAAATGAAAAAGTTTATTCCTTTATTTGTTATTATTTTATTTTGCTTTGGCTGTTTTTCTTTGCTAAGTGAAGTTGAAGCAACTCAGTATTGTACATTGCATTCTAGAAATATTTCTATGGCGAAGATTGGAACTACTGCTACTTGTACAAAGTCAGGAGTTAATACTTATAGGTGCTATGTGTGCAGGCTTAGTGGAAAAACTACCATAAAAACTGAAAGTCAAAGTGCGTTGGGACATAGCTTTGATAGTAATCACACATGCACAAGATGTGGCAAGGAGATGAATGGGCATTGGTTTAAATTAGATGGTGGCTCTTATAAATGTATTGTTTGTTCTAAGATACTAATTATTGAAAGTATTAGTCCAGATCTTACATTTAAAACAGGATATAGAGCCGTTCCATATGACAAACCTACCTACATAACCGGAAACATAAAAGTAACTTTTAATGCAGTACCATATAATTCTACGGGTGGATTAATGACAGTTACAGGAACTTCTACAAGATATGTTGCTAGAAATGCAGCATATCATTGGGGGGATAATATTCCAAGCGACGATATTATAAAAGCGGTATTTCCACCGTATTATAAAAATGGTAAAGCGATGGATACAAGAGATTCTTATACAAGTACGGTAAAAGGTGCTAAAAGTGTTTGGATTACTACACCTAGTGCTGGAAAATATATTTTTAGTGTTTCGGTAAATGGTGTGAGAGTTGGTAGTGATAGAAGATATGTAAAAGGCTCATCGTCATCGGATGATTCGGCAACTAATCAAAATGATAGTGTGTTAACGATAAAACATATTGATATAACTACCGGAAAAGAAATTGTAGACAAAGAATATACAAAAGAAGTTAAGTTTAACGGTGGAACGGTTTGTGCATATTCGCTTCCGGCTGGGGACAATACAAATTACAAAAACTATATTAATGTTTCTTATAAAATAGATAATAATGCTGAAGTAACTGCGACTAGCTCATCTCAATATATTGTAAAAGTTCCTGCTGCTTCTAGTGATGTTACAATAACTTTTTATTATTCTGTACCAGAGCTTTCAGTAAAACATATTCTTGAAAGTACTAATAAAGAGATTGTAGATAATGAACTTACTTTAAAAACTAACATGAATAGACCATCAAATATTGCATTTTCTTTAGATGTATATAACAAGTATCCAATATTAGAACTTACTGGATATTCACTAGATGGCAATAGAGTAAATGTGTCGTCTGAAAATCAGTATGCAGTTACTGTGCCGTGGAACGGTGATAGTAGAAATTTGATATTTTATTATAAATATAAAGAAGTGAAAGTAAATGTAATTGTTAGACATATTGATATTTCGACTGGCGAACTTATGAAGGGGACAAGCGAGCTTAAATATGGCATGGAAAATATTCCGAGTAAGATTACATCTTTAAATTTAAATAATTATAAAGATTATGAAAATACTGGTGCATATATGGGCGGAAAATATATAGCTAAATCTGGTACTACTCAATATAGTTTAAGCATTGATATTTCAAATATTAATTACAGTACGGATTATGTAATTGAGCTATATTACGCACCTAAAACTGGAGAAACATATAATTATGAAATTATGGATGCAATTCCAGATAGTCTATCAAGTAGTGAAATTGCAAAGCTTGGTTCTAATATTATAAATAAAGAAAAATATGACACAGAAACTGCGATACCTACTAGTGAGAATTTGTATGCAAGCGTAAGAGTTTATAATTATATATTAAGATATAGTTTTAATAAAATAACAGATATTTCAATTTCTAAAGTTACTTTTGTGCAACCGTATATTTGTAATGGCGAAACTAAAAATGTAACAACTGTTTATGAAGTGCCAGTTTCGGCAACATATTATAAGTTAAATTATTTAGAAGTGTATAAAGCAGATTCGGCTGAGATAACTAATAAAGTATTGCCGGGCGAAACTGTTACATTAAATGCGACGAAAGATGTATCGCCTACAATAAAGTATACTGTACCAACATCATATATTTCTTATGATAAAGATATGGACAAAACAATAACATTACCTACTCTTGAAGTTTCTGATATGAAGTATGTAAAAAATGTTGTAGGTAGTGAAGAATATGCTAGAAGTGAAGCTGTAAGTTTAGCAAATGTTAGAAATGATGAGCTTATTATTGATGGTCAAGTGATAACGAGTAGCGAGTGGCAAGTTCAAAGTACGGCATCGCCTAACAAAATTGTTCCATCTATTATGGCAGAAAAAGTTTTCTATAAAGATGGATATACAAT
Organism: uncultured Eubacteriales bacterium; assembly: GCA_964602275.1. Classification (GTDB taxonomy): domain Bacteria; phylum Bacillota; class Clostridia; order TANB77; family UBA1234; genus RGIG6291. The sequence continues at coordinate 2,971 of CAZRQF010000017.1, forward strand.
TTCTGCTAAAAATGAAAATGGCATTTATGAAAGTACGGGAAAAGTAATATATAAGAAAATCAAAAATATAAATGGTACATCGATTGAAAATATAGAAAAAACTATTACACCAAATGCGATTACTGTACATACTCCGGTTGTAAATAACACAAGCTTAGACAATAGTGAGGCATTATCTAAAAATCAAAAGATTGGCAATCTTGCAGTAAATAGCAACGGAATAACAGCAAAGGCATTAGTATTAAATGAAAAGTTTACTATTAAAATTTCAAATTCGGGTACTCACATAAATTCAAAAGGGTATGGAAGCAGAGTGTATAATGCAAGCCAAGGCGTACTAAAAAATTCATATGCAAAATTAAAGCAAATTAAATTTCCGTTTGATGTTTATATAATTAGTGGGACTAAAAAAGAGCTGATTAAAGCTAACACATGGTATACACTTCCTGTAAAAGAAGAAAAATTTGAATTTTTACTTTCAAAATCTGCAAAAGAAGGTGCATATGATTCAAGTGGAAATGAATATTATATTGAAACCAGAGTGATTGCAGAGAATGCTAATAATGACGAAAAGTTAAAGCATTCACAAGAAAAGGCAAATACTAATATAGAAAATTATGTTGCAACAAATAAAATATTTGTTGAAGTCATTGGAAGATTATACGATTTGACGATAACTAATACAACAGACCCTGCTTGGAAGTTAAAAGAAGATTTGGCTGTAAAAGAGCAACCCGTTGGGCAAGCTGGTCAAATTAATTCTAAATATCAATATGCATTAAAACTTGGCTATTCGGTATCTTTTAATGTGAAGACATTAGGATTAAAGAGTAGTGAAATTGTGTTGAAACCTAAATATTATTTTGTAGATAAAACAACTGGAAAAGTGCAAGAAGTAGATTTGTATTATCATACAACTACAAAAAAATATGTAAAACTTGATGAAAATAAGGTTTTAGGTGAAGCTTCATATGAAGATTATGTTGGCACATGGGCAGGTGAGTACAAATTGCCCGCAAGTACACTTGCAACACCAAAAGGTACAAAACTTCCGGCAGGAGTGACTGATTCAAATAAAGTGTTTTTGAAAAACGGATATATAGTAGTTCAATTTGAAGTAGAAACAAATTATAAGACTTGGCAATATTTATCATATTCAAAGCCGGATATTAACACTCAATGGCAAAAAGAAAATGCGGTTTCTAAAATAACATTGCCAAATGGTGTAGAAACTACGATAAACGGTGTTGGTAATTTTGTAATATACGAAGCAAATGTAAGAGCTAATAATGATTATGAAATAGGTGGAACCCATTAATATTACGCATAGATTAAATTAATATTACAAAACAATTACAACTATTGAAAAAAAATATTTTTCAAAGTACAATGAAGCTAACGAGGGGATAGATATGAAAAGAATTATTGCATTTGTACTTATGTTAATAATAGCTTCTTCTGTTTGCCTTGCAGTAGTTGAATTTCCAGATTTGAAAACTGTAATTGTGGACCAAAAAGGTAAGCCAATAACAGATAAAAATGGTGAATATAAATACGAGCAACATTGGGCAACAAAGGAAATAATGAAAGCAGCAAACATTGGACTAATTGAGGGATATCCAGATGGTAATTTTATGCCAGATTCAAATATAACAAGAGAAGAGTTTATAAAGATAGCAATGACTTTGGCAACTAATAAAACATTTGATTTTGGAGTAATGCCTGAATGTCAAGTTACAGATTGGGCTGGCCCATATGTATCGGCAGCAGAGATGCAAAATGTTGTACCTGTTGGCAAATATACAGACGAGAATGTAACAGAGCCGATTACTAGAATTGAAATGATTTGTATTCTTTCAAAAATACAAATCAATATGAAAGGGATATCTCAATACAGAGAGGCAGACATCTCTTTGTATACAGATATAGATTCTTTAACAAATGAAGAAAAAGAATTGTTAGTGCATGCAGCACGCTATGAATTGATTGAAGATATGCTAGAAATAACAGAAATAAAGCCAAATGAAAATCTAACAAGAGCAGAAGCGGCTGTGGCATTAATGAGAGTATATTAAGAAACAAAAGAGAGAAAAAACAAAAGAAATGTTAATATACTTATGAAAAATAAATAAAATACATATGATGCATAAAATACAAAAGAAATTTTAAATGTACATATGAAAAATTAAGGAGTTGCAAAAATGCAACTCCTTTTGTTGTTATTTTGATTTATAATGGTAATTCAATTTTAGGATTATTCTTTGAGCGTTTGTAAATTGTTAGTTTGTTTCCTATTATGTGCACTATTTCTGAGCAAGTTTTTTGAGCTATTTCTTCTGATATTGAGTGTTTATCATTAGGTGTTGTATTTAATAAGTGTATTTTTATAAGTTCTCTTGCTTCTAATGCGTTATTTAATTGTTCTATTTGATTTTCAGAGATTCCGTTTTTACCTACTTGAAATATTGGTGTCATTGTTTGTGCCATTTTTCTTAAATAAGCACGCTGATTTGGTTTTAGCATATTAATCCTCCTATTTAAGCTATATGATAGCTACTAAATTTGCCATTATCATACCAAATATTTCTCACAAAATCAAGATTTTAGCCCAAAGATAAAAATACTGAAATTTTATACATGTTTACCTGAAAAAATAAATATGATATACTAAATGTGCAATATTAGAATTTTTAAGTATATATAATTATGAATAATGCGGAGGGATATATGGATTATATTTTTAAATGCGTGTTTATTATAATTGGTACTCTAATAGGTGCTGGCTTTGCATCAGGTCAAGAAATTCTTACATTTTTTAATAGATATGGTGCGTTTCGGATATTTTGGCATGATATTATCTGCTACTTTATTTGGAGTTATTATTTTTATTACTTTATTTATAATGGATAAAAAGAATGTGAAAGAGTATAACGAGTTAATATTTGATAATAAATTTTTGAAATTTGTTGTTGAAGTTTTTTTGTTTATATGTTTTTGCATAATGGTAGCTGGGTGTGGTGCATTTTTTGTACAACAGTTTAAATTACCATTTTGGCTTGGTAGCATACTTTGTGCTACGATTTGCTATGGAATTTTTTCGTGTAGATATAAAGGGTTAGAAATGCTTAATACTATATTAGTGCCTTTTATATTATTAGGAATTATTATGCTTGGCACAGCAAAATATGATCCGAATGCAATTTCTAATGAGCAATACTTAATGGCAAAAAGTTATAGTGCAAATTGGCTTGTTTCAAGTGTTTTGTATGCTAGTTATAATTCAATAATATTAGTTCCAATTTTGCTTACTTTTAAAGACTATAAATTAAGTACAAAGAAAAAAATAATAATATCAATTTTATCAGCAGTAATATTTTCAATAGTTGGAATTTTGATATATAATATTTTAGATATATATTACCCAAGCATTCTTGCTTTTGAACTTCCTAATGTTAAATTAGCAAGCTTACTTGGAAAATGGCAAGAAATATTTTATTGCTTAGTGATAGTAACAGCGATAATAACAACTGCGGTTTCGTGTGGATATGCTTTTTTAGAAATGCGAAAAGAACACTATGATTTAAAAGCAATTTTGATATGTGTTTTTGCAGTGCTATTATCTAAAATTGGTTTTTCCGAAATGGTGAATACATTATTCCCTATATTTGGATATTTAGGGATTTTTCAAATAATATGTATGCTTGTTTTTGGATTTAAAAAGTAAATTTACGAAGGAGAAATTAATGAATAAAAAAGTAATTATAATACTGATTGTTTTAGCAGTTACAATTTCAATTGTTACATATTTAAATTATGATGCGTTAGAAGAGTACATTGCAAATAAACAATGGGAAATGGCGGATTCTATTGCTACAATTCAATTGGATAGTGTAAGTCAAGTTGCAAGTGGAAAAGATTTGATTTTGCTTACTAAAAGTAGTATAGACCTATATAAAAATAGTGCAAACAAAATAGGCAGTATTTCTGTTGTAAGTTCGGAGCTGATTACGGATTCTGCAAATGATTATACTATAATAGGAGATAAGACTTCAGGAAATATTTATGTGTTAAAAGAAGCACAAATTGTGTGGAACACTCAAATTTCCGGGACATTATTAGATGTTGAAATAAATAAAAATGGCTACTCTGCCATAACATATACGCAGTCAGGTTATAAATCAGTAATAAGAGTGCTTAAACCAACTGGAGATGAGCTTTGTACTACATTTTTAGGTTCAACATATGCAGTTGATGTAGCACTTTCAAATAATAATAAAACATTAGCTGTCGCAGAAGTTGATACTGATGGCATAAAATTAGCCTCGAATGTAAAAGTTATAGAAATATCAAATAATAACAATGATACAAAATTTAATACAGTTTACAGTGATAATGATTCTTTAATTTTAGATATAGAATATACTGAAAATAATAAACTTTTAGTTTTAAAAGATGATGGAGTAGCAACAATAGATGCCGAAAATATAATTACAGAAAATCTATCATATACTTATTCTGAAATGGTGTATTCTACAATTGAAAATAGTGAAGACATAATTGTTGTTCAAAAATCTGCGGTTGGAATTTTTGGCTCTGAATGTAAATTAAAAATATATGGTGAGAAAAATGAAAAAGAATATGAATTAAGTTCTGCACCGCAAAGTATATCTGCCCAAGGCAAAACAATCGCACTAAACATGGGAAATGAAGTTATATTTGTTTCAACTAATGGCAAGCTTATAAAAAGATATACTTTAGGAAGTCAACTAAAAGATATTAAACTTTATGAAAATGGGCGTATAGCAGCTTTAGTTTTTAGAAATAAAATTGAATTAATAGAAATATAGGTTGGTGATAATATGTTTAATATAGTTGATTTAATAGTTTTGTTAATCATTGCATTGGTTGCATTTCTTGGCTATAAAAGAGGTTTTGTAAAAACATCATTTAGAATGCTTTCTTTTATAATTGCGATAGTGCTATCACTATTACTATATAAACCAGTTGCAAATTATATTAGAGAAAATACAAATGTATCAGAGTGGTTAATTCAAACTGTTTCGAGTAAAGATGATAAAAAAGAATTAGAAGAAATAGAACAAAACGAAAATATAACATCAGAAGAAGATATAAATGATGTTACAAATGAAGAAGAAAACAAAGATATAGAAGATATGCTAGAAGATTTACCACAAAATATAAAAGAATATATTGGTGTAAATGAAACTATAAATCAAGCAAAAGAACAAGTAGTGCAAAAAATAGTAGACACTATAATTAATGTTATGAGTTTAATTTTGGTGTATATTATTGTTAAATTAGCACTTGGCATAGTATGCTTTATATTAGATGGAATTATGCAAATACCATTATTAAAACAAATAAATGAAATTTTAGGACTAATATTAGGAATAATTCTTGGAATAATACAAGTATATACTGTGCTTGCCGTTATAACATTTCTTTCGTCCTTCATACAAATGCCAGAGCTTATTGCATATATAAAGTCGTCACTTATTACGAGTGTATTATTTGAATATAACTTGCTAATAGCGTTAATTTTTTAGTAATGTTGTAAATTTTTGAGAAAATAACTTGATTTTTGAAACAAATAACTTGATTTTTGAAACAAAACAGAGTTGAAAATGGTCTAAGGTACTGTTATAATATCGTTTATATGTCGAAAAAAGGAGAAAAATAAATGAAAGCTTTGAAAGTTATATTAAAAGTTTTATTGATAATAGTAATAACATTAGCTACAATCACTGCTGGAGTGGTTGGAGCAGTAGTATACAGAAATTGGTCGAGAGCTCAAAATGAAATAATAGATGAAGATGGAAATATAACAGTAAAGGAAAATGTTGAGCTTAGAGAAAATGTAACTTGTCTATTTATGGGTGTTAATGGAGCACTTACAGATTTTATCATGCTTGGACAATACAATCCAAACACAAGAGAAGTGTCACTAATGTCAATACCTAGAGATACAAAAGTTACAGGTACTATTGATGGCAAAATAAATTCAGCGTATGCTTCAGGTTATAAACCTATGAATACGGTGCAAAAAGTAAAAGATGTTACAGGTATAGAGGCTCAGTATTATGTGCTTTTTGATACAAAAGCTCTAAGGCAAGCAGTAGATGCAGTAGGCGGAGTTGAAGTTGATGTGCCAATAAACATGAACTACGATGACCCAGCTCAAGATTTATATATTCATTTGAAAAAAGGAAAACAATTACTTACAGGAAAACAAGCAGAACAATTTGTTAGATTTAGAAAAAATAACGATGGTACAGGATATAGAAACGGAGATGTAGATAGAGTAGCTGCACAACAGCAATTTATAAAAGCTATGGCTTCAAGAGTGCTAGAACCACAAAATTTGTTAAAATTAAATGACTTGTACAAAATCGTAATAGACAACACAAAAACAAACATAACATTAGAGATACTTTTAGGTTATACTGACGATATAATAACATTTAAAACAGATAGAATAACAATAGAAACATTGCCAGGCGTAGGCGGATATGCAGAAAATGGTTTATCGTATTATTTTGTAAATGAAGAAAAAGCAGAAGAAACAATACAAAGATTATTCTTTAAAAATGTAAAGGCAGAAGAAGTAAATGCAGTAGTAAGTGAAGAAAATGAAGTTGGAAACAAAACAGACAAAATAAAAATAGAAGTATTAAACGCAGGAATAAAAAGCTCAATATTTAATGAAGTAGTGGAATTACTAAACAATAACGGTTATTATGTATCAAAAATAGGAAACTACGAATCAAGCGAAAAAGAGCTATCAAGAGTAATATGTCATAGTCAAGATATAACAGATTTAGAAGCAATACAAAAGCTAGTAGGAATAAGCAAAAGCGAAAATGATATAAAAGAAGATGCGACAGTAGATTACACAATAATAATCGGTCCATTATATGAACTATAAGTACTCAGTAAAATGAGTACTTTTTTAATTTAATAAAAATACTTGCAACAAAAACAAATGTTCGATATAATAGTTTCAGATAAAAGCCACAAAATTAGGAGATGATAATATTGAGCAATTTACAAGCAGAAGAATATAAAAGTTTTGAAGAAATAAAAAGGATTAGAGAAGATGGAACAGAATATTGGAATGCGAGAGAGTTAAGTGAAGTTTTGCAATATGTGCAATGGAGGAATTTTTCTAAGGTAATTGATAGGGCAAAACTTGCATGTAAAAATAGTGGAAAAAATATAGATGACGATTTTGCTGAGGTCAGCAAAATCGTTGAAGCGGGTGCAACACAGAAAAAAGTAATCGATTATGAATTGTCAAGGTATGCTTGCTATTTAATAGTACAAAATGGAGATCCGAGAAAAGAAGTTATTGCATTAGGGCAGACTTATTTTGCAATTCAAACACGAAGACAAGAAGTGGCAGATTATTTTAATCAATTAGATGAGGATAATAAAAGATTGGTAATTCGTGGTGATATAAAACAATGGAATCAAATGTTATTAGAAGCAGCACATAATGCAGGTGTAATAACAAATGAAGAATATGCAGAATTTCAAAATGCTGGATATATGGGGTTATATGGAGGCTTGACCGTAGAGGATATTCATAAAAGGAAAAACTTAAAAGATAATCAAAAAATACTTGATTTTATGGGAAGTACAGAGCTAATTGCTAACTTATTTAGAATATCACAAACCGAAGAAAAATTGAAAAAAGATAATATAAATAGTTGCAGTAAAGCAACAACTACACATTACGAAGTTGGGTTTAAAGTAAGAAAAGCAATAGAAGATATTGGAGGGACAATGCCTGAAGATTTACCAAGACCAGAAAAAAGTATTAAGCAAATTGAAAAAGAACAATTAAAAAGGTTAAAAAATAAAAAGAGTAAATTAATGTTAGATGAATAAAAAATATAAGTTCATGTCGTATTTTATCCAGCCGTAAAACTGGATATTTTGTCGCATTTTTCCCAAGAGCCAAAGCACGAAATGTGCGGTATTAAATAAATTTTGCAAAAAAAATGTATAAATTTTTCCTAAAAAATCAATAATAAGCGTAAGATGTAAAAAAAGGAGGGAGAAATTTGAAAGCAACAGGTGTTGTCAGAAGAATTGATGATTTAGGAAGAATAGTTATTCCAAAAGAGATAAGAAAAACACTTAGAATAAGAGAAGGTGATCCACTAGAAATTTTTACTGATAAAGAAGGCGAAATTATATTAAAAAAGTATTCGCCAATTGGTGAGCTTAGTGAGTTTGCTTCACAATATGCGGAAACATTAGCGAAAACGACTGGTCACATAGCTTGCATTAGTGATAAAGATACAATAATTGCTGTGGCAGGTGCACCAAAAAAAGAGTATCTTGAAAAAAGTGTTAGTAGTGAAATTGAAAGATTAATGGAAGACAGGGTTACATGGTCTGCCAAAAATCAAGATGAAAAACATTTACCCGTTTTATTAACAGATTCAGACGATAAAAAATATACTTCACAAGTAATTTGGCCGATTATTGCAGAAGGTGATACTATCGGCACAGTTATGCTTCTTTCTACTGAGCCAAATAAAAAAATGAATGATGTCGAATTAAAAGTGGCACAATCAGCTGCAGGTTTTTTAGGTAAACAAATGGAAGAATAAATATTGCTTATTTGTAATAAAAACAATATAATCTAGTATAGTATAATTAGATTATATTGTTTTTTATTTTAAATATAATCAATATAAATAGAGCTACCAACAAATTAAGAGAAAAACAAGGAGGAATAATGGAAAAGACTACAAACAAAAAACAAACTTTTATGGCAGGTGTAATTACGATAATGTTTGCCCAAATAATAATAAAAGTTTTAGGGTTATTATATCGATTAGTAATTACAAACATAGAGTATTTTGGAGATGAGGGAAATGGCTTATATGGTGCAGGCTTTCAAATATATATGTTGCTTCTTTCAATGGCAACGACTGGTGTGCCAGGTGCAATAGCAAAGCTTACTTCGGAAAGAATTGCACTTGGAAAATATAAAGAAGCACACCGCATTTTTAAGGTCTCATTTGGACTATTTGCATGCATAGGCTTAATTGGAACTTCAATATTATTTTTTGGAGCAAAATACATAGCAACAACATTAATAGGAAATCCAGCAGTAGAAGGTGTTTTAGTGGCTCTTTCACCATCGATTTTCTTTGTTGCGATATCTGCTGTTATAAGAGGATATTTCAATGGCATGTATAACATGAAGGCTACTTCTAATTCGCAAATGCTAGAACAGCTATTTAAGAGTTTACTTACAATAGGAATTGTTATAGGAATATATTTTATATTTACAACAAATCCTGCATCACTTGCAGAAACATTTAATATAACAGAAGAGAATGTAACCGCTACAATGGCAGCAGGAGCAAACTTGGCATCTACTATTTCTGCTGCAATAGGTTTTGTATATTTATATGCATTTTATACTAGAAGAAAAAAAGATATATGGGGTAACATCAATGCTTCAAAAGAAGAATATAAGCCAGAAAGTTTAAAAAAGATGATAAAAACAATTTTGTTTTTATCTATACCAATGTCGCTTGCTTCAATAGTTTCGGCTATTAATAGAAATGTAGACACTTTTACAGTAATAAATGGATTAGTAGCAGCTTTTGAAAAAGAGGGGAAATTAGCGGCAGATTTAATTGTCACAGAAGCAACTAGACTTTATGGAATACTTTCAGGGAAAGTAGATATGCTTATAGGTTTGCCACTTTCATTAAATATCGCATTTGCAACTGCACTTGTGCCAGCAGTATCAGAAGCAATGGCACTTGGAGATAAAAAGACAGTAACTCGTAGAGTATCTTTTTCGCTTAGAACTACAATACTTATTGGTCTTCCATGTGCAATAGGACTATGTGTGCTTGCAGAGCCTATACTACAACTATTATTTCCTAATGCAATTGCAGCAGAAGCACCACTACTACTACAGATAAGTTCATTTACAGTAATATTTACAGTATTAAATCAGACGATGAATGGGGCGCTTCAAGGCATTGGAAAAATATTTGTGCCAGCAATTAGCCTTGGTTGTGGTGCATTAACTAAATTAATACTAAATCTTGTATTAATAAGAATACCTGAAATTGGTATAAACGGAGCAGCAATAGGTTCTGTTGCTTGTCATATAGTAGCTTCGATAATTAATTATTCTGTGCTTAGAAAAAATATAAAGCTAGACATAAAATTAAATCAATCAGTAATAAAACCAATAATAGCAACTATAATCATGGCTATAAGTGCAGTTCTATCACAAAAACTTTTTGCAATATTACTTGGAAGCTCAAGAATAGCAACTGTTGGAGCAATTATTGTAGCAGTTTTAGTATATGCTTTTTCACTTATAGCCTTAAGAGTATTTGAAAGAGAAGACTATCATATGTTACCATTTGGAGATAAAATATATGCGTTTTTACAAAAAATAAAACTTGTCAAAGCTTAGAGTAAAGCAAGATACAGTAGACATAATTTCAAAAATCGTTGATAAATCAACATTTTTCGAAAAAAATTATAAAAAAACATGAGAAAATAGCAGGATTAAAAAAACAAATGTAGAAATAATATAGTATAAAGGTATAGCAAAGACTATATCACATGAAAATCTTATAGGAGGTAAAGAGTAATATGAACAAAGCTGATTTAATCGCAAAAATAGCTGAAGAAGCTGAATTATCTAAAAAATCTGCAGAAGCTGCATTAAATGCATTTGTTGGTGCAGTTGAAACAGCGCTTAAAAAAGGAGACAAAGTACAATTAGTTGGATTTGGTTCTTTCGAAGTTAGAAAGAGAGCTGCTAGAAAGGGTAGAAATCCACAAACTAAAGAAGAAATCAAAATACCTGCTTCAAAAGCTCCAGTATTCAAAGCTGGTAAAGCTTTAAAAGATTTAGTAAATAAAAGATAAGTCTTTGTAAGGTGAGAGTAGACGGCAAATAGCCGTCTATTTTTTTGCATTTTATAAAAAACAAGTGTATAATAAATTATATTTTTACGAAAGGATTTTTTTTATGAGATTAGATAAGTTTTTAAAGGTGAGTAGAGTTATAAAGAGAAGAACTGTTGCAAATGAAGCTTGTGATGCAGGTAGAGTTTTGGTAAATGGCAAGGTTGCAAAGGCAGGGCTTGAGGTTAAAGTAGGAGATGTGGTTGAAATTAAGTTTGGCGATAAAACAGCTAAATTTGAGATTTTAAACATAAATGAGATTGCTATGAAAAAAGATGCAAGTGAAATGATAAAAATCTTATAGGACATATTTTAAGTTTTTGGCATATACTTTAATATGGAGTTGATTCTTATGAAAAGAGGAACATGCCAAAACATTTCTATTGCGGAAGCTAAAAAATTAATTAGCACAACAAGAGTAGTTATAATAGATGTAAGAGATAAGGATGAATATATAAAAAATAATTTACGAAATAGTATTAATATTCCAGTAGTTAATATAAAAAGAGATATACGAAAATTTATTAGTAACAGGAACGAAAGAATAATAGTGTATTGTTCCACTGGCGATAGAAGTACAGCTGCTTGCCAGATTCTTGCGGAAAAAGGATATAAAAATGTATATAATGTATCTACTGGAATTAACTTTGATTAATTTTAATATTTTGCCAAGTGGAATAGTTTTCTAAAAGCTACAACACTTGGCTTTTTTGTAAATCATTTTGCATTGAGAAGCTAAGAATACCAATGTACAATTTTCTTAAGGGGATGGTTAGATGACTAAGCGTGTAATTGGTATATGTAGTGGAGCAGTAGTTTTTGTTTTAATAATTTATAATATTACTTTAGGTGCAAATAGGTTTAACATGTCATATCTATATGGAAATTATGATTATGTTTCGTTAGTTGAAAGAACGAATGGAGCTCTTAGCGAAGTTTCGCCAAGCTATTTTGACTTATACGATGATGGCAGTTTAAAGTTAAATAAAGTAGATGTAAATTTTGTAAATGAAATGCATTCAAAAGGTGTAAAAGTAGTTCCTTTTTTGAGCAATCATTGGGATAGAGCAAAAGGAAGAAATGCACTTAAAAATATGGACTCATTAGTAGACCAAATAGTAAGTACCATTAATACATATAATTTAGATGGAATAAATGTTGACATAGAAAACTTAAATGAACAAGATAGAAAATCGTATAGCGAGTTTGTAAAATTATTAAGAGAAAAATTGCCTAGCGATAAATCTATATCAGTAGCGGTTGCTGCAAATCCTTATGGAATAAGCAAGGGCTGGCAAGGCTCTTATGATTATGAAGCCTTAGCAAAATATGCAGATTATTTAATGATAATGGCGTATGACGAACATTACGAAAACGGTAGTAGTGGTGCTGTTGCAAGCATCGACTTTGTAGAAAAATCTATAACATATGCTCTTAAATATGTCGACAAAGGAAAAATTGTTTTAGGATTGTCGTTCTATGGACGATATTGGCAAAACGGTAGCTCATATGGTGGATATGGTGTAAGCTTAACTAAAATAGATAAGATAGTAAAATCTTATTCTACAACGACTACATATGATACAAACACGCAATCAGTAAAATCTATTGTAAAAATAAAAAATAACGATACAAAACCAGTTATAAATGGACGAACACTAAGCGCAGGCACATATACTTTTTGGTATGAAAATGAAGAAAGCATAAAAGCTAAATTAGAATTAGTAAATAAATATGAACTTAAAGGTACAGGAAGTTGGAGCTTAGGGCAGGAGCTTGCTGAAACCTGGAACTATTATGATGAAACTTTGCTAAAACTAGAAGAGCCATTAGGAGATGACTGGGCAATAGAAGCCATAGAATATGTAATGAAAAATGGATTAATGACTGGAAAAACAAATGATAATTTTGCAGCAAAAGATGATTTGACTAGAGCAGAATTTGCTACCATTATTTCAAGAATGTTAAAACTAGATAAATACAGTTATGAAAAAAGTATTTCATATGAAGATACTAATGGACATTGGGCGGAAAAATATATTCAAAATGTTACGGCGACAGGGCTTATGAATGGTTATGAAAACAATAATTTTAAACCAGACAAAAGCATAAGTAGGGAGGAAGTTGCAAAGGTACTTTCACAAATATGTGAAAAAATGGGAAATATAGCGGATAGTACATTTTTAGATGTACCAAATAGCAGTTGGTCATACAAATATATAAAGAAAATAGCAGATAAAGGTATAATGAACGGTTATCCAAACAATATGTTTCTACCAAAAAAATACATATCTAGGCAAGAAATGGCAACGATTTTGCAAAGAATTGAAAATTAACGAAAAAAAGTTACTTACGGAAACCAGCAATCGAGCCTGTATCAAGCGATAAGCGTTGAAATAACATCTTATGTATAGTATAATATACATAAGGTGATTATCATGAAAAGGCTAAGTGTAGTAATTATATTCATAATATTAATAAGTTTTAACATTCTATATGCTGCTGACAGAGTGAGCCTGGGCTTTTTGTATGGTAGTAGCGACCAGCTTAAATTAGTTGAAAGAACAAACGGTGCAATAAATCAAGTGTCACCTACATGGTTTGATTTAACTTCAAGTGGAAATTTAAAGTTAAGTTCTGATTTTGATGAAGATTTTATAGAAAATATGAAAGCACAAAATATAAAAGTGATACCGTTTTTAAGCAATCATTGGAATAGAAGCAAAGGACGAGCGGCAATAGCGAACGCTGAAATGTTATCACAGCAAATTTCAGAAGTGATTTTAGAGTATGATTTAGACGGTGTAAATGTAGACATAGAAAATCTTACTTCAAAAGATAGAGATAGTCTAAGTAATTTTGTAAAGGTATTGAGAGAAAAATTACCAAAAGATAAACTACTTACCGTATCAGTTGCGGCAAATCCTTATGGGGTAGATACAAATTGGCAAGGCTCATACGATTATGAAACATTAGGAAAATATGCAAACTACATATTTATAATGGCATATGATGAACATTCACAAGGCGGAAGCTGTGGTCCGGTAGCGAGTATAAGTTTTGCTCAAAACTCAATAAAATATGCCTTGGAACATATTTCAAAGGATAAAATAGTGCTAGGTATTCCGCTATATGGTAGATTTTGGGGAGGAGATGGTACAAGAGATGGTGAAGCTGTTGTAATAGGCGATGTGCCAAGATTAATCTCAAGATTTAAAGGAATAGTTGAATATGATAAAGAAATACAACAGCCATGTGTGAAATTTACAATAGCTGAAAATGCTATATCCACGAAAGTAAATGGAAAAATTTTAGAAGCGGGAGAGTATACAATTTGGTACGAAAACAAAGACAGTATAGTTGCAAAATTAGATTTAGTAAATGACTACGATTTGCTAGGAGCAGGCGTTTGGGCATTGGGACAAGAAAAAGTAGATGTGTGGGAGTATTATTATTCAGCACTAAATAAAATTCCGTATGATGAAGGAATTACGATAAAAGAAGAAGTATATAAGTCATTCATAAATGCTAAAACTCAAAAAAATATAAGTATACTTTTAAACATGAATATAAATAAAAATATTGATATATCAGAAAAATTAAAAAATAAAAACTTTATAGAAATAATGAAAGAAATTGAAGAAAAGGAAAATACCAAAAATGCAAGAATTAAGAAAAATATTTTAGTAAAAGATGAAAAAATTTTAGAAAATATGAAATTAGTTAATAAGAAAAATTACTTAGGCAAATAAGTTCTAAGTAATTTTTTTACATTTGGTTGACATTTTCTACAAGTTATGTTAATATATTGGTGTGTGGAGTATCATTGAGAGTCGTGAGGGCAAGTGCCCTCGCCACAACTAAAAGGCCGACAACCTACTGTCAAAGGAGTAATTTCTCTATGGAGAACACAGAAAAGAAGACCGTTTCCCGCACGACCGACATTAAGGAGGACATCGCAATGAAGAAAGAGATGGCAAGCATTCAGGGCATTATCGAACAGGACAAGCAGGAGAAAGAGCGAAAAGTTGCTCGGATGAAGGAAATCTATACAAACCAGATTGCGTATACCGTCATTTCGCACGGATGCAATGTTACTTCTCCCGAAATTCGCTCTGCCGCAGCTGAACTTTTGAAGGTAGTACCTGAAGACCAGCTGCTGCTTAGTGCCGATGTCGTTTTGCGTAAGGAGCTTAGCGCAAGCGAAGCAAAGTATGCCTACGAAAACGACAAGGTTTGCCTTGTTTGGGAAAAGAACAAGCATGAAGACCGTAGACCCTATATCATTTGGGTTCACGAGAAGACTCAACCTCGCAAGGTAAACAGCGTGGAAGACAAGGCAGTTAACTTCTTCTTGAAGCGTATACCTGGAATGCCCGAGCAGGTCATTCGTGAGCTCTTTGCAGAGTGCTTTGACGGCAAGGAGTTTACCATTTGCCAGTACAATCAGGCAAAGCCTATTATTCTGATGAGCAACACGAAGCCGGGTGGTAGGTTTGCACTTCAGGAGATTGATGCCGATGGACAGTTTGCGGTAAACCAGCCTATTGCATATGTTATCGGTAACCGTGCATATGTGAGCATCCCGTTTACTGCACCTGGTCGTCCTTGGACTTTCCGAGTGATTTCTGAGGACTAAGGTTAGGACTCTTAAGGAGGGAGAGATTTTCTCCCTCCTTACTTTTTCTGTATGGACATTTAAAAATAGAGAAGCAAAAAGGAGGAATAGCCATGGCGGAACTGGACTACAACTTTATCATGAAAGACTCTAGTATTAGGCAAAGTTGGCTTGCCTATGTTATGGAAAAAGTTGAAGAAAAGATTAAGAGTAATCGAAGAGTGCCACAAAAAACGATGGATGATCTTAGGGATAAGCTTTCGTATTATCCAGTAGAAGACGGTGTGGTAGTTACAAGAATGCCGGAAATTCCCAAGGACAAAGAAGTAATCTTTGTTGGAAGTGCATATATGGAAGATATGATCGTAGCATTTGGACCAAATAAAAATACTTCGGCTGAAAACAAATATACGCTTGTAATTACATTCAAAAACAGATTGGCTTCAAAAATTATTCATATTAATCGGGAAGATTTGGAATATCTTTTTGTGCGCCGTGGTATAAAGTTTTCACATGACAATATCGAAAAATTGCCAAATGGCAAAATTAAAGTGAAAATCTACGAAAACGCAAAAGCTTTTTATACTGCGGTAAAAAATCTTGACGGCGAATGGCTTGAACAAACACCTACTTTAAACGGCTCATTCGTTCCAAATCGCATAATTGCGAAATTGACAGAAAATGCTTTGCATATTCATGCACCGCAGAAAAATTGCAAACCTTTTAGCAGGACATTTGAAATTGAATAAAAAAATAAAAATAGCACTAGTTGTAACTGGTGCTATTTTTTTGTTAGTATAAAGCATATCTACAAAAATTGTATTTACAAAATGGTAACAAAAGAAATATAATACAAAGGGCATATTAAAATATAAGAAAAAATGTTGCTTGTTGGAGGTGAAATGAAAAGTGAAAAAATTATTTATAGCGGAAAAGCCGAGTGTAGCTGCAGAATTTGCAAAAGTGCTTAAAGTAAATGCCACTAGGCGTAACGGCTATATCGAATCAGAAGAATACATTGTTACTTGGTGTGTTGGTCATTTAGTTACTATGAGTTATCCTGAAGTTTATGACGAAAAGTATAGATTTTGGAGATATGATACACTTCCATTTATTCCAACAGAGTGGAAGTATGAAGTTATAGAAGGCGTAAAAAATCAATTTGAAATTGTTAAAAACTTACTTACAAGAGAAGATGTTGATACAATTTATGTTTGTACCGACTCTGGGCGTGAGGGAGAATATATATATAGACTAATAGACCAAATGGTGAATGTTCAAAATAAATCTAAAAAAAGAGTGTGGATTGACTCGCAAACCGAAGAAGAAATACTAAGAGGAATAAAAGAAGCGAAAGATTTAAGCGAGTATGATGCAATTTCTGATAGTGCTTATTTAAGAGCAAAAGAAGATTATCTGATAGGTATTAATTTTTCAAGGCTTTTAACTTTAGCGTATGGTAAAAAAGTTGCAGAGCTAAACAATGAAGAAAAAAGTTCTATTTCTATTGGTAGAGTTATGACATGCGTTTTGGGGATGGTTGTAGATAGGGAAAACGAAATAAGAAATTTTGAAAAAACAAAGTTTTATAAAATACAAGCAAGTTTTAAAGAGGGAATTACTGCTGAGTGGAAATTAAATGCAGAAGACACTATTGCAAATGCAAAAATTACCTCACTTCAAAAAGCAATTGACACTAACAATATTTATAGTGATAATGGCTTCAAAAAAGAAGAAGAAGCAAAAGCTTTTATAGATGAATTAAAACAAAGCAATGCGAAACCTATTGTAGAAGAAACAACAAAGAAAAATCAAAAAGAGAACGCACCGCTTTTATACAATTTGGCAGAACTTCAAAATGATTGCAGCAAAAAATTTAAGATTTCTCCTGACCAAACACTAGAAATTGTTCAAGAATTATACGAAAAGAAAATGGTAACATATCCTAGAACAGATGCGAGAGTATTATCAACAGCTATTTGCAAAGAAATAAGCAAAAATCTTAATGG
>CAZRQF010000018.1:0-20541 GCA_964602275.1 uncultured Eubacteriales bacterium
TCATATTGTTCAATCAAAACAAGGCTTGCCGTAATGTTTTGCTTTAATGTAGGAACATACTCTCCTTTTTTTATAGTAGTATACTTAACTTGTAAAGCATGAATATTTTTAAGCAACTCAGTTTGCACATCTTGATTTTCTTCTTTTTCTAATTTATCTAACATACTTCTCATACGCAATGTAATATCTTTTAATGGCTCTTTGCTATTACTTATCCATGTATATTCTTCAACATAATATTTTAATTCAGCTTTTTTAGCTTCATACTCTTCTTCACTTTTTAATTTTACTAATCCTTTGTACATCAAATCACGCTCCATAAACATTACTTAAAACCATTTTTACATACATTTATTATATATATATATTCTTGCAAATTCAAGCGTTAATATATATAATGTTTTCGTGAGGAGGGATTTTATATGGAAAATAATAAATATGATTTAATTATTATTGGTGCAGGTCCTAGCGGTATTTTTATGGCATATGAGTTGATTAAACTAAAATCTAAGAAAAAAATTCTTATGATTGAGCAAGGTAAAAAAGTTGAAGATAGATTTTGTCCAATTGAGAAGACTGGTAAATGCATAAAATGCAAACCTTTATGCCATATTACCAATGGTTTTTCAGGTGCTGGTGCATTCTCCGACGGCAAATTAAGCCTATATAATGAAGAAGATACTGAAATTCATGTTGGAGGAAACTTACACGAATATCTTGGCATCGAAAATACAAAAAGGTTAATCGACTATACAGATAGTATTTACTTAGAGTTTGGTGCCGACCCTAAAATTGAAGGATTAGAATATAAAGAAGAAATCAAAAAAATAAAAGATAAAGCAAAAGAAGTTGATTTAACTTTGTATGATGTTCCAGTTAGACATTTAGGAACTGAAAAAGCTCACGAATTATATGGCAAGCTTGAAAGATATTTACTCGATAATGGTGTTGAAATTATGTTTAATACTGTTGTTGAAGATTTGATTGTACAAAATAATGTTATAAAAGGCGTTAAAACTAAGCCTTCAAAATATGTAGAAGATTCTGAATATACTGATTTATCTAGCATATATGCAGACACAGTTGTAATAGGTGTTGGCAGAAAAGGTGCAAAATGGTTATCAGATATGTGTGCTAGACACAGTATTGATAGTAGAGCAGGCATTGTAGACATTGGTGTTAGATATGAACTTCCTGATAAATTCATGGCTGATGTAAATAAATATATGTACGAAGCAAAATTTATAGGGCGTGTTGGTCCTTACAAAGATAAAGTTAGAACTTTCTGTCAAAATCCTAGTGGCTTTGTGTCAACTGAAGTTTACGATAAAAACATAACACTTGCAAATGGTCACTCTTATAAAGATAGGAAAAGTACAAACACAAACCTAGCTTTGCTATGCTCGCATCGCTTTAACTATCCTTTCAATGAGCCAATAAAATATGGTAGAAATGTTGCAGAAAACTCAAATCAATTAGGAAATGGAAATATCTTAGTTCAAAGATTAGGAGATATTTTTAGTGGAAAAAGAACATGGGAAAAAGAGTTACAATCAAATAGTGTTGTACCTACTCAAAAATCAGCTGTCGCTGGTGACATCACATATGCACTAGGTTATAGAACGATGACTGCAATATTAGAATTTATAAAAGCATTAGATAAAGTTATACCAGGCTTCGCTCATCCTGACAATTTATTATACTCACCAGAAATAAAATTTTATAGTAACCAAGTAATAATAGACAATAATTTTGAAACAAGTATAAAAAATTTATATTCAATTGGTGATGGCGGTGGACTAACTCGTGGACTTATGATGGCTTCTTGTTCAGGTATACAACTAGCTAGAATTTATAATGAAAAATAAATATTAAAAAAGTTGCTAATCTTATAGCAACTTTTTTATATTATTTTTTTATAAAGCCAAATACTTTTTTATACCATGGCATTTTTCTTTCGGATAGCATATTAGTTCCTGCTTGCTCTAATGAATTCTTTTGTCTTTCTTTTGCTTCTTCAAACAAAACATCTGTATTTACATTTCCAAATAGCTCTTGCGAAGTTGTCTGAACTTCTTTTTTTATTTCATCGTTAATGTGTTCTAGTTCTTCTTCATCACACCAATAATAGCAATAAATCATAGCTAAAATATCTTTTGCTTTCGGCGATATTTTTTGTGTTTGTAAACTAATCGCTGGATTTATTTCTGGAACATACTCAGGGTCAGCTATTTCTTTCAAAAATATTCTAAGCCCTACTGGAATTTTATTAACATCTACATCAGAAGTATAACGCAAAATTTTATTAACTTCGGCAGCCGCAATTGAATATTCTCTTACACTTGTACTAGACATCATATTATCTTCACTCCTTAAAATTTATATTTCATCTTTATCATTCGTTTTATCTTGTTTCTTATTTACATCTTTATTTTTATTAATCATTCTTCTAAGCTCAGTTAATTGTTGCTTTGTAGCATTAGCTCTTTTCACAAGCTCCATTATCGGCATCCTATCCGCACCAACAACTGCTGCAATATACTCGCCAGATAATTTATCGTTTTCGCTCTTTTCTTTAGTTTGTTCACGCACTTCTTGTAACTCACTTTTTGTTACATCAGCAATCTCTTTTAAATCTTTATCGGACATATCACTAAACAAACCTGCAATATTTTGTTTCATAGTATCTTTATCATACCTTGTATTATCTTGCATAAGAAAACCTCCTTTTGCTCTATGCAACACATCATACTAACATTGTACCACACTAAAAAAGTTAAATACAACATATTTAGGAAATTTTATTTATGAGTCTATCATTGTGTCTGCATAGATTGCATATCCTTTCGTCGGGTCACTAACAAATACATGCGTCAGCGCTCCGGACTAGTTTTCCATTTTGTATAATTGGGCTTCCACTCATGCCTTGTACTATTCCGCCTGCTTTTTCTAATAATCTTTCGTCTGTTACTTTTATTATCATGCTTTTATTCTCGTTTGCACTATCTACATTTTTTCTTTGTATTTCTATTTCGAATTCTTCTATTACACCATTTTCTAGCGTTGATAGCATTGTCGCTTTTCCTATTTTTACTTCATTTCTTGAAGCTATATATATAGCTTCATGTGTCATAAAATGTTCTTTTTCTGTATCGTCTATTTTTCCGTATATACCATTTTCTTTATTTGCTGTAATTGTGCCGTACTGCTCGTATGTGTCTAAGGTTCCTACAATTTCGCCCGGACTAGATTTTTTGCTTTGTAATACTGATATTAAATTTACACCATTTATTGTACCATAATCCATTTGAATTCGAGTATTTGTATCCGTATCTGAAATGCCGTGTCCAACCGCCACAAATTCTCCAGTAGTAGGATTATAAAATGTTGCTGTTCCAATTCCCATCACTCCATCTCTAACCCATAGTCCTATTTTGTAATTATTATCATCTATTGAGCAGACAGGTATTATATTTTTACTTAATAGCTTGCCATCTCTTTCATAAGATATTTCTACTTCATTACCTCCAGAATTTCTAATACTATTTACTAAGGCTTCCACCGTTTCTATTTTTTCGCTATTAATTTCTAAAATTATATCTCCCTTTTTTATTCCCGCTTTTTCGTACGGCTTATATTTTTCGCCATCAATTCCATCTACTTCTGACTCGCCTATTACAAGCACACCTTTACTGTATATTTTTAAGCCTATTGCCTTACCGCTCGGTATTACTGCAGTTTGCGGAATTACGCTAACCGTTATATCTTTTATTGGAAATACACCTAACGCTGTTAATTTTAGTTTTATATCTCCTACAATTTTGCTATTTACAGTTGAAATTTTTTCAATTAAATTTTTTTCTTCATTTTTCGCATTACCGCTTATTTCAAAACCTTTTAAATAGCTAATTTTATATTCTTCATTTTGAAATAATACAATATTTTTAGGAATAGAAGTTACATTTGTAATATAAATTAGCAAAATGGTTAATAATACTATTGTGATACATTTTTTTGTGTTTTTCATTTTATTTGCCTCCTATCTTTCTTTTTTAAGTTGTCCAAAAAAAGATGATATTATAAGGCAAAAAAAAATTACCTTTAAGAAAAATTAAAGGTAATTTTTTTAAAAAGCAAATTATGCCATTGCTTTTCTAAGCTCTTTTACATGTTCTATTGCCATTTGTGTTATATCTTTTCCAGATAATATTCTAGCAACTTCCATTATTGTTTCTTCCTCATTTAAATGCTTTATAGTTGTGCTTGTTTTGTTTTCTTGCACTTCTTTTCTTATGTAAAAATTTGCATCTCCACTAGCGGCAATAACCGGTAAATGAGTTACACATATTACTTGATGTGTTTTTCCTATTTTTTTCATTTTTTCTGCCACTGCTTTTCCAGCTTGTCCGCTAATTCCTGTATCTATCTCGTCAAATATCATTGTTTCGACGCTATCATACTCACAAAGAATTGCTTTTATAGCAAGCATTACTCTTGAAATTTCACCACCTGACGCAATCTTTCCTAGTGGTTTTAGTCCTTCGCCAATATTTGTACAAATAAGTAGCTGCACTATGTCTGTGCCATTGTCACGATATTCTTCCGACTTTTTAAAGTCAAACTGTACATATGCTTTTGCCATTTCTAAATCTTGTAATTGCAAATTTATCTTTTCTTCTAATTCTTTTGCACTTTCTTCACGAATATCATGCATTTGCTTTGAAAGTTGTTGCAAGTTGCTTTCAATATTTGCTAATTCTTTTTTCAACTCATTTATCATATCTTCAGAATTATTTAAAAAATATAATTCATTACTTGCCTCTTCATAATACTTTAAAACATCTTCAACAGTATTTCCGTATTTCCTTTTTAGAGAAAATATTGTATCAAGTCTTTCTTCAATTTCAGTTTGCTCTTGCTCGTCAAAATCTACATAGGCTAAATATTTAGAAGTTGTACTTGCAACATCTTGAAGTGTATAATAAGACTCATTTATTAAGTTTAATGTATCGGTGTATTTTTCGTCTATATCTGAAATATTACTAACTTTTCTAGCAACTTCGCTTAGATTTTCAAGCACATTACTATCTAACAAATTGTATGCTTCACTTAGTGTGGTTGCTATTTTTTCTGCATTTTGTAATATTTTTCTTTTATGTTCTAGCTCTTCTTCTTCGCCTTGTTTTAGGTTTGCAATTTCTATTTCATCTACTTGATACTTAAGCAAATCAATTCTTCTTGCACGCTCTTTTTCATCGCCATAATTTTGATTTATTTTTGATTTTGTTTCTTTATATTTTTCTAACAAAATTTTGTATTCAGTTTTTATATTTTCTATTCGTTCTCCTAAAAAGTTATCTAATAATTCAATATGTGTTTTTTGATTTAATAGCGACTGATTTTCGTGTTGTCCATGAATATCTATCAGTTTTTCTCCAACTTCTTTCATCTCTGATATTGTTGACATTTTGCCATTTATTTTGCATATGTTTCTACCACTTTGATAAATTTCTCTTGCAAGAATTGTAGAGTCATTGTTGCCATCAAAAAAACAAGCTTCAACAAATGCCATATCAGCACCAGTCTTAATCAAGTCTTTTGATATTCGACCGCCTGTTATGGCATTGATTGAATCTATTATCAAACTCTTTCCGGCACCAGTTTCACCTGTCAATATATTTAACCCGTCATAAAAATTAATTGTAATCTCTTCTATTATTCCTATATTTTTTATGTGTAACTGCCCAAGCATACTTTTCACCCTTTATTTAATAATTATATACTCTCCGTCTACTTCTATAGTTATTTGTCCATCGTAATAAAACAAAACTTCTTCTGCTTTTTGTTTTGTGCATTTAGCCTTTACTGATAAATCATTAACTTCTGCCGTAATACCATTTGTATTTAAAATATCTGCAATTTCTGCATAAAATTCATTTTTTGAATATTCTGGTACAGCACTTGCCGTCTTATCATTCATAATTTGATCTTGACTTTCTTTTAACATTGAATACTCTAGGTCTAATACATCATTCGTCATACGAGAGATTTCATCTTTTCCATCTAATGCATATTCTCCTACCGTACTAATGCCAGCTGCTTCATCTTGCATAGACATAGTTTTTGCCATATCAAACATATCCTTTGTCCCTACAATTGCAACAATCATAACAACTGCTACTGTTGAAAGCATTGGTATAACATATTTTAGCTTATTTGATTTTTCTTCTTTTTCAATTTCAGACATAACTTTGCTTTTAAAGTCAACTGGAACATCATAATTTTCTTCTATATCCAGTTTTCTCAATTCTTCTATTAAATTTTTCATATGGTATACCCCCTTTCACAAACTCATATTTTTATCATAAACTTACCTATTCGACTCTTCATATTCCAAAAAAGTTCCCATCTCTTCTAAAATTCTCTTAAGCGAAGCCCTTGCACGGTTTATTTTAGACTTAACTGTACCCAAATTTGTTTTGGTCATTTCTGCAATTTCCATATATGTAAACCCTTTTATATCTCTTAATATTATCATTGTTCTTTGGTCAGTTGGCAATTTTTTAATACATTCTGTAAGCTTCCTTTTAAGCTCTTCATCTGCAGCAAGGTCGTCTGGGCCTTTGCTTTCATCTTCCAATTGAAGCTCTACTTCTCCATCTTCTGTTTTTAATTTTTCATCTATATATATTATATTCTTTTTCTTCTTTAGCTCGTCTATACAAACATTTATCGTTATTCTATAAATCCAGGTATATAAAGATGATTCTTCCTTAAAATTTTTCAAATTTTTATATATTTTTATAAAAACTTCTTGTGCAATATCTTCCACTTCATTTTCATTTTTTACCATGTAATATATTGTGCTAAAAACTTTCTTTTCATACAAACTAATTATTTCTTCAAAAGCGCTTTTCTCGCCGTTTTTTGCTCTTCTAATTAGCTCTTTTTCTTCAATCATCTTATCACCACCTTTTAAACCTCAATATGAATTTATTATATCACATTTTTCTGCCTTATCAATATTTTTTAGACCATAAACTTTCAAAAAATGAATTGTATATTACTAGATTTGTGATATAATTGTTTTAGAAATGTGGGTGATTTTATGAATGAAGAAGAAATAAAAAAAGAAAAATTAGCCGAGAACAAACTTATTATATTATATTTGTTAAATAATGCTAATTGTACTTTAACCAACTTACAAATTCTTAGATTATTATATGATTTTGAAGGATTTAATTACTACTATTTTCAACATTTGCTATCAGACTTAGTAGAAAAAAAATATATTTTTAATTACAAACAAGGCGAAGAATGGTTATATGAAATCACAGCTGAAGGTCGTGAAGTTTTGGAACTAACTGGCAATATTCTTCCCGGAATTGTAAAACATAAGCTAGATATTATAACAAAAGAACAGCTTCAAACTGTTCAAAACGAAGTTGCAATTACTGCTGAATATATTCCTGAAAATGATAATGAATATATCACAAGTTGTAAAATTTCAGAAGCTCATAAAGTGCTTTTTGAAATTAATGTATATTGTGCCTCACAAGAACAGGCAAAAAAAATAGCCGATAATTGGAAGAATAACGCAAACGAAATATATCCTAATGTAATAAAAATGTTAACACAATAAAAATACCCAAAACTCTACCAACTTTATATTGGTAGAGTTTGTTTATTTTAACCATATAACCTTTTTAAAAAAATTTCTTTATCTTTTGTTTCTATTTTTATAACATCTGTATCATTTAGCAAAAAATTAGCTCTGCCATATTCGCTCTCTATATCTCCAAAAGTATAAGTGCTATTTTTTTCTTCTAGCAAAGACTTAGCAAACCATATGTAATCACCATTTTGTAGCTTATAATCGACATTTACAAATTCAAGATTTAAAACAAATTTTTTATTATCTTCGCTTTTTAAATAATACAAATACCCATCAATATTAACTATTTCTAGTCTAACTTTCATAGAAAAAATCTCCTTTCTTTGGTATAGTTATCTTTTAAATATTTCTTTTACATATTTAAAAACTTTTTGATACCACTTTAAAGAATCCGCACTTAATGATGTTGAAACTTCATTTTTTTCAAAAGTTGTTATGTTGTTTTCAATTACTACACTTTCTTTTTTAATATGTGCTTTCGTTAGTTCTCTTTCATTTAGCTTATGAATTTCCTGCATTAAACACCTTTGTTCTTCGTTTTGCATATATTCCATACACAAATATGAAAGCATTGCAATTGTTTTTCTATTTAATTTCTGCTCTTTTAAAGACTTCGAAGCATCATACTGCCATTTGTATTTTCTATCCTTACATTTAGATATTTTATTTCTTATTTCAAGTGGAATTTTATTCAAATCTTCTAAATTCAAATGATTTAGCACTTCACTTAATTCAACTAGACATTTTTCATTAGTCATTTTCATACTCCTTTTCAACTTTTTTTGTTGTTTCAAGAAATTTTCCAGCTAAAGTGGTCTCGCTCTTAGTCAGCTTCGTCTCCTTATCTAAATTAACGATTTCTTCTAAAGTAATTGCATGGCTTTGTAATTTTCTAGCCTCAACTTCATCTAATATTTTTCTCGCCAACTTATTATATGACATAAAAAAGTCTCCCACCTGCTCTAAGTTTGGTGCACTAAATTTGGTTAAACTGGTATTTACCCACAAAAAACAGTTTCCGACAAATTGCAACTTTGGTGCACTAAATTCAGTTAAACTGTCATTGTCTCTCAAGAAATAGTTTCCAATCTGCTCCAAGTTTGATGCACTAAATTTTGTTAAAGTAGTGCCAAATGACATAAACCCATTTGAAATCGAATTAATATTTTCATTTTCATATCCTACTATCTGATTTGCTTTATCTATTGTTATTATTGCTGGTTTCTCATCTCCATGAGTATACACATATATTAGCCTTGTTTTGGCATTTTTATCTTTTATTATTTCAACTCGCTCTATATTTTCAAAAGCATCCAGAAAAGAGTCAGCACCCCAACTTTCAACGCCATCAAACTCTGAAATTTTTTTATTCTCTAAATCTAAAACAAATGAATCTATCAATATTTTCTTTTCTGGATTTTCTATCGTTTCAACTCTTCCATCATATATCACTATATTCTTCGGGCAATAATATACACCATCTTTTTCAAGATTATATTTGTAATATTTACCATCAGGAGCTACAACATAGCCTGGTATTTTAAGTTTTTCAACAACGCCGTTTAGCGCCAAACCTCTACTAAAAAGTAACTCCTCAAAAGCTTTTTCTAATCCAGGTGCAATTCTATTTAAATCATTGCCGTATGTCGCATCAGGATTGTTTACTGTATGATTATATCTATTCTTTATAGAAACTGTACATCTGCCTTGTTTATTAAATTGTATACCCATCACTGAAGTACCATATTCATCTTCTCTTTGTGGTGTTGAAAAATTCTCTCTTTCTATTTGTTCTACATCTTTTCTAACTGCAAAGAAAACTTCACATCTATTTAATCTTCCACCATTAAATGTGCATAATTTTTCGCCTCTAGCATAATACTTTTTAAATCTCTGTATTTCTTCTTCTGTTTTACATTCAAAAAGTTCATAACCTGCCTCATCTAGAATTTCATATGGTGTCTTTTTTATCTCATCTTCTGAATTTAATTTTTCTACATCTATTTTGCTATAAATAAGATTTTTAAAATCTCCTATCAAATCATTCTTCTCAAGAGTTTCACATAAATCAATACAATTATCAGAAAAAGTAGATGTCAAAATTTCTAATAATTTTCCTTCATGCTCTAATAATGTTGGAAAAAGTTCACGACACAAATGCATAAAACTTTCACCATATATCTTT
Organism: uncultured Eubacteriales bacterium; assembly: GCA_964602275.1. Classification (GTDB taxonomy): domain Bacteria; phylum Bacillota; class Clostridia; order TANB77; family UBA1234; genus RGIG6291. The sequence goes on from CAZRQF010000018.1 coordinate 9,861, forward strand.
TTAATTTCTTTTAATTCAGATGAAATAGCCATAAAAAGCCCCCTCAAGTCTTCTTTGTATAATATATATTATCGCATATATCTTTAATTAAAGTCAACATCAGAAAGATAGCAAAACAAGCGGAAGTAAAATTCTTCCGCTTGTTTTTTATTTCATTTCACTTCTTACATATTCATAAGCAAGTATTCCAGTTGCTACCGATGCATTTAAACTTTCTGCTTTTCCTAGCATTGGTATTTTTATTTTTATATCTGCAATTTCGTTTATTTCTTGTGATACGCCTTTTCCTTCATTTCCTATAACTATTACCATTTTTTCGTTATAATTTATATCATAATAATATTTATCGGTTGCAAGTGAAGTTACCACTATTTTATATCCTTTTTCTTTTAAATCTAACAATTTTGATTTTAAGTTTTCTCTAATAACATTTACTCTATATATTGCTCCCATAGTACTTCTTGTAACTTTAGGATTATATATATCTGCAGATTCTTTTGATATAATTAAGTCTTTTATGCCAGCTGCATCCAATGTTCTAATTATTGTGCCCATATTTCCGTGGGTCTTGAATATCGTCAAGTGCAAATAAAACTCTTGAAGTAATTTCTTTTTGTTCTTTTTCTTTTATAATAGCTAGTATACCTTGTGGCGTTACCGTATCAGAAATAACTTCAAAAATACTTTTATTTACATATTCCACTTTAAAGTTCTTAGTATCAATTGCTTTTTTTAGTAGTTCTTCACATATAACTATTAGCTCTATATTTTCATTTTCGCAAATAGCTTCTTCAACTATTTTTATTCCTTCGACTACAAATTCTTTATATTCATCCCTATATTTTTTTTGCTTTAATTGTCGTATATGCTTTATCTGAGAATTGTCTTTACTAACTATCATATTAGTTCTCCTATTCTGTAACTAAGTTCTCATTTATATTTTCTTCGTTTTCTGTATTGTTATCGCTTTCTAAATTATTGTCGTCTGCAACATTGTTTTCATTTTCTTGATTATTTAAATTAATTGATGTATTGCTTTCTGCTTTTACAGCTTTTTTTGCTCTTGATAGATATCTAATTATTTGTGTGTTATTTGCGATATAGCTTTGAGCATACATGGTATTAAGGTCGCTTTTAAATCTTGTTTCTGAAGCTTCGTCTAATCCATCTTCCAAACTTTCTAATTTTGCAAACATATAATCGTCACCATCTTGTATTATGTTTGTACATTCGCCAGCTGATAAATTAATTAATTCTGAATATAGGTCTGCATTTGTAACTGATTCGCTTAAATAAAGTAATGGCATTGTTTCTAATTGACCATTTGATAAAGCGTATCCTTCCATAGTTGAGATTAATCTATAACTACCATATTCTTGTGCTACTTCTTCAAAATCTTCGCCATTTTTAACTTTTTCTAAAGCTGCTTCTGCATTTGTTTTTGCAAGTTCTTTATCTGCTTCTGAAAGTGTCTTTTCTTCGCCCTCGCCTTCTGTTGCAGTTGGAGTTACTTGTAATACTCTATAGCTATACATTTTGAAACCGTCTGAATATTGAGCTTTATATAATTCATAATCAGTTTCTGGCATTGAGTAATAAGTACCTGCATTTTGCATAAACTTAGATGCTAACATTACTTCGCTATAATATCTTATATATTCTTCTTTTGTTATACCAATTGCAGTTAATTTTTCTTTATCAACATTTTCTGATTCATAGTTTTCTTCAATTGATTTTGTTTCTTCTTCTGTTAATGTAAGTTTATATTGATTTGCTTTTTGAAGATAAGCTTTAATTGTAATATATTGTTCATATACATCACTTACATCTAATTCTTCTTCGCTTGCTTCTTCAAATTCAACTAATTTGTAATACTTTACAAAATCATCTTTTTCGTACTCTTCTGCACCTATTTTCAAAATGCAGTCATCAACAGCTCTATCATATACAGCTGCAAACATAATTATTCCTATTATTAATACTGTCATTACTCCTACAATTACTTTTTTCAACTTAATCATCCTTTCAATATTTTTAATACTTTCAAAATTTCTTTTAATATATCATTTTGTATTAACGATTTTAATTTTAAAGTTATATACGGTGCTCCAGTTGACGAGAAAAAGATATATCCCTTAAAATTATCAATCAACAATTGAACAGCATCTGAAGACAAAGATATATTCTCGTTAAATTTGAAAACAATATTTTTATCTTTTTGCTGAATTGCAGAAATCCCGATATTTTTAGAATAACATTTTATTCTTGCAACTTCAAGTAAATTATATATTTCATTTGGCATTTCTCCAAAGCGATCTATTAATTCGTCTACCATTTCCGAAATTTGCTCTTCATTATCTATATTCGCAATGTCTTGATATACTTCAATTTTTTGACTTTGATTTGAAATATATGTGTCTGGAATATACGCACTTACCTTTATATCAATTTTGATTGGTTCTGCTTCTTTTTCTACCGTTTCTCCTTGCATCTCTTTTACCGCTTCTTCTAATAGCTTGCAATACATCTCATAGCCCACAGCTTCCATATGTCCGTGTTGTTCTGGTCCTAATATATTTCCTGCCCCTCTTATCTCCAAATCTCTAAGTGCAATCTTAAACCCAGAGCCAAACTCTGTAAATTCTTTTATTGCTTTTAAGCGTTTTTCCGATGTTTCTGACAAAATCTTATTTCTTCTATAAGTTATATATGCATATGCTGCTCTATCACTTCTTCCAACTCGTCCTCTAATTTGATAAAGCTGTGCAAGTCCAAGCCTATCTGCATCTTCTATTATCATAGTATTTGCATTTGGAATGTCTATTCCCGATTCCAATATTGTTGTACATATTAAAACATCAATTTTCTTTTCTTCAAAGTCGTTCATGATGTTTTCTATCTCTTTACCTGTCATTTTACCATGTGCAAAAGCAACTCTAGCTTCTGGAAGCATTCTTGAAAGCTCACTCGCTCTTTTTTCTATCCCTTCAACTTTATTGTAAAGATAAAATACTTGCCCTTCTCTTTCCATTTCTTTTATTATAGCTTCTTTTATTACTTCTTCATCATATTCCAAAACATAAGTTTGAACAGGTCGCCTATTTTGCGGTGGCTCATAAATTACACTCATATCTCTAATGCCTACAATTGACATATGAAGCGTCCTTGGAATTGGTGTTGCAGTCATAGTTAATACATCTACATTGTTTTTCATTTGCTTTATAAGTTCTTTATGTTCAACTCCAAATCTATGTTCCTCGTCAATTATTAATAGTCCCAAATCTTTAAATTTCATATCTTTTTGAACAATTCGATGTGTGCCAACTACTATATCAATTTCTCCATTTTTTAATTTTTCAAGAATTTCATTTTGCTCTTTTTTAGTTTTAAATCGATTTAATACTGCAAGTCTTATTGGATAGCCTTCCATTCGGTCTTTAAAATTTTTATATTGTTGTTGTGCAAGCACCGTTGTAGGTACTAAATATGCAACTTGCTTTCCGTCCATTACAGCTTTAAAAGCAGCACGAATGGCAACTTCTGTTTTTCCGTAGCCTACATCACCACAAAGAAGCCTATCCATCGGCAAAGGTGATTCCATGTCTTTTTTTACTTCTTCTATACATCTTAATTGATCGTCTGTTTCTTGATATGGAAACTGTTCTTCAAATTGAGTTTGCCATACTGTATCTTTTGAAAACTGATAACCTACTTGTTGCTTTCTTTTTGCATATAATTCAATCAAACCTTTGGCTATATCTCTAAGTGAAGCTCTAACTTTAGCTTTAGTTTTTTCAAAATCTTTACTTCCAAGTTTATTTAGCTTTGGAGCAGCCTCGCCTGCTCCGATGAATTTTCTAATGTTTTCTAACTGATTTGTTGGTATATATAAAACATCATCATTTTTATATTTAATTTTCAAATAATCTTTTTTAACATTATCAACAACTAATGTATGCATGCCAATATATTGACCAATTCCATGCACTGAATGAACAATGTAATCGCCCTCTTTTAAATCAGCAAAAACAACTTTTTTTCCTTCATTAAAAGCTTTTGGTTTATACGATCTTTTAGTTTCTTTTATCGGTGAACTTTCGCCAGCAACTACCACTAAGTTCAAATCTAAATATTCAAAACCTTCTGATAACCCGCCAGTAGTTACATATACTATTGGCTTATATTCTTTTATTTCAAAATCAATTTCTAAATTCTCTTTTTCAACACATTCTGCATTAATCCCATGATCTAAAAGCATTGAAGCAATACTTTTCATTTTTGAATTAACGCCCGCAAGTATTACTACTATTTTTCGTTCTTCAACTGCTCTTTGTACTTCCTGTACAAATATATCCACTGAATCACGAAAAAAGTTCACCTCCCTACAACTAAAGCTGTATCCGTTTCTTTTTGCATGCGTATTTGTATCTATTCTTTCAAGATTTATAATGTTTTTGTCTTCAAGTAGTAAAGTAATCTCAGTAAATGTTGCCATACTTTCCGTATAGCTAGGAATTATTTGATTTTTTTCTAAAAACTGCTCTATGATTTCTTTATTTTCAAATTCCACAGCCTGACATTTTGATTTAATTCTACCTGGCTCATCTACAAAAACTATTGTATCTTTTGTTATATAATCAAAAAGGGTTGAAGTCTTTTGATAGAAAAACTTAAAATATTTATCTACTTTATTAATGTAATTTCCATTCGCAATAGCTTCTGCATCTTGGGTAGCATTAGAATATTCTTTTAGTATTGCTTCGCTAATATTTTTTAATTCTTCTTGATTTACCAAAAATTCTTCAACTGGAAATATTGTAATTTGTTTTATTGTATCTATACTTCTTTGAGTTATCAAATCAAAATATCTAATCGAATCTATTTCATCGCCCCAAAATTCTATTCTTATTGGGTCTTTAGTAGTTAAAGGAAATACATCTATTATTCCTCCACGAATAGAGAACTGACCTCTTCCTTCTACCATGTCTGTGCGTTCGTACCCTAACTGTACAAATTTGTTTTTTATTTCATCTAGTGATATTGTCTTTCCAACTTCTATATACACAACTCTCGAAAAAAAGTCATTTTTCTGTATCGTTTTTTGCATAAGAGCTTCTACCGTTGTAAGTATTACTTTATTCTCAGAATTGTACAAATCCGTATACACTTTAAGCCTATCCATAGTTGTGTCTTTATTCATAGTATCAATGTCATAATATATGACATCTTTTTTAGGGAAAACTGAAATTTCTTCTTCGCCAAAAAACAAAATATTTTGTTTCATTTTTTTTAGTTCTATTTCGTTATATGTCACAACCAAAACTGGCTTTTGAGCATAAAACTTAGTAGCATAAATAAAGTGAGCTTTTTGACTTTCTGATAATCCAGAAAGAGTTATTGGAAAGTTTGCTTTATTAACATCATTAATATATTCTTCAAACTTTTTCATTTTTGGCAATACTTTTATCAATGAATTCATTTTCTTTCTCCTTTGTCAAATACGCTATTTTGTCATCAATATTAAAGACTTTCTATGAATGTTAAAATCTTCTACTTCACATGGCAAAAGCTCCGTTTTTATTTTTTCTACAAGCAAATTAGGATTTAAGTTATTTTCACTTCCAGCCATACAATGAAGCGTCATTTTAACAGTTGAAAATCCTATTACTTGAACATTTACATCTAATATATATTTTTTAATATCTACAATTTCCGTTTTTTTATTTTTAGTTTGCTTTTCAATTTCAATCTTTTCTTTGTTTAATATCTTTTTAATATTTTCATTTACTTTTTCTATATCTTCTTCATCATTAAAATCAAAAGTTATTTCATATATTGCCTCTTTTACTAAAGACATTAAACTTTTAGAATTTTCAATTTTTTGTACACTTACAATTTTAAAACCATCAGGTAATGTAGTGTTTAACTCTTTTTTCAAGTCAATTTCATCTACTTCGCCTTCTAATTCTAAATCTACATATTCAGAATCGCTAGTTATTCCAACTCCTAGTGGCAAAGCAAAAGAAAGTTGTACTCTCGGATTAAAACCTTTTGAAAATTTAATTGGCAAAGTGGTTCTCTTTATACATCTTGTAAAAGTTCTCATCGTATCAAGATGTCCTATATATTTTACCTCATCATGTTTTTCAAATTTCATTCGATATATCATATAATTATCTCCCATCAATTATTCTACACAAACACCAATACCACATTTTGCAACGCCACAACCTGCACATTTTTGTCGACAATTTTGAGTAACTTTTTCATTTATAGCATTATTATATTCTCGTTTAAAAAATTCTTTATTAACTAATATATTTATGTGATCCCATGGTAATGTTTCTTCTAAATCAATTTTTCTTTCACTATAATACTTAGGGTCTATGCCTGTTTCTTTAAATGCTTGCATCCATTTATCATAATCAAAAAATTCGCCCCAACTATCAAATTTACATCCAAGTTCAAATGCTCTTTTTATAGCTTTACAAAGTCTTCTATCGCCTTTAGCAACAACTGCTTCTAGTACACTTATTTCAGGTTCGTGCCAGTTAAACTTAACCGCTCTATTTGTTAAATGTTCTTTTAAGTAGTTTTGTTTTTCTTTTATTGTTTCTATATTGTCTTGGCCAAACCATTGAAATGGTGTAAATGGCTTTGGAACAAATGTAGAAGCACTAACTGTTACAGATAAGCCTTTCGTTCTTTCATTTTTAGGAATAGCATAATATGTATCTACAATTTTATTTGCCAAATCAACAATACCTTGAAGGTCATCATAAGTTTCTGTTGGAAGCCCAATCATAAAATACAATTTTATTGTATTCCACCCACTTCTAAAAGCTTTATCGCAAGCACTTAATATATTTTCTTCCGTTATTCCTTTATTTATAACATCTCTTAATCTTTGCGTACCCGCTTCTGGTGCAAATGTAAGCCCACTCTTTCTAACTTGATTTGCTTCTTCTAGCAATTTTAAACTTATCGAGTCAATTCTAAGTGATGGAAGGGATAAATTCACATTCTTCGGCTTAAATTCTCTTATTAAGTCGTCTGCAAGAGCATGAAACTCTCTATAATCACTCGTGCTTAAAGATGTAAGTGATATTTCTTCATAGCCAGTATTTTTTACAAGATTTTTAGCAAGCTCTTCTAGTCGTTCCTTGCTCTTTTCTCTAACCGGTCTATAAATATATCCCGCTTGACAAAATCTACACCCTCTTATACAGCCTCTAAACATTTCAAGCATAATTCTGTCATGAACAACATTTAGATATGGTACAATCCATTTTTCAGGATAAGTTAATTTATCTAAATCTTTAATTATTCTTTTCGTAATTACATCTTTTGCATTTTCATTATTCTTTTTATATTCTTTTATAGTTTTGTCTTCATTATACAAAACATCATAAAAAGCAGGTACATATACACCTTCTATTTTGGCAATCTCCTCTAAAAACTCACGCTTGCTCTTTTTGGCTTCTTTACATTTTATATATACATCAGTAACTTCCATATTAACTTCTTCGCCTTCACCCATTATAAAAAAGTCAAAAAAATCTGCAATAGGTTCTGCATTATATGCACAAGGTCCACCTGCCATAACAATTGGCATATCTTCGCCTCTATCCTTAGAAAACAGCGGTATCCCTGCCAAGTCTAACATATTCAAAATATTTGTATAACTCATCTCATATTGAAGAGTAAAACCTAACATATCAAATTTTGTAAGTTCGTCTTTTGTTTCTAATGCAAATAACTTAATATTGTTGTCACGCATTATTTTTTCCATATCTACCCACGGTGCAAACACACGCTCACAATATGTATCATCTCTTCTATTATATAAGTCATATAAAATTCTAAGTCCTAAATGTGACATACCTATCTCATAGACATCAGGAAAACAAAAAGCAAATCTAAATTTAACATCATTTGGATTTTTTTTACACATATTTACTTCTTCGCCAGTATATCTTATAGGTTTTTCTACCTGTTTTAAAAACTTATCAATTTTCATAAACTCCCTCTTTCATTCATATTAACCCTTGTATTATATCTTAATTAGGCATAAAAAGCAATCTAGCTTTTAACTGCAAAATGTATTTTTTTGTAAATTTGTTTAAACTTTAACAGTAAATAAACATAGTCAGCCATGTTTAAAAATAAAAAAGACGAAGCATATCGCTTCGTCTTAGTAAATTACAAATTAGAAATTAATTTCAAACTTCTTCTTTGCAAGGTCAAGCCACTCCGGCCAATCCTTACGGATCATCCCATCTAAAAAGTTAACAATTCCAATCTTATTTTTACTCCCCTTTCCATTAAAGAGTGTTCTTTCGATTGTACTCCGCATTTCATCAGAAATTTCGCAGGGACAGTTTTCGTAGAAGAAATCAACCACCTTATGCATGTCTGCATAATCACGCTGCAATCGCCGCTCTTTATCTTCCAAACGCTTACGAATTGCCTCGCTCTGTTCCAACTTACTCAAACGGTCCTCACGCACTTTCCGCATCCCCTGGGTCGTAGCTTTCATGGGTAGACCTCCTTTAAAAATTTAGATACCATGATTATTATAACTTACTTTACATAATTTTTCAATAGATATTTAACTTTTTTTAATTTTTTTGTTGACAACATCAAATTAAAATGCTATCATATTTATTGTTCGATACAAAACACATGCGCGAGTGGCGGAACAGGCAGACGCACAGGACTTAAAATCCTGCGGGCTAATAACCCGTACCGGTTCGATTCCGGTTTCGCGCACCAAAGTACCAAGGGTTTGAATGATTTCTTATTCTTGGTATTTTTTATGTCTAAAAACAAATTTTTTCCATTACTCCTTCTTATACTTTTATATTATTTTAAAATTATTTCTTCACTTTTCTAGTCAGTAATATGTAAGTGACATAAAAAAACGAAATAACTTAATTACCGTCATTTCGTTTTAAACTCTCTTTACTTTTTTGTTGTTCTTGCAATATATGGATTTACTTCAACAGCAGTATATGTGTTTGCCGGTGTAATAGTTTTAGCTGTAATAGAATAACTATAATCTTGACCATAGTTATTATCCCAGTTTCCGTCAGCATCTCTAAAACAGAAATTTAGTTCTGTACCTGTTGGTATTGTTACTTCTGTTTTGTAGCAGCTCTTAAGCTTTCTCATTTTACATTCAGTTATGTTTTCCCAAGTATCTCCTATGCCATAATGCAAGTAGATTGACTTTGCGCCATCTAAATATCCTGTGTATTTAAGTTCAACACTTTGTTCTTTAGCTTTTGCCATTTTATTCTCTCCTTTGTACTCTTTATTAATAAAAGATATTATATTTTAACTTTAATTAATTAGCAAGTGTTTTTGACAATTTTTGTTATATAAAAATAACCACTTTGCTTTATAAACAAAATGGTTATCTAATTTCCCTTTGAGTTCATTATATTTATACATATCTACTGCCCCAAATTCCAATTTATCCTTGCATTTATTATTTTATTGTTTTCCAACAATTCTTCTTCATGAATGTTGAAATAATCGAAATGTCTTCGCCTTCATAGTATTTAACGAGCAATCTCTTAAATTCCGGAACTTCATTTTCGGGAATAACTAAAAAGCCACCGCCATGTGCAATTAAATAATGATTTGCAAATATTACAGATGCTCTCTTGTTTCCATCGAGAAAAATTTGCGTTTTCATACAATAAAGACATAACTCAATCGCTATATCGATTGCATCTTTTTCTTTTTCCACAATCGCACAAATTTTCTCTTTTACATCAAATTCATTTGGAAGTGGTGGAACATAAGACGAGCCACCGATTGTAACTGGAACACCACGCATACGACCACCTTCGGCAAAGAACCCCTCATTGACAAGTCTTGCAATATGACTTAGCACATAATAGTCGGATTTGCTTGCAACCACATCCTTATCCAATATAAATTCCCATGCGTGCTTTAAATTTAGTATTTTTTGAATATCGGTTGCAGTCATTCCACTTACTTTTCCATTTTCTATAATTTCTTCCGTTTGTGGGAAAGATGTTGCGACTCCCTCAAGAACAGCTTGGTCATAGATATTCATCTTCATATTCGCTCTCGCAAATGCAATATTATTTATGACATTAGCAGGAAGCTCATCCTCTGCATATCCTAAATTTGTAAGTTGCTTTTCTACTCTTTGCAATTCTTTTTTTATTTCACGAGCCTCTTTTGTATTCCTTAAAAGCAGATTATATAAATCATCGGTATAAACGCCAACATAAGTTGATGTCAACTTTCCTGCAACTCTTTTTCTGATATATAAATATTTTCCTTCACCGCTTTGTTTAATTTCCGGTGTACCGTCATACGGCATAATATTTAATCTTGCGTGTAAATCCGCTTTTTTTCTAAGCAATTCTTGTATTTCATTGAATTGTACTGCCATAGCTTCACCTCCTATAGGGAACAATCTTTAAATCATTATATCGCAATATTCCCTAAAAGTCAATGAAATTTAGGGAACTTTTTTGAGTTTAAACGCCAGTAATGTTCCCTAATTATTATTTACATTCTTACCTAAATTATTCATATTAAATATAATATTACGGCAATTTTTTAGATAATTTTTGCTATACAAAAAAATCACTTTGATGGTCTTCTCAAAGTGATTTTCTAAAATTGGCAGGGGTGG
>CAZRQF010000019.1:0-20463 GCA_964602275.1 uncultured Eubacteriales bacterium
GCAAAAAAAATATTAGAGATAGAGTAAAAAAATGCCGATTCGTCGGCATTTTTTTATTATGTATTGAAAGATTATGTTAATGTATGCTATAATACCGTAGATGTAAATTTTATGTAGTACTAAAATAATGAGCGAGGTGATAAAATGAAACTTATTATTTGTGTTGATGAAAATAACGGTATGTTATTTAATCAAAGGAGGCAATCAAGAGATAGAGAATTGATAAAACATATTAAAAATTTGGTGTGGGGAAAAAAGTTGTGGATAAGCAGTTTTTCTGAAAAATTATTTGAAGATGTGTGCGAATATAGTTTGCTTGATAATGAAGCTTTTTCAAGTATGGGGAAAGAAGATTTTTGTTTTGTTGAGAATGTTTCGCCAAAAAGTTTGGAAGAGCAAGTAGACGAAATAATATTGTATAATTGGAATAGAAACTATCCAGCGGATACATATTTTGATATTTGTCTAGATAATTGGCAACTTGTATCAGAAAATGATATAACGGGTTCTTCTCACGAAAATATAACACAGAGAGTTTACAGGAGGAAAAATAGCAATGAGTAAATCTAAAAAGCACAATTTTAATTTTAAACTTTTAATATTGCTTGTTATTTTTTTGCTTGCAGTAGTTGGTGGTTCAAATAGTGAATTTAACAACGATAATCCTATTAAAGATGACCAAAGCATAGTTCAAAATGAGTCACTTAAAGAAAATAGTGAGCATCAAATTAATGAAAATAAAGCAACAGATAATAAAACATTTTCGATAGATGATATACCGGCGTTTTCAAATTCGCCGTATGCAGTTATAAATGACAACATTCCGTATTTTACAAAGGAAGAATTAACTACTACTTCATACGAAAAGTACGGCGAGCTCGATAGCTTAGGTAGATGTACGATTGCTATTGCTAGCATTGGTAAAGAATTAATGCCAACAGAAGAGCGAGGTAATATAAGTAGTGTAAAGCCTACTGGTTGGCAGGTTGCTAAGTATGACTTCGTAGATGGTAAATACTTATATAATAGGTGTCACTTGATAGGTTTTCAGCTAACAGGCGAAAATGCTAATGAACAAAATTTGATAACTGGTACAAGATATATGAATGTTCAAGGGATGCTTCCGTTTGAAAATATGATAGCGGACTACATTAAAGAAACTGGTAATCATGTGCTTTATAGGGTGACACCTGTATTTGAAGGCAATAATTTAGTTGCATCTGGTGTTTTGCTTGAGGCAAAGTCAATTGAAGATGATGGGGAAGGCATAGAATTCAATGTATATTGCTATAATGTCCAACCTGGCGTAAAAATTGATTATTCAAATGGCAATAGCAATTTAGAAGAAGCTCAAAATAGTAATGAGAAAGAAGAAACATATATATTAAACACTAACTCTAAAAAATTTCATAAGCTGACTTGTAGCGGAGTGAATAATATAAGCGAAAAAAATAAAAGTGAATATACTGGTACTAAAAGCAATCTACTAATGCAAGGTTACACGCCGTGCGGTAATTGTAATCCATAACAAAAAAGCTACTAACTATGATAAAAAATAGTTAGTAGCTTTTTGAAATTATAAATATTTTTTTAGTGTTTCAACGCTATCTTCCTGCATAACAACAAAATCATGTAAAATATTTTTTACATCTGGTGCGGCGTGCTCATTTTCGTTTATTAAACGCCTTCCTTCTATAATTCCCATATTTGTGCCTTGCATTAATAATTCTGAAAGTTTTGAAGTAGTTTCATCATTCATTGTTTTCATTTGAATGCCATACCAAGTCATCATTTTTGTCATAGCACTTGTTTCATGAGGCTCTTTGTCACTATAATGGGAATATAGGTCGTTTACTCTTATGGCAATTTTTTTATATTTGCTATATTCAGTATCTAATACATCTTTAAAATTGCTATCCGTAACTTTATCAGAAACATAAGAAATTGCGTTCATACCCATAGTTGCACCTTTATTTACTTCATCTAAAATATTTAAATTTTGATTTTTCATATAAAACTCCTATTCTAGTAAAATGCTTACTATAAGTAGTATTTGTTGTAATTTTTAAAATATTCATTTTTTAAAATTTTTTACATAAATATTGACTATGCAAATATATTGTTATACAATTGTACTAGTACAGATAGTACAATAAGAAAAATTTTTTATACGAAAGGAGATAGCTAATGATAAAAATTACTAATTTAACTAAGACTTTTGAAGATAAAAAAGTCTTAGAAAATTTAAATTGCAACATAAAAACTGGCTCTATATATGGGCTAATTGGTGCAAACGGAGCAGGAAAATCTACATTACTTAGAATAATAATGGGAATTTTTAATAAAGATTCAGGCGAAGTTGAGATAGACGGAAAGTTAATAGACGATAATGAAGAACTAAAGCAAAAGCTAGCATTTGTGCCAGACGATTTATATTTCTTTAAAAACTATACTTTAAAAGATATGATTTTATTTTACAATAGTTTGTACAAAAACTTTGACAAAGAATATGCTTTTAAGCTTGCAGAAAAGTTAAAGCTTCCACAAAATCAAAAAGTAAATACTTTTTCAAAAGGCATGAAAAGGCAAACGGCACTTCTATGTGCTATTGCAACAAATGCTGATTACATATTCTTTGACGAAACATTTGACGGGGTAGACCCAGTAGTTAGAAACTTTTTGAAAAAAGTAATAGCAGAGCAAATGCAAAAGAAAGAAACTACCATTATAATGACAAGCCACAATTTAAGAGAGCTTGAAGATTTTTGTGATAATCTAGGCTTACTATATAAAGGCGGAATACTATTTGAAAGTGAAATTGATTCATTAAAGACAAACATGTTTAAAATTCAAATTTCTTTAAACAAAGAATTTTCAGAAAAAGATTTTCAAAATTTTAATGTATTGAGTTTTAAGAAAAATGGTAGTGTTGCTACAATTATTCTAAAAGGGGATAGAGAAAGCTACGAAAAAATTTTGAAAGAAATGAACCCAGTAATTTTAGATTTCTTGCCGTTAACATTAGAAGAGATATTTATATATGAAATGGAGGTGCTAGGATATGCATTTAACGAAATTATTTAATTTTAAATATTTAATGCAAAACCTAAAAAAGTCAAAAGGACTTATAATTTTATTAACTTTGTTAGTACCAATGTTTACGAGTATAATGCTTATCCCGATTGACGAAATGTCTGCACTTAGCTTTATAGAGCTTTCAATTGTAAATATAATAGGCATGTACATAATTCCAATAGTTTTATCTATGACACTATTTAATTATGTGTACAAAAAGAACAGCGTAGATTTTGTAGGCTCGATGCCTATTAGCAGAAAGACAATATTTTTAACTAATACATTTGGTGGTATTGCACTTATTTTAATTATGCAATTATTAAACTTAATATGTACATTGTTTTTATCACAAGTATTAGATAGTATTATAATTTTTGCATCAATGGCATGGGATATATTTGTATTTTTTACAGTAGCGTATATATTTGTATTTACAATTTCAAATTTAGCTATGAGTTTTTCAGGAAATAAATTTTCTGAGCTAGTTTCTATTTGTTTAATAACATTTTTAATACCATTTTTGATGATGTCTTGCAAACTTTTAGACGATAACATCAATTATATACATGAAGAAGAAAATACAGAAATTACTAAAATGCAAATAGAAGATACAGTATATTACACAGCGCCTAGTTATTTTTTCGGATTGATAAACGGCGATAAATATGAGTATCATACAGAGTCAGTTGTTAAAATGTTAGTTTTAAGCGTAGTATATATCGTTATAGGTTTATTATTATTTAAGCGAAAAAAATTAGAAATGGCAGGAGAATCATACGAAAACATCTGGATACATTTAGTTATAAAATTATTAACATTTACGCCATTTATGTTTGTATTTTGTGCTATGGATAGCATAGATAGGTGGAATGTAGTACTACTTTTTGCTGCAATTTTAGCTGTATACTATTTTGTATTCGATTTAATAACAAACAAAAAAATAAAATGGAAAATTTCAATACCTGCATTTATAATTTCTGCAATTTTTGTGTTTGCAATATATGAAGGCATTATACCTAAGTGTGGTAGCTTTGATATTAAAACTGTAAAAATAGACGATATTAAATCAGTATATATAGATTCGGTTTATGCCTCTGGAAATTACGGTTTAGATTTTGATTTGAAAATACAAGATAAAGACATAATAAACTTAATTACAACTTGTGATAATGAATATTATTCAAATATTTCATATGGAGAATCAAGTATAGAAATTACATATCCGTATGAAACAGAAACATATAGAGAACCAATAAAAATAGCAGATAAAGGTTCGAATGCTAAAATAAAGTTACAATTAAAAAATGGAAAAACTTATGAATATACAACATATTTAAATAGCGATGTATATAGTAAGATATTTGAAAAGTACGGAAACAAAAAATGTAACATAGAAACATCTAACTTAGTTCCAGTTATAAATGGCAAAAAATTAAATAATACTGAAAAAACTAAAATTTTAGAAGCAATAAATAAAGATGTTCAAAATATTACATATGAAGAACTTTACAATATATATATGGGAGAGAAAGAACCATATAAACTATATATGTATAAGTATGAAAATCACAAATTGGTAAGAGCAAATATAGATCTTAGTGGATTTACTAATTTGCGTGCTGAGGTGGTAAAATTACAAAGAAAGCAAATGATAGCAAATTTTGAATCATATTATAATTTCTATTATGAAGATGATAATATTAAACTATTAGAATTATTAGAAAGATATAATCCAGAACTTGCAAATCTTGATAATTCATATGAAGTTTCAAAAGACATTACATATGACATAATGTATAGTGCAAGAGATAGCATAAAAGAGTTTATAAAAGCAGATGCAAATAAAAAAATAGACTTATCAAAGGAGTATATTATAATCAGTACTAATTATCCAAGAGATTATTACTATACAAATGATATAGACGGCTTTTATATGATTATTGCTAAAGCTTTTAATGCTGAAAATTATGACTACAATATAAAATTAAACGAAAATATATAAGTGGGAGGGATTGAAATGATTACAATAGATTATCAAAGTAGAACTCCTATATATGAGCAGATTGTACTAGAAATAGAAAGATATGTTGTACTCGGCATCTATAAACCAAAGCAACAAATAGAATCAATAAGAGAACTTGCAACATCACTTCGGAATAAATCCTAATACTGTAAAAAAAGCATATGACGAATTAGAGCGTAGAGGAACGATAAATACAATATCAACTAAAGGAACTTTTATAGCAGACGATACAAAAAAACTATTAAAAAGTAAAATAGATGAAAAAATTAAAAAAATTCAAGAGGAAATTAAAGAGCTTGAAAAGCTAGGCGTTTCTAAGGCCGAAATACTAAAAATAATATAAAACGAAATTCTTTTTGTAAACTTTTTTGGATTTTTTTTGAAAAAAGGTTGACAAAATGCAAAAACCGTTGTAGAATGAAAAAGCTTTAAGGATATTGCATCTGTCCTAGCAAATAATTTTGTAGGGAGTGAGTAATTAAAAGGTGCTTTTCAAGATGCAGTGTAGGTAAAAACCAAAAACGACGACTACAAATAGTAGGAGGAAAATTTCATGAAGAAGATTTTGTCCGTTGTGCTTGCGCTGGTGATGATGCTCTCTCTGTCCGCTGTTGCTTTTGCCGACGCCGCTGATGAAGTGGTCCACAATGGTACTTTGCCCGCCGAGAGCTCTCAGGATGTCAAGATTACCATTAATGGTCTGCATGCTGGTGGCGAAGACGATAACAAGAACCTGCCTTCTGAATATCATGTCCGTGTGAAGTGGGATGTTAAAGATGGTGTTTACAACGCCACCACAACTGACGGCAAGGATGGCTTCCAGAACTACATTTGGGATTGCACCACGCTTCAGTATCTGGTAAATTCCAATAACGATGCTACCGATGATGTGCGTAAGGGCAACTGGGAAGTTACTCCTAAGGTTGCATTCGAAGTGACCAACGCTTCTACTCCTGACAAGAGCATCTATGTGTCTGCTTCCGTTAAGGGCACTAATACCTGGAAGAATCTCCTGAAGAGCACTTCTCTGGAAGATCAGAACACCGCTTTCGCTGTTCAGGAAGTTGAGCCCGTCAAGCTTGCTAACATGGGTACTGGCGTGAATTCTTACGAGCAGAACCTCGGCGCAGCTTCTCACAATGTTGAGGGCTACACCTATGTCCTGGATTGGAATTATGATGCTCTGAACGCAATTGCGCTGACCACTCTGAAGAATGGTAGTGCTGCTCAGACGCTTACCAATACCTTCGTTGTGACCATTGCTCCGCAGTAAATTTAAATTACTCGATAAACATTGCATAATTTGTGCAATGAAAAGCTAATATAGCTTTTGGGTACCGATTTTAAATCGGTACCCGTTTTTTTGCATAAAAAAGATTTGCAAATTTTATTTTGGAATAATTATAAAACTAATAATATAGTAACTTATAGTTTTAAAATATGGTACTTTCGGTGCTAATTTTAGAATATGCATCAAAAATAATATGTATTTTTATGCAAAAAAATGTATTTTTTTTGAAAAAGGGTTGACAAAATATATTTAAGGTGCTAAAATGAAAAAGCTTTAAGGATATTGCATCTGTCCTAGCAAATAATTTTGTAAGGAGTGAGTAATTAAAAGGTGCTTTTCAAGATGCAGTGTAGGTAAAAACCAAAAACGACGACTACAAATAGTAGGAGGAAAATTTCATGAAGAAGATTTTGTCCGTTGTGCTTGCGCTGGTGATGATGCTCTCTCTGTCCGCTGTTGCTTTTGCCGACGCCGCTGATGAAGTGGTCCACAATGGTACTTTGCCCGCCGAGAGCTCTCAGGATGTCAAGATTACCATTAATGGTCTGCATGCTGGTGGCGCAGACGATGGCAAGAACCTGCCGTCCGAGTACCATGTTCGTGTGAAGTGGGATGTTGAAAATGGCGTTTACAACGCTACCGCAACTGATGGCAAGGATGACTTCCAGAACTTTAGCTGGAATTGCACCAGCCTTGAGTATGAAGTGAATACCTATACTGGTACTGATGGTGCTGATGTGCGTTCGGGCAACTGGGCGACTACTCCTAAGGTTGCGTTCGAAGTGACTAACGCTTCTACTCCTGATAAGCCCATTAAGATTGCTGCTTCTATGGCTGCGAATGGTTGGGCTTCTCTGCTGAAGGCTGCTTCTCTGGAAGATCAGAATAGCACTTTTGGTACTGTGACTGTTGCTCCTGTTCTGATTGCTAACATGGGCACTGGTGTGAACTCCTATGAAGAGGGCGTTGTTGGCACTGCTGCTCACAATGTTGAGGGTTACACCTATGTCCTGAATTGGGACTATGATGCTCTGAACACTCTGGCACTTGCTTCTCTGAAGAACAATAGTGCTACCACTGAGCTCACTGCTACCTTCGTGGTGACCATCACCACTCCGTGATTACTCAAAGTTAACAAAAACTAAAAAGCTAGCATAGCTTTGGGATACCGATTTTTTAATCGGTATCCTTTTTTGTTGCAAAAAAATGCCAAAAAGGTTGACATAGTTAGTTGATTATTGTATAATATTACCGTATCCGAATATTTTTATTTTGAAAGGAGAGTTTCTTTTGAAAAAGGAAGATGGCTGAAATGTTTGCAAAAAGTGTACTAACATGCATGACGACTAAAAGAAGGAGGAAAACCCAAATGAAAAAGACTTTTTGCCTGTTTATTACCCTTTGCCTGCTTGTTGCTGCCTGTGTTTCGACTGCTTCGGCTGTTGAAGTGCTTCCAATGAATGGAGCTTACACGCCGGGCGAAACTCCTACCGAGCCTATTGTTACTCCCGATCCTCGGGCTGTACAAGTTGGTTCTGATAGGGAAGACCTTGTAGAAAATGGTGACTTTGAAGATCACGGCACTGTTTGGGTCGAATGGAGTGGTACAGCGATTTCTTTGTATGGTTGTACAACCGCAAAGATTAACTATACCAATCCTAGCCGGTCTAATATTGGTGTTGTGATGTCCATGGCGATTTTTGACGAAGACTTGATTGAGTATTTTGGTACTACTTTTAGGTCTAAGGATGAACAAATCGCTTTGGCTAAGACAGGACTTGAAGCACTTAATGAAGGCCTGAGCCTTGGTAGTGCTTCTAAGATGGTAACAATCACGGATTACTTTGGCGATATGATCTCTGAAGAAGTTGAAGCTCTTTCTCCTGAACAACTGATAAATATTCTTGGCAATAAGAATTTTATCGGTATGAATGCTGAAGAACTTCGAAATCTCAAGGAAGAAGACCTGGCAAACCTTAGTGAAGATAAACTTCTTGAGCTTGCCAAGCTTGGAGATTACAATCCCAAAGAGTGGTACTATGTGATTGGTGAAAACGCACTGATTAATCCTGGTTGGGCAATCTATGAAATCGACCTCTATACGCTTCCTGGGCTTCTTGTGTTGCCTAAGGGCGAGTATAAGGCTGTGTATGTTCTGAATGCGTACATGGAAGATAAGAATGAAATGTCTGATTTCTTCATTCATCTTCCCATCACGCTTAAGGTTCAGGACGACCTGCCCGAAGATTTGCAAAAAGAGTATGGAGTATCGATGGCAGTTCGTATTGACAACAAGTAAGAGAATTGGGAGGATAAAAAAATGAGTAAAAGGTCCTTTTTCCACCGGTTTGTGGCACTTTTTCTTTGCGTGTGCTTTCTTGTGGCAGCTTGCCCTATGCAGGTATTCGCAGAAGAAGTTAATGGCCTTGCGACGAACACTGACTTGCCGGATGGTAGCGTGGTTGTGATTGTTCCTTCGCCTAGCGCAGAAGACTTGGAAGATGATGTAGAAGAAACTGTTACAGAACCTACCGTAGAGCCGACTAGCGAACCTGCTACCGAGCCTACCGTAGAGCCGACTAGCGAACCTACTGTTGAACCTACTGTAGAGCCGACTAGTGAGCCTGTTGTTGAACCTACCGTAGAACCTGCTACCGAGCCTACTGAAACTTTTAATGTTTATATTTACTTCATGGATATGTCTGGCAAGTATCTTTGCAATAGATATGAAAAAGAAGTAATTAGCGGCGAAAGTTTTAAGCTCGGCAATAGCTACGAACTTCCGTATGTAAATGGTTACACTCCCGTTAAGCTGGAAAATGAAACTACTGGTGAACATTCTTACAACATTGGCGAATTTAAAAAGTTTTTCACAATTGATAATGTAAATCGTGAAATGAAGCTTTTTGTTTTCTATGATGTTGTAGAAGCGACTGCAGAACCCACCGCAGAGCCGACTAGCGAACCTACTACCGAGCCTGATGTTGACCCCAATTTTGAGGCACAGTATGGCGACTTGTATGGTGTTATGCTTTTGGCAGGTGCTTTTGAAGTATCTACCGATGGCGTATATGCAGTTGTGTGCGATGGTGTCATGATTGGCAAGTATGCACCTGGTCAGACCGTTACTCTTACCGTTCCTACCAAGGATGGGTATGATTTTACGGGTTGGAAAGTGGTTTGCTCCGAAGCTGTTACTATCTCTGAAAACTCCTTCACGATGCCTAGTGCACCGGTTGGTATTGTTTCTCAGTGGAAAGCTCAGACAAATCAGATTGCAATCTACTATGTGACCACTAGTGGCACTCGCCTTTACGATGCTGACTTCTCTACGGTGCTTCGTGGTTCTTCGTTTGACTTAAGTGATGGTTTCACGCTTCCTGCAGTTGATGGTTATACGGCAACGAGTATTAAGCACAATGGCACTACCTACACTAACATTTCTGATTACAAGGACATTATCAAGGTTGATAATGTGGCAAATGACGAAGTGTTCTATGTTGTGTATGAGCCTGCTGATACTACCTATACCGTAAAGTACTATCTGCAGAACTTTGATGAAACTTACACTGAAACTACTGATTCCTTCACGAAAAATGGCAAGTTCGGCGAAACGGTTCTGGCAAGTTCCAATGTTAAGGACTATGCAGGCTTTACTTGGAACGGTGAAGAAGATGAGATTACTTTGACTAGCAATAGTGAAAGCAACCTTATCAATATTTACTACACCAGAAACACTTACAAGCTGAATTATCAGCATGGTAGTGAAACCGAGACCATTTATGTGAAGTATGGCGAAACTGTTGACACGGCAACGCTTGGCACTCCCGTTCGAGTTGGTTATACTTTCGCTTCTTGGAAGTATGCTGATGAAACGGCTGTACCTCAGAGTTTTGCAATGCCGGCACACGATGTAACTTTGATTGCAGCGTGGGATCCCGCCACTGTGAGCTATATGGTTTACTACTGGCAGGAAACTCTTGCTTCTGCAAACAATGTTGACGAAATTGAGGGTTACGACTTCGTAGAGTCTGAAAGCTTTACCGCAACTACTGGTAGCTCCGTGAATGGTACAAATACGAAGTCTTTTACGGGCTTTGAGTTCCACCACGGTGATGAAAATGTAACTGTGGTAGCTGATGGTTCTACTATCGTAAATGTCTACTACAGCCGTAGTTGGTACAAGTATGAATTCTACAAGGATTCAAGGCTCTATCACACTCTGAACTACAAGTATGGTGCAAACCTTGCTGAAGAACCGTATGATTGGCCTGTGATTAGTGGGTATCGTTGGGGTCGTTCTACTTCGAACACCTATGGTTGCCCGAAGTATGCTGTCGAAGCTGAGAATGTGACGCTGTATGCTTATACAACTAGCAAAACTGCTAATCTGTACGGTTGGTATGAAGATGGAACTGTTGAGTTGCTGAATACTTGGGCAAGTGAGCCTAGCGAGTGGAGTGCTTCTCAGAAGTATACCCCCGAAGGTTACACGGCCTACTATTACGGCACTGACAATCCTCTTCCGCAAACTCCAGATGGTACGCAGGTTTTTCCTACCGGAAGTGATGGAGATACTTACTATGGTTACTGGGTATCGCTGAAGAAGAATACTTACACGCTTACTCTGAACAATGGCGAAAGCGATATTGGTTCTCATGCTTATCTGTATGATGCCGATATTTCTAACGCTCTGAGTGATATGGGTATTAGTGAAGTAACACCTCCTACTGCGTATGCCGAGTATGAATTTGATGGTTGGACTTGGATGCATCAAGCTTATTCTCTTGAGGGTAAGAAGATGCCTGCAAGCAACATGGTTCTTGTCGCTTCTTGGAAAGCTCCCGTTTATACGGTGAATTTCTATGACGATGAAACTATGGCAAACCTCATTCATACCGAGCAGGTTGAGCGTGGTAAGACTGTGACACAGCATCCTGCAAATCCTGAAAAGGAAAATCGAGAGTTCATCGGCTGGTTCTATCTTGATGGCGATACCGAAAAACTGTATGTTGAAGGTAAAATCATCAATAGTTCCATTGATGTGTATGCCAAGTGGATCGTGAGCGACGAGATTAAGGCGCAAGTGACCATTGTGCACAACTATTATGAAGGCGATGGCACTACTTTGATTAAGACCGAACAGGATACCGAGCAGGGCATCGTGAACAAGACTCTGACAGCTTACGCCAGGAGCGAAAATGGTTTCTATCCTGATGTGCTTTCTCAGAACATTCTTGTTGGCGAAAATGCAAGTGAAAACATTCTTACATTCAACTACACTCAGATGACCGATGTACAGTACACTGTTCACTATGTGGACGGCGAAGGAAACAAGATTATTTCTGACAAGGTAGCGACTACAAGTCAGCTTATCATTGTTGAGGAGTATGTCTACATTCCTAGCGCCACTCCGAGAATTCTTGCTCAGGAACTTCGTTTGACTTCTAATCCCGAAAACAATGTACTCACTTTTGTGTACGATGTTGAGGGGACTACAAGTTACACGATTATGTACTGGCAGGAACAGCTTGATGGTGGTTACGCCGAAGTGGAAGCCGACCGTATCGTGGTAAGCGATGCTCGTTATTACACGCAGGTTTCTGTAACTAGCGAGCAGATGAAGAGCTACGAGGGCTTTGAGTACGATGCGAGCATTAGCAACACTTCTGAATGGCTTATGCCTGACGAAGTTGTGGTGCTTAACTTGTACTACAATCGTAATGAATTCACTGTAAGCTACATGTATACTAACACGATTGATGGTGTTACGATGCCTGAGCTGCCTGAAAGCAAAACTTACAAGTTTGGTGCAGAGGTAACTGTGGCTGATAACAACCTTAGTATCGAAGGTGCACCGTGGTACGAATTCAAGGGCTGGTATCGTCAGGATGATACAGTTGAAACTGTAGTTACATCCTTTGAGATGCCAAGTAGTGATGTCGTGCTGTATGGTTACTTCGAGCTCGTGGAATATTACATTACGGTTGAGTGGACTCATGAAGACGGCTACTACCATGGCGGTACATACTCTTGGAATTGCAAAACGCTTGAGTATGTGCAAGACACTACCAAGGCCGGTTGGAGTACTACTCCCTATGTCAAGTGCGTGGTTAAAAATTACGGCACTAAGGCTGTAAACCTTAACTTTGAAGCTGATGTTGACAAGTGGGAAAGCTACTTCAAGAGCGGCACTAATCCCTTCAAGAATCTCGAAACGGTTCGGCTCGAGGGTGGGGCAACCTATACCTTTGAGTTTAGAAACGACATCGAGCTTCAGTGGGATTACGACAAACTGAATGACGAAGCAGCAGACATTGCCATTAACGGCAAATCTGCAACAGAAGAAACCAACTCCTTTAGTCTTGATGTTTTCAAGGCTGACTAACAAAACTTTAAGCATCGTGCCGATTGGCACGATGCTTTTTTATGTCGTGATTTAACCGGACTAGTAGTCAGTTGAAAAACGACAAATATTGACAAATTAGTACATTCGTACTATAATTAGTACGGTTGTACTAATAAAAAAAGGGGGTGTGTTATGCGTTTTTTCAAGTCTAAGAAAAATACAGAAGAGAAGATTAAAGAGGCTACTTTTGAGTTATTATCTACCAAAGGTTATGCTCATGTTAGTATGAGAGATATTGCAAAAAAAGCCAAAACAGCACTTGGACAACTTACTTATTATTATGGCACTAAAGAAAAACTTATTATATCTGTATTTGATGAAATTTCGGATAGTTTTATTGCTGAGATGAAGAAATATATTGATAAGAGTGCTGATAAAGTTTCTGGAATTATTAATTTTTTTGAAGATATTTACGATTCGGAAGACAAATTATATAGAGTGCTTGTTGATTTTAGTGCTCAATCATTGTGGAATGAGAAATTGAGAGAAAAGACAAAGGCGTTGTTTGAAAAGCTTTCAACAACGATTGAAGATGTATATGAAGAATGTGGAATAGATAAAGCGGAAGCCGAAATGAAGGCAAAACTTTATATTTCTAATATTTATGGCGCTGCGGTTCAAAAAGTTATAGCAAATGGTGATTCTTCTATTGATAAAGCTATCGATTATCAAAAAGCAATGTTTAAAAAAGAAAGGGTGCTTAAAAGTGCAAAAGCAAGTGCGATATTATGAAAAAGAAACAGATGACTTTGAAGAAAACAAGATAGTACCTATAAAGATAGATGAAAATTACAAATATATTCATAAAAATCCGTTTTGGAATATTTGTGAATTTATTTGCTATCGTGTACTTGCCACACCGATTGCATATTTTTATACGAAAATAAAATTTGGTTTAAAGATAGAAAATAAAAAGGTTTTAAATAAGTTTAAGAATACAGGATATTTTATGTATGGAAATCATACTCAAAACATGAATGATGCTTTTGCACCCACTTTAGTAAATTTTCCTAAAAGTGTAAAGGTGATTGTGCATCCTAATAATGTATCAATACCGTTTTGGGGAAATATTATAAAATTTTTAGGTCCACTTCCTATACCGGATGATTTAAAAGCACGGTAAAAATTTTTTGAAGGCAATTAGCTATAACATTTCTAAAAAAAGAGTTGTTATGATGTATCCTGAAGCTCATGTTTGGAATTACTATACTAAGATTAGAGATTTTAGTCCAAATGTTTTTAAATATCCATTAAGAGAGAATGTGCCAACCTTTGCCGTTACTACTACTTATAAAAAGTGGAAGAAAGATAGACCAAGAATTGTTATGTATATAGATGGACCTTTTTATGCAAGTGAAAATTTAAATCAAAAAGAAAAAATGGAAGATTTAAAAAGACAAGTACATAATGCTATGAATGAAAGAACGAAAGAAAATGAAGTAGAATATATAAAATATGTGGAAAAGAAAGAGGTAGAATATGATAAATCTAATGTTTTGTGGAAATAAAAAAGCATATGATGGAATATTAATTTCACTTATTTCAATCTTAAATCACACGAAAGAACCAATAAATGTGCATGTGCTAACAGCTGATATGCATGACATAAAGCCAGAATATATACCAATTACAGATTATCAAATATCAGTTTTAAATGATTTTATAAAATCTAAAAATAGTGAGAATGAAATTAAATTGTTAGATGTGACTGATATTTTTAAGTCGGAGCTTAGTGAAACTATAAATATGGATACATCTTATACGCCTTACATTTTTTTACGACTTTTAATTGATAAAATAGATGGCTTCCCAGAAAAAGTTTTATATTTAGATACGGATATAGTTTGTTACAAAGATATATCAGAGCTTTACAACACTAATATAGAAAATTATGATTATGCTGCCGCTAAAGATTACTTGGGCAGATGGTTTATAGATTATAAATATATAAATTCTGGTGTGCTTTTAATAAATCTTAAAAATATAAAAGCAAACGATTCTTTTTCTGCATGTCGTGAAATGTGTAGAACTAAGAAAATGTTACTACCAGACCAAACAGCTTTAAACAAAATGTGTAAAAACAAATTATATTTACCAAGAAAGTTTAACGAACAAAAAGAAAGAAAAGAAGATACAGTAATAAGACATTTTAGTATGACTATCAAACTTTTGCCATTTGAAAAAATAAATATTAAGCCATGGCATATTGATAAAATACATGAAATATATCAAATACATGATTTTGATGATGTATTAGAAGAATATTCAAAAATAAAGGAAGGAATGAAACAATGAATAAAGAAATAATACCAATATTTTTTGCAACAGATGATAATTATATACCGTTTTTGGGAGTTGCAATTTGCTCACTTATAGAAAATGCTTCTAAAGATTATAATTACAAAATTTTAATATTAAACTCAGGACTAAAACAAGAAAACATGGATAAGATTTTAAATTTTAAAAACGAGAATTTTGAAATCGAATTTGTAAATGTAGATGAAAAAGTTAAAGATATAGCAGACGATTTATCTTTAAGACTTAGAGATTACTATTCAAATTCTATATATTATAGAATTTTTATACCATCTTTATATAAAGAATATAATAAAGCTCTATACTTAGATGCAGATATAGTAGTAGTTGACGATATATCAAAATTATACTTTGAAGAATTAAATGATAATTTGTTAGGTGCAATAACAGACGAAGTAGTAAATACAAACGAAACATTTTCAAAATATGCTGTAAGCGTATTAGGAATTAAAGCAAAAGAATATTTTAACTCGGGAATACTTGTTATGAATTTAGAAAAATTGCGTGAAGAAAAAATAGAATCTAAGTTTGTACACTTATTAGGAAAATATAACTTTGATGTTATAGCTCCTGATCAAGACTATTTAAATTATTTGTGCCGTGGAAGAGTAAAATATATACATAAAGGTTGGGACAAGATGGCTATCATATCAGACGATAAGTTTGATGATAACGATTTGCATTTGGTTCATTACAACATGTTCCAAAAACCATGGAAATATTCAAACATCCCATATGAAAATCATTTCTGGAATTATGCTAGCAAAACATGCTTTTATGATGATATAGTAGCTATGAAAAATAGCCACACTGATGAACTTTCAGAAGCAGACAAAGTTGCTAATGTTAATTTGGAAAATAGAGCAGCAAGAATTATAAATGAAGCAAATACATTTGAAAATGTTTTAAGTAGTAATTATTTTGAAAATTTAATATAAAAAGAGAGAATAATTATGGATAATAGATTAAAGGTTATTGAAAATATAAAATTAGCTGTTGAGGAAAACAATTTTAATAAAAAAGTAGAAGAGGGCGACCCAGTTTTAACTGATGAGCAACGAGAAGAAATTATCGTAAAATTTGACAATTTAAAAAAGAAAGTTTCCAATAAAGCTAATGCATATATTGCAAGATATATTGCAGATATAATTACTGAAAAAATTAACATGAATACTCAAATAGTAGGGCTTGAAAACATATCACATATTAATGGTGGAGCAATACTTACAAGTAATCATTTTAGCAAAATAGATAATACAATAATTAGGTACCTACTTCATAGAATTGGTAGGGGAAAACATTTTTATATAATAGTTCAAGAAACAAATCTTTTAATGCCAGGAAGCCTTGGTTGGTTAATGCGTAATTGCTATACGATGCCAATTAGTAAAAATGCTGAATATATGAACAAAAATTTTGCACCGGCACTTGAAACCTTATTAAAGCAAAATGAATATGTGCTAATTTATCCAGAAGAAGAAATGTGGTATAACTATAAAAAACCAAGACCACTAAAAATTGGTGCATATCATTATGCAGCAAAGTTTGATGTGCCTATAATTCCATGTTTTATAGAAATGATTGAAAAAGACACGCTTGATGAGATGGGATTTTATGAATTAAAATACAAACTACATATTTTAAAACCTATATATCCAGATAAAACATTGGGATTAAAAGAAAGAAAAGAAAAAATGCGTGAAGAAGACTACAATCAAAGAATAGAGGCATACGAAAGAATTTATAACAAAAAGTTTGATAGTAAATTTAATCTAGAAGAAGATATAGCAGGTTGGAGAAAATAAAAAAATAGCTGTTACAGTAATGTAACGGCTATTTTTTTAATATATTAGTAATGATTTTTACTACTTCGTTTTGCATAATAGTGTAATTTAAATTTTTATGTTTGTGATAAACAAGTTCGTGACATAAATTTTCAATAATACCAATAGCAATGTGAATTTTTTCAAAAGGATTATCAAGCTTAATATTATTATTTTTTATAATGCATACAACTTTATTAGTTAATTCTAGTTCGGATGCTTTAAAAATATTTGCAACATCTTCATCTAGGTGTGACATTGCCATAAGCTCTTCATGGGCTTTTTTAGATATTGTATGACTTTTTATATATGCTTCTATCATTTTTTTTACAACGGTTTCTATGTTGTTTATTTTTAAATCTTCATTTTCAAGCACGGTGTGCATTGGAAACATTATAGAATTAGAATAATTTTTTACGCCTTCAATAAAAATATCTTTTTTATCGGTAAAGTATTGATAAATAATACCGGTAGAAACATTAGAAGCTTTTGCGATATCTGGAGTAGATACATTAAAATATCCTTTTTCGCACATAAGTTCAAAGCCTTTTTCAATAATTCTGTTTCTTTTTTCTATTGAGCGTTTTTGTGTAGGCATTCTTACATCTGACATCTTATCACCTCATATGGTATTATACTATGAAATAATAAAAAAAACAATATGAAAAAAAGTTCATATTGTATTGACGGGTAAAAAAATAAGAAGTATAATGAAAATGAAATATGAAAAAAGTTTCATAAAAGGAGGAGCATATGAAAAAAGTGGGGGAAAAATGCTTGTTGTCAGATTTAAAAGTTGGACAAAAAGCAAAAGTTTTAAAGTTAAATGAAACAAATAAAGCAATTAGAAGACATTTGCTAGATATGGGGGTAACACGAGATACAAAAGTAAAAATAAAGAAAATTGCTCCTATGGGTGACCCAATTGATATTAGTCTTAGAGATTATGAATTGTGCATTTCTAAGAATGATTTAAGTAAAATAGAAGTGGAGGTCATAAAATGAAAATAGGATTAGTTGGAAATCAAAATAGCGGAAAGACTACATTGTTTAATTTGCTTACGGGAATGAATGCAAAAATAGGAAATTGGCCTGGAGTTACAATTGAGAAAAAAGTTGGAACAATAAAAAATACAGATTTTGAAATAACGGACTTGCCAGGTATATATTCTTTAAGTCCATATAGTATGGAAGAAGAAATTTCTAGAAAATTTATTTTTGAAGAAAAGCCTGATGTAATAATAAATATAATTGATAGCACTTCGCTTGAAAGAAGTTTGTATTTAACAACTCAGCTATTAGAGCTAGATACAAAGATTATAGTGGCTCTTAATATGGCGGATATATTAGAGAAAAAGGGAATAAGGATAGATATTCAAGAACTTGAAAAGCAGTTAGGCACAAAAGTAATAAAAATTTCTGCGTTAAAAGCAACTGGAATAGATGAGCTTATAAAAGAAATAAAAAATAAGTCTACATTGAAATATAATAAAATATACGATGCAAATTTGGAAAGTGCAATATCAGAAGTATCACAAAAACTGCCAAACACATTGCAAAACAAACGATTTGTTGCTGTAAAATTATTAGAAAATGACGAAAGATTTAAAGAATTAAATACGCCTATAATAAAAGGCATTAGTAAAAATGTTGCACAACATTATGATACAGATTTGGAAGAAATAATAGCGACCGAAAGATATAGCTATATAGAAAAAGTTAAAAATCAATCTTTTAAGAAAGTAAAAAATGCAGAAACAATTTCGGATAAGCTTGATAAAATTTTGTTAAATAAGTGGCTTGCTTTTCCTATATTTGTTGTAATAATGTTTTTGGTATATTATTTATCAGTTGGCATTGTAGGAAGTTTCACAGTAGATTGGGTTGCTGGGATAATGGATACATTTAGTGAAAATGTATCAAATTTATTAACCAATATTGGAACTTCTGATTGGTTAGTTAGTTTGGTAACTGACGGTATAATAGCAGGTGTAGGCGCAGTACTAGGCTTTGTGCCTCAACTTATTATTTTATTTATATGTATATCTGTTTTAGAAACAACAGGATATATGTCAAGAATAGCGTTACTTTTAGATAAATTATTTAGAAGAATAGGGTTAAGTGGAAAAAGTTTAATACCTTTTATTGTTGGTTCGGGTTGTAGCGTACCAGGAATTATGGGCACGAGAATAATTGAAAATCAAGACGAAAGAGAAATGACAACTATATTAACCCCATTTATTCCTTGTAGTGCAAAGCTACCTATAATTTCACTATTTTCAGGATATTTCTTTGGAGAGAACTCAGGAATTGTATCTGCATCGTTATACTTTTTTGCAATAGCAGTAATTATAGTTAGTGCACTAATTATGAAAAAGTTTATATATAAACATACTAGCGATACTTACATATCGGAACTACCAGAGTATAAATTGCCTAGCATCAAATATGTAGCAAAAGATGTGTTTGATAAAGTGGTTGCATTTATAAAAAGAGCAGGAAGCGTAATCTTAGTATGTTCTGTTGTAATTTGGTTACTATTGTCATTCTCGCCAAAGTTTGAGTATGGAGTAGATGTAGAAGATAGTATGCTTGCTTCATTTGGTAAAACAATTTCTTGGATATTCTATCCTATGCTTGGAGAAAACAGTTGGGGTGCTACGGTTTCAGCAATTCAAGGATTAGTTGCAAAAGAACAGGTAATCTCTTCAATGTCTGTAATAGCAGGACTTGCAGAAGAAACTGAAGAAGGAAGTCAAATATTTATGTCGGGTGGCATTTTTGGATTCTTCACAGCAGCATCAGCATATGCATTTATGGTGTTTAATCTATTTAGTGCACCATGCTTTGGAGCAATAGGAGCAATGAAAAGAGAGCTTGGCGGAACAAAGAAAATGTTAAAAGCTGTACTTTTCCAAACATCGTTTGCATGGCTACTTGCAACGATTGTATATCAAATAGGTAGTAGAATTGAAAAAGGCTATTTGAGCATAGTTGATGTAGTAATAATTGGATTAATATTAATTAGCATAGTTGTAATAATAGCAAGAACAAGTAAAAACAAAAAATGTTCAGGATGTCCGTATTGTGATTCTTGTAACAAATAAATCATAAAACACCGAGGAAAATCTTTATCCTCGGTGTTTTATGATATTATAAATTTTTTCTTGAAAAAGTTAAAAGTTTACAGTAGACAGTATAAATGTAAATGAAGTATAATTACTTAATCGAATGTGTTTTATGTAGATAGAAAATAAAAGGAGAAGTTTTATGAATGATGTAACTATTGTAAAATGTGAAGATTATTCAGCTCAAACTGTTGAAAGGGCGTTTGACGAATTAATTGATTTGGTTGGTGGATTAGATTGGGTAAAGAAAGATATGAAGATTGCGATAAAAGCAAACTTAGTTACTTTTATGAAGCCAGATGCGGCAGCTACTACTCATCCAGCGTTACTTTGCGAGCTAGTGAAAAGATTAACAAAAAGAGGTGCTAAAGTAGTAGTTGGAGATAGTCCAGGTGGAA
>CAZRQF010000020.1:0-19144 GCA_964602275.1 uncultured Eubacteriales bacterium
AGAAATTGTATGCTTCGCTCCCAAAATCGTTCAAACAAAAAATATTTGCTTTGTCGTATTAATTACAGGATTTCGGGTCGTCGGGGACGCCGACCCCTACAATGTATTTTGTAAATTACAGGAATAACTTTTATCTACAAAAAAATAATTAAGGAGGAAGAGAAAAATGAGAAGAAACAAAGGTGTTTCAATGATTACTTTAATTATTACTATTATCGTAATAATTATCTTAGCAGCGATTGCATTTGTTGGAATGGACGATGCAACGGGAAGTGCACAGTATGCTAGGTTTTCAAGTGAGTTTGGCGACTATGCAACTAACTTTACAGGTGGAGCTGTAACAAAAGTGCAAGAGTCACTAGGCTTAGCTGGCAAGGTTGCAAACAAGGCACAAATTGTATATTGTGCAGCAAGAGGTGTAAATTTATCAGAGTTTGACAAGGTGCTAAATGGAGTAGTAACTCCTAGCGGTTACACAAGCCCAAAATTTCAAACTGACATAAAAGATGCAACAGGAGCTACATATGTACTAGCAGATAGCAACACACCATGCTACGAAATAAAAGACGATGTAATGAAAGAATATAAAGGCAAAAGCTTTTATGGAAATGCAAATGGACAGGAAACCCATTGGGTAACAGCAACTGGAAAAGTATTTACACTTCCTGGTTATCCAAGAACAGTAGACGGCGAAGAAAGAATGTACATAAGTGCAGACTTATACTATGTGCCAGAAAATGGCGAAATGATACTTGCAAGTAAACTAACCGCAAAAGAAATAGAAAAAATAGGCGATGAAACATCGGGTGCAACAGTAGGAAATCAAAAAGTAGCAGATGCAGCAGACCATGCAAGCCCAAGTGGCAATACAAGCGGAGAAGATAACGGTAACCCAGAAGTATTAGCAAAAATAAAAGTAGGCGATTTTGTAGAATACACGCCAGATACAGCAGTTGATAGTAGTATAAAATGGAGAGTATGGGCGATAGATGGAAATGATGTAGTAATAATGCCGACAAGTCCAGTGGGAAGTTTAAAATTAGGAGAAAGTGGTAATCTACAAAAATGTTATGATGACTGGAAAAACTGTGTAACATTAATAAATGAAGAATGCAAAAAGTATGGAGCAAGTTATGCCAAAAACATAAGAAGCTTA
This sequence comes from uncultured Eubacteriales bacterium, assembly GCA_964602275.1. GTDB lineage: Bacteria > Bacillota > Clostridia > TANB77 > UBA1234 > RGIG6291. The sequence continues at coordinate 1,157 of CAZRQF010000020.1, forward strand.
ACAATAGAAGATCTAGAAAAAGTAGGGAAGAATCTAGCAAGTGATAAAGCAAACTATATAGCAAATTATTATAATACTTATGATGTAAGAGAAAGTTATACATATAGTGTAGGAAATTATGTAGCATCATATTATGACGAAAGTAAAAATGTAATAAACGACAAAGAAAATGTAACGGATATAATATTATTATCAGGAGAAATAAAAACAGTGAAAAACACGTATTATTTCTCGGAAAATCCAGGTTATAATACATTAAATTATAGTACAACTATAACATATGGCAAATTGTTAGGAAGCACATGGAGTTGGCTGGCTTCACCGTGCGTTGATTGTGGTTCGTCTAGTGTAATCTTTCGTGTGCATATTGCTAACGATAGTTGTGTGAACTCGAACTATTTGTTTGGTTCAAACGGTTACAGTTACATACGTTCGGGTAACTATGGTGTTCGCCCTTTAGTAACGCTTAGCTCTACGGTCTTAGATGGAGAAGGAGATAGTAGCTACTTTGCAACATGGACGATAAAGAATTAAGGGTGGAAAGTTAAAAAAATTTTGTAAATTATATAATAAAACTAGTCAAAAATTCTTTTAAGTAAAACTTAAAGCAAATTAGACTAGTTTTTTATTTATCTTTTTTCAAATATAATTTATTTGTACCTTTGCAACTTTTTTTGACATTTATAAGTCATAGAAGTATATTAGTGTATGGGGGGAAGCGTATGAAAAAATTTGGTTTAGTATTAATTTCAGTTATATTAGTTTTATCACTTGCATATGGTATTGTACATTTATCTAAGCTAGAGCAAAACAATTTGGTTATAAAACAAAATGTGGAAGAAGATTTAGTTCAGCCTTTACCAAAAGTTGGTTCAATTGAAAATTTGAAGAAAATGCTTAAAGATGCACAAACTAATATGAATAACTATTATGTTGTGGGAGATTTTATGACAGATGGTGCGATTGCAGAATCTTCTAGTGCAGTAAATGATAGTGCGAAGAGTGAAAGCCATTCTGAAACGAATATACAAGAAAAAGGCGTAGACGAGGGCGATATAGTTAAAACAGATGGAAAAAATATTTATCAATTAACTAATAACGAGCTTATAATAACAAGGGCATATCCAGTAGAAGATATGAAAATCTTAGAAAGGCTAGCTTTTAATGACGGATATACATCAAAAGTAAGCTTTTATCCGATAGAGTTATATATAGATGATGATTACATAACAGTCGTTGCTCAAATGTATGGAAGAAATTATTGGTATTATGATGCGGTGGCAGAAGACATTGATGAACTTGAATATAAAGATTTAGTTCTTGTAGCGATATATGATATTAATAACTTTGAACTTTTAAGAAAAATTGAAATAGAAGGTAACTATGTTTCTTCAAGAAAAATAAATTCGTCAGTATATATAGTGACAAACAAATATATTTACTATAAAAATAACATAAAAGATAATGAAATAATGCCATTATATAAAGATACATTAGTATCAAACGATTATACATGCATAGATGTTGCTAAAATGTGCTATTTCCCTGACTTTACTGATACATCTTGCCTTTTAATTTCTAGTTTTAAATTAGACGATAATGAGAGTGTGCAAATTAAGTCATATTTGGGTGCAAGCAATGAAATTTACGCATCGACGGAATATTTGTATGTAACGCAGCCATATTATGAAAAAGAAAATGTCTTGATAGAAGTAAAAGATAGATTGCTAAACACGGCAACAACCCGTGAAGTGAAAACTAATATATATAAGTTTTCAATAAAGGATGGTAAGACAGAATATAAAGGTATGGGAACTGTACCAGGCACTTTGCTAAATCAATTTTCAATGAGTGAAAGCGAAGGGTATTTTAGAATTGCAACAACCGTTGGAAATACCTATGATGGTACAGCTAAAAATAATTTATATGTTTTAAATAGCAAAATGGAAACAGTTGGAAAATTAGAAAACTTGGCAGAAGGTGAACGAATTTATTCAACAAGATTTATGGGAGATAAATGTTACATTGTAACATATCAATATGTAGACCCGTTATTTGTAATCGATTTGTCTGATAACGAAAATCCTAAAGTTTTAGGAGAGCTAAAAATACCTGGATATAGCGATTATTTGCACCCATATAAAGATAATTATTTAATAGGTTTTGGAAAAGATACAATAGTAAAAGAAACTAAAAATTGGGACGGTACAACGAGTGAAACGGCATATGAAGTTGGATTAAAAATGGCGTTATTTGATATATCAGATTTTGAGAATCCAAAAGAATTATATAGTGTAAAAATAGGTGACAGGGGCAGTTACTCAGAATTATCATATAATCATAAAGCATTATTATTCGATGAAAATAAAAATATCATAGCGTTTCCAGCAATAATAACTAAAAGTACTGGAACGACATCAAAAGGAATACCAAACTATGGAGAAACAGTTTTTGCGGGAGCATTAGTATATGGGCTAGATTTAGATGGCGATGGTTTCTATTTAAAAGGAAAGATAACACACGAAAGTGCATCAGATTATAGCAATGTAAATAGGATATTGTATATAGATGATGTGTTATACACAACATCAAACTCAATGATAAAAGCAAATAACATAAATACATTTGAAGAATTAAATAAAATAGAATACTAAATCTTTATGTCCGGTATTTGTTAGCTACAAAATGCGACATTTTGTCGTAATTTGTCGAGCTGCAAAACCGGACATATTTTCTATGTTCATCCACTTTTTTATTCTTGACAATGAATATATTTATATATAAAATAGAAGGGTAGTAAAATATATTATTTGATGGATTTTATTTGGGTACGGTATCTCCAGTTGTGATTTTTAAGTATACCGCTTGATAATATATTTGAACATTGACAAGTTAATATTAAGGAGGTAAGAAGAACATGGATCAATTAGGCAAAATGATTCTTCCTCTTTTTATTGTCTTTATAGTAACGGCAGGGCTTTCAGTGTTGATTTTCTTTTTGATTGAAAAAAGTAAGGCTAAAAAAGGTAAGTCTATTTTAAAAAATGCAGAAGATGAAGCTAGCAAAATTGTAGATGAAGCTAGAAAGACAGCAGAATCAGAGAAAAAAGAAAAGATTATACTAGCAAAAGAAGAGATACAGCGTGAGAAAGCAGAGTTAGATAAGGAGATAAAAGAGAGAAGAGCAGAGGTTCAAAGACAAGAAAAAAGATTAGTTCAAAAAGAAGAAACTTTAGACAGAAAAATAGAAAATCTTGAGAAGAAAGAACTAAAATTATCAGAAGAAGTTTCAAAACTTGATAAGGAAAGGGCAGAACTTGATTCTTTTAAAGAAAAACAAGTTGCAGAATTAGAACGAATTTCGGGATTATCTAAAGAAGATGCAAAAGAGTATTTACTTAGTATTTTGCGTGAGTCACTTGCACATGAGTCTGCACTTTTGATTAAGGAACAGGAAAACAAGGCAAAAGACGAAGCAGATAAGAAAGCAAAAGAATTAATTACTTATGCGGTACAAAAATGTGCGGCTGACCACACTTCTGAAACGACGGTATCAGTTGTTCCACTTCCAAGTGATGACATGAAAGGTAGAATTATAGGAAGAGAAGGAAGAAACATCAAGATGCTTGAAACTTTAACTGGAATTGATTTGATAATTGATGATACACCTGAAGCAGTTATTCTTTCAGGGTTTGATCCAATTCGTAGAGAGGTTGCAAGGATTGCTCTTGAAAAGCTTGTAGTCGATGGCAGAATTCATCCTGCAAGAATTGAAGAGATGGTTGAAAAAGCTAAAGACGAGTTAGAGTGCATCATTAAAGAAGAAGGCGAAAGAGCTTCTATGGAAACAGGAGTTATGGGGCTTCATCCTGACATAATTAAACTTATTGGTAAACTTAAGTATAGAACTAGCTATGGACAAAATGTACTAAATCATTCTATTGAAGTTTCTCAATTAGCTGGAATTATGGCAGAAGAATTAGGCTTTGATGCAAAACTTGCAAAGCGTGCAGGTTTACTTCATGATATAGGAAAATCTATTGACCATGAAATTGAAGGTACACATGTTGAAATTGGTGTTGACATCTTAAAGAAATATAAAGAAAACGACATTGTTATCAACGCTGTGCAAGCACATCATGGCGATGTAGATCCATTATCAATGGAAGCTGTATTAATTCAAGCAGCTGATGCAATTTCTGCTTCTAGACCTGGTGCTAGAAGAGAAACATTAGAAGCATACATAAAGAGATTAGAAAAGCTTGAAGAAATTGCTGATTCTTTTGACGGGGTTGAAAAATCATTTGCTATTCAAGCAGGTCGTGAGATTAGAATTATAGTTAAACCAGAAAACATTTCAGATGATGAAACTGTGGTTATGGCTAGAGAAGTTGCAAAACGCATTGAAGATGAAATGGATTATCCAGGACAAATTAAAGTAAATGTTGTTAGAGAAACAAGAGCTATTGAGTATGCAAAATAGTTAATCTAAAAGAAATAAATAAGAAGAAGTACTAGTAATAGTGCTTCTTTTTTTGTATAATGAATATACATTTTAAAAATGGAGGTTTTTATGAATATATTAGTTATAGGTGATATTGTTGGAGAAACAGGCATGAAAGCATTAGCTGCCAACATTTCAAATTTGAAACAAAAATATGATATAGATTTTACAATAGCAAATGGCGAAAATAGTGCAGATGGCATGGGCATTACCAAAAAGCTTTTATACGATATGTATTCGTATGGAGTTGATGTCGTTACTATGGGAAATCATACCTGGGGCAAGAAAGATATTTTTTCTTTTATTGACGAAGAAAAAAGACTTATTAGACCTGCAAATTATGCAGAAGGAGTAGTAGGAAAAGGCTCTACTTTAATCGATTGCAAAGGTAAGAAAATTGGGGTAATTAATTTGATAGGCAGAGTAAATACGGGCGGCTCTTTTGATAGTCCTTTTACGGTGGCTGACCGTGAAATTGCTGACTTGAAAGAACAAGGTGCGGATATAATAGTTGTAGATTTTCATGCAGAAGCAACGGCCGAAAAAAAAGCATTGGCTTATTATCTAAAAGATAAAGCGACAATTGTTTTTGGCACGCATACGCATGTGCAAACTGCTGACGAAAAGATATATGAAACTGGAATGGGATATATAACTGATGTTGGAATGACAGGGCCGGAAGATTCCATAATTGGTATGGATTGCAAAGCAGCTCTTAAGAGATTTTTAACACAAATGCCAGAGAGATATGCTTGTGCAACAGGTAAGTTTTTTATAAATGCAGTTGTGTTTAATATTGACGATAAAACAAATAAAGTGGCGAATATTGTCAGAATAAGTCAATAAATTTCTAAATTTGACGAACGATTTTTCCATTTTTTACCTACATATACTAGATTTTATTTCACATGGCACATATAATTTACTTGTAAGGAGAAACAATTCTCTAAAAAATTTATATGTAATATTAAGGAGGAAAAAATGGATATTTTAAAAATTTCAACAAAATCAAATCCTAATTCAGTAGCAGGAGCGATAGCAGGATTAATAAAAGAAAAAGGAAAAGCAGAAATGCAGGTAATAGGTGCTGGGGCAATAAATCAGGCAGTAAAAGCTATAGCAATAGCAAGAGGCTTTGTTGCACCATCTGGTATTGATTTGATATGCATTCCTGCCTTTACAGAAGTTAAAATTGATGACGAAGATAGGACCGGAATAAAGTTACTAATAGAGTCTAGATAAATAAATAAAAATACCTATTACTTTTGTGATAGGTGTTTTTTTATTGCATTATATTTTTATTTTATATATAATTAGTGTGCAATAAAAAACGAGGTGAAGTGTTGAAAAAGTTTTTTTTATTTATAATATGTACGGCCTTGGTTTTGGGGCTTTTTATAGGTTTTAGAGAGTATATGCTTTCAAAAGAGGATATGACTGAAACCCAAGAAGATAACTATGTTATAGAAAATTATATTTCAGAGTTGAAACTTCCAATAATTGAAGTAGATTCTTTAAATCCAATTTTGACTCAAAATAGGCAAGTTTCAAATACTTTGGGTTTAATATATGAGCCATTATTTGAGCTAGACGAATCAAATCAACTTAAAGAGGTGCTTGCAAGTAGCTCAGCTCAAAAAGATGATCTTACTTGGATTATAAAATTAAAAGATAATGTAAAGTGGCATTCTGGAAAAGCTTTTACATCAGAAGATGTTAAGTTTACAATTGATTCTATTATGAATTATGAAAGCTCGCCTTATTATCAAAATGTAAAAAATATTTTAAGTGTTGAAATTATTGATAATAATAGTATTTCTATTTCACTAAAAGAAAAGGATAATTATTTACCATATAAGCTTACTTTTGCAATTATTCCGAAATATTATTTATATCAAGATTTAGAAAATTCAAATAAGTTAAAAAGACCTATTGGAACGGGTGCTTATAAATTTGACAGTATTACAGATGACGAATTTAGAACTACTTTAAAGTTTAATTATAATTGGTGGAAAACAAATGAGGCTAAATTGCAAACTATATATTTATATACTTATGCAACTTATGGAGAAGCAATAAAGGCTTTTAAATCGGCTGAAATTGACTTGATTTCTACTTCTATGTCTTCATGGAAGAAAAAGTTTGGTGTTATTGGAATAAACTCGTATTCTTACGAAAATGCAGATTTTGAGTTGTTAATACCGAATACTCAAAATGTTGCATTATCAGAAAGCTCTGTGAGAAAGGCTATTCTTTACGCTATAAATCGTAACAATATTATAGGCGACATTTATGAAGAAAATGCAAGTGTTAAAGATATAATGGTGCATGAATATTCGTGGCTATGCGACAAAGAATCTAATATTGAATATAGTCCTGAAAAGTCTAAACAATTATTGCTAAATGCGGGTTGGCAACAAAACGAAAACGGTTGGTACAAGAGTGTTAATGGGAAAAATGTGAAACTAAAATTTGAACTATTAGTCAATGAAGCTAGTGACGAAAAAATAAAAGTTGCAGAAGTTATAAAAGAAAATTTAGAAGATATTGGAGTTCAAATAATTATAAAAAAAGTGAGCTTGAATACTTTAGCTTCTAATATAGAGCAAGGCAAGTTTGAGCTGGCACTTTCTACGATAGAATTGCAAAATGAATGTGATATTATTGATTTGCTCAAAAACAAAAATTATTCAAAATACGAAAATTCTGAACTTGATGATATAATAAGCAAGTTGTATTTAGATAATGTTTCTTTTGAAGAAGTTTTTAAAAGCTTACAAGATATTTATAAAAATGAAGTGCCATATATAGGCTTGTATTTTAAAACGGATACACTTCTTACAAATAGAGCAGTTAAAGGGCATATTACGCCTACATGGTATAATATTTATCATAATATCTATACTTGGAGTAAATAAAAATTTTTATTTTATAAAAGAGAAAAATCACTTGACAAATTAGAACAAGTGTTCTATTATACATTTGTGACAAGTGATTAGATAAAGTTTTAAAGATACTAAGGAGGTTTTTTATGAGTGACAATAGCGAAAAAAGAAAAACGCTAGAAGCGGCAATTGGTCAAATTGAAAAACAATTTGGAAAAGGTTCAGTAATGAAATTAGGAGAGAATGCACATCTTAATGTCGAAGCGATACCGACTGGGGCATTGAGTTTAGATATAGCACTAGGAATTGGCGGAGTGCCAAGAGGCAGAATTGTAGAAGTTTTTGGACCAGAATCATCTGGTAAAACTACAGTTGCGTTACATATGATAGCAGAAGCACAGAAAATGGGTGGTGAGGCTGCATTTATAGATGCAGAGCATGCATTAGACCCTGTTTATGCAAAAAAATTAGGCGTTGATATTGAAAATTTAATAGTATCTCAACCAGATACAGGTGAACAAGCATTAGAAATAGCTGAGCTATTAATTAGAAGTGGAGCTATTGATATTGTAGTTATTGACTCTGTTGCGGCGTTAGTTCCAAAGGCTGAAATTGACGGTGACATGGGAGATGCACATGTTGGTCTTCAAGCAAGACTTATGTCGCAAGCTCTTAGAAAATTAACTGGTGTGTTGAACAAATCGAATACTGTTGCTATATTTATAAATCAGCTTCGTGAAAAAGTAGGAATTATGTTTGGAAATCCAGAGGTTACGCCTGGTGGTAGAGCACTTAAGTTTTATTCGTCAGTTAGATTGGATGTTAGAAAAACAGAAACTTTAAAAGCTAATAATGAAGTTATAGGAAATCATGTTAAAGTTAAAGTTGTTAAGAACAAAGTTGCTCCACCATTTAGAGAAGCTGAGTTTGATATTATGTATGGCGAAGGTATTTCTAAAGAGGGAAATATTTTAGATATTGGTGTTAATATGAATATCGTTGAAAAAGCAGGTGCTTGGTTTAGTTATAACGGAAATAGAATTGGTCAAGGTAGAGAGAATGTTAAAAAATATCTAAAAGAAAATCCAGAAGTATGTGCAGAAATTGAACAAAAAGTTAGAGCAAAATATTCTGAAGCTTTTGATATGAGCTTAAATGACGAGTTGGAAAAAGTTACTGATGAAGAGGAATATGAAGAAGAAGAGTAATAATATATTATAGAGCAGGCTTATTTTGTCTGCTCTTATTTTGATTATCAAGTTAGGAGAAAAACATGATTATAGATTCAAAACTTATGAAGTATGTATTATTTAAAAAAAGAACGGAATATGAAGTAAGAGAAAAATGTAAAAAGCTAGATTATACGCAAGAGTATACTGATGAGATAATTGATTACTTGAAAGAGGCTGAATATATAAATGACGAGGTTTATGTTAAAAAGTATATCTCAAATCTTATAAAATTAAAAAAAGCTTCTGTTGCAGAAGTAAAACTTGATTTTATGAAGCGTGGAATTGATTTTGACATGATTGACTATGATTTGCTTGAAGAGCTTTATGAACACGAAAAAGAAAGTGCTGTTTATTTAGCAAATAAAAAATATAAAGCGGGCGATGAGATTGATAAAATAAAAAGATATTTAGGTGGAAAAGGGTATTCGTATTCTAATATTTCAAACGCAATTGACAACTTGCAAATTTTAGATGATAATTAATTTATATTATTATGAAAGGTGGATTTATATGCAAGATATATTACAAAAAGCAACAGAATCTGCTATGTACATAAGAAGTTTGTTACCTGATATGCCTGAAATAGCAATTATACTAGGTTCTGGATTGGGAGAATTAGTAAATGAAATTAGAGATAAAATAGAAATTCCATATGCACAAATACCAAATTTTAAAACATCTACGGTGCAAGGACATGGGAATAAATTGATATATGGAAAAATATATGGAAAGTCTGTTCTTGCAATGCAAGGAAGATACCATTATTATGAAGGATATTCAATGCAGGAAGTTACTTTCCCAATAAAAGTATTTGCGATGTTAGGCGTTTCCAAATTGATAGTCTCTACGGCAAGTGGAGCTGTTAATAAAAAATTAAAAGCGGGAGATTTAATGCTTATCACTGACCATATTAAGCTATTTGGCGATTCTCCACTTAGAGGACCAAATGTTGAGGAATTTGGTACGAGATTTCCTGATATGAGTGCTGCATATTCTAGTAGAATGATTGAAATTGCAAAAGATGTTGCAAAGAAATTGAAAATCGACTTGGAAGAAGGTGTGTTTGCGTTTATGCCTGGGCCACAATATGAAACCCCAGCCGAAATAAAGATGTTAAATACACTAGGTGCTGATGCGGTAAGCATGTCAACCGTTCCAGAAGTTATAAGTGCAGTGCATTCTGGAATTGAAGTGCTTGGAATATCTTGCATAACGAATTCAACAGGTACAGATGCAAAACTTTCACATGAAGAAGTGGTTGAAGTGGCAGCAAAAGCAGGAGAGAAATTTGTTGACTTAGTAGTTGAACTGATAAATAAAATATAGGATTGAGGATAAAAATGGAACAGCAATATACAATAAAAATGGAGAACTTTGAAGGCCCTTTGGATCTTCTATGTCATTTGATTGAAAAAAATAAAATGGACATTTGTGATATAAAAATTGTAGAAATAACGGACCAATACATGGAGTATTTAAGACAAATGGAAAATATGAACTTGGAAGTTACGAGTGAGTTTATCGTTATGGCTTCTAAGCTAATCTATTTAAAGTCTAAGTCGTTATTACCATCGGTGGTTGAAGAAGATGAAGAAAGTGAGTTTGATTTGGTTCAATTATTGATGGAATATAAGCGATATAAAGAACAAACATTTTCACTTAAAGATAGATTAGAGCAATACTATAAGAGATGCTACAAATTGCCCGAAAAGGTAGAATTGCCAAAAGGAAAGCTAGAAAAACAATTTGAACCAACTCTTATACCACAAATATATGCAGATTTTTATTCAAGAGAAGAGCAAAAGAAGAATGTTCAAGCTGAGAATATAAAGAAGTTGGCAGTAGGAGAAAAAGTTACAATTAAGAGTAAAATAAGAGAAATATTAAAAGAGCTTTGGAAAAAACCTACATTTATATTTAATAAATTATTTAATCCTAAAAAGCGTAGTAAAGTTGAAGTTGTAACAGCTTTTTTAAGTTTGTTGGAGCTTTCTAAAATGAGTAGGATACAAGTTACACAAGACAAACTTTTTGGCGATATAAATGTTACAAAAATAAAAAGAGAAAGATAATACATAATCATAGTGATATTTGGAAAAATATTACTATGATTATTTTGTTATTATTAATAATTTTATTGTTGATAGTTCTTTTTATGAGAATAAGAATACAAATATTTTTAAGTGTAAATGATTTAGAATATTATTATTGTTTCAATATATTTATATTTAAAATGTTAGTTGTCAAAATAGATAAAAAAGATGTTAAAAGTTTTTTGAATAAAAACAAGCAAAAAATAAAGAATAATAAAAATAAAAAGAATATAAAATTTTTGAAAATTATAAGAAAAATAAATTTTGAAAAAATGTATATCAATGCCAAAGTTGGATTAATTGAAATAATGCCAACAATATTTGTAGTTCCGCTTCTTTCAACACTTATTTCAAACATATGTGCTTTTTTAAAAGTAAAGAAGTTTGATTACAAAATCATGCCATCATTTAATGAACTTAAACTACAAACTAAAATGGAGCTAGAGTTGTCTTTTAGAATAATTGATTTATTACTAGCATAATTGTAAATCCGTTTTGACCTAAAAATTTTAATGAAAAATGTAAAAAATATTGAAAAGACAGAGTGTTCATTATAAAATACTCATGTAGATAAAGGTGAAAGAAGCAGAGCGGTTTGAGCCTCCAATCAATGTAAGCATCGTAAGTGTTTGCAACAAGAGAGGAGGTGCGTGTATGGTTGAAAACGATTACATATTATTTATAATATTAGTTATAATCATCGCCATTGTCCTAAAGAGGGTACTTTTTAGGGATAATAAAAAATAACCACTCTGTCCTTACCCGACTGTGGTTATTCATAAATAATTACTGAGGTTCACCGCTTATGCGGTTTCCCTTTATCTACCTATATTTTAAACTAAAACTAATAAAAAGTCAATCAAAAATGCGTATCACTAAGTTTTGCATAACTAGATTGTGTTTGCAAGAAAAGATGATGTAATTGCCTTTAATATATTTTGGTAGCATAATTGTATGTTTTTCGGACATAATACTTTTAGATTAACTAGTAGGAGGTATATTATGAACGAACATCCAATTGAGGGGCTTATGAATACAGCTATGAATAATTTAAAAGATATGATTGATGTTGATACAATAGTAGGCGATGCGATAGAGTGTGGCAACAATACAACCATAATTCCGATATCAAAAGTAAGTTTTGGTTTTGCTGCAGGCGGGAGTGAGTTTAATAGCGAAACACTTGAACAGTACAGCAAAGAGGGCGTTGATGAAGATATTTCATATAAATTGCCGTTTGGTGGCGGAAGTGGAGCAGGAGTAAACATAACACCAATCGGCTTTTTGGTAGTAGCAGAAGCAGGAGTTAAAATGTTGCCTGTAAATCATTGTTCTGCAATAGATAAACTTTTAGATTATGTACCAGATGTTGTAAACAAACTTATGGAAATGTGCAAAAAAGAAAAAACATATAGATATGAAATTTACGAAGACATTGGAAACGATTGTACTTGTGGTTGTCACGAGGGTGAAGAATGTACTTGCAATAAAAATGTTGAAGCAGAAACAGAAAATGATACAAAAGAATAGATGATAAAAAATACTCCGGTTATATGTAACTGGAGTATTTTTATATAAATTTATAAAGTCATTTGTTTAGTAACTATTTAAACTTAGTAAATTTTTTACTTTCCCATTAAGCATAGTAGATAATTGCTTTTATCTTTCATTTGCTATATAATTATAACAAGAATTAGTAATTTGAAAGTGAGGATTATTATGAAAAATAAAAAGGTTATTTTTATAAGTATTATTGTCTTGGCAATAGTAGCAGTATTCATATTATTTACTGGTGGTGTAAGAACTGATGTATATTTAAAAGATTTTAGTGTTGATGAAGCAAACAATCAAATAGTTATTAAAGTAAGCATTTCTAGTAGTACAGGATATGTACGAAAAATGAAACAAACAAGTGGTAGTACAAACTATTATTATACTTTTTATTCGACTTTTGGTATTAATTCTAAATTAGGTGCGAAAGATACTTTTGAAATTCAACTTGACAATAATGTAGATGAAATATATTTTTATACTGGTCAAAAAGGTTATAAAAAAGTATTAGAAAAAAATGAACAAGGTGAATGGAAAAGGACTTATGTTCAAAATGATGTTTATCAACATATTTCAAGTCTTGCAAAAAATGAATATGCCTCAACTGAAATATTAGTAAAATTTGATGGTGTATTATATGGAAAGTCAAATGCTATAATTGACTATGCTAAAGAATTAGATACACAAAAAATTGGAACTATTAACAAGTTAATTGATAAAGAACTTGTACCAAAACTAGATAATGAAACTAACACAGAAGAATTATTGTTTGCCGAAGTCTATAATAAAACAGAAGATAGTATTGTTTTATTGTACGATAACGAATATGTATTATTTGGTAAAATTAGCGAATAACAAATTACAATTAGTATTTTTGTATGGAGGAAAGATTTATGACAGAAGAAGAAAAGATGTTAGCAGGTAAATTATATAATTCAAATGATAGTCAATTAGTAGAAAAATTGATAAATGCTAAAAAACAATGTAATAAATACAATAATTTAGCATTTGAAGATATGGAACAAGGAAAAGAAATAATAAAAAAATTATTTAATAAAACAGGTAATAATTTTTCAATAATGCCAAATTTTTATTGCGATTATGGATTTAATATAGAAATAGGAGAAAATTTTTATTCAAACCATAATTTAGTTGTATTAGATGCAAACAAAGTGATCTTTGGAGAAAATGTGCAAATTGGACCGAATTGTGGATTTTATACATCAGGACATCCGTTAGAAAAAGAAACAAGAAGAAAAGTTGAATTTGCAAAACCTATAACAATAGGAAATGATGTATGGATTGGTGGAAATGTATGTGTTTTGCCTGGTGTTACAATAGGAGATAATACTGTAATTGGTGCAGGAAGTGTGGTAACAAAAGATATACCATCAAATGTTCTTGCAGTAGGAAATCCTTGTAAAGTTATAAAAGAACTATAACGATAAATTACAATTTGGCGAGAAAAGTATCATATACTGAAAATTAAATAAAATATAAATAATGTATTATAAAATGCGTGAATTTTTTCACGCATTTTTGTAGTAATTATGCCAGAGTTTTTTTAGCTTGATTTGTTGCTTTTTATGATACAATATGAGATACTATTTTCTGAAGAATGTGAGGTTAATATGAAAAAAACAAACGATATGAAGAAGACTTTTAGCATTATTTTTGTTATAACTCTTGTTGTAAAAGTGTTAGGTTTACTTAGAGATATTGTCTTTGCAAAGTTTTATGGTACTGGCTATGTAGCAACTGCTTTTTTTGCCTCTATTAGAATTCCGACACAGCTTATTGACATAATCTTAAGTTCTGCTATTGTTTCTGTTTTTGTGCCGGTGTTTAATGAAGTCTTAAAGAAAGACGGCGAAGAAAAGGCAAATGCTTTTTCGAGTAATTTTGTAAATATTGTTGCTTTAATTTCTACGGTAATATCTATACTTGGCATTGTTTTTGCACCACAAGTAGTAGATATACTAGCAGGTGGCTTTGATGCAAAAACATATGGATTAACGGTTGAACTAATTAGAATAACTTTCCCAATGGTTATATTTACAGCAATTGCGTTTTCTTTTGTTGGTTATTTGCAGTCGCATAATGAGTTTAATGTGCCTGCTATGATAAGCGGAATTTCAAACATTGTTATAATATTGTTTTTGTTATTCTTTAGAGAAAGATTTGATATACATGGTGTTGCAGCTTGTATGACTTTTGCGTGGCTTTTACAAGTTGTAATTCAAATTCCGTTTGTAAAAAAATACGGATATAAGTTTAATGCTAAAATAAATTTTAAAGATGATAATATAAAAAAAGTTTTTAAGTTGGCAGTGCCGATATTGGTAAGTACCGCAGTTTTACCTATAAATAACTTGGTTGCAACTAGACTTGCCTCAAATTTGGAAAATAGTCCTGTTGCCACGATGGAATATGCGTATAAGTTATATGTAGTTATATCAGGAGTATTTACATATGCAATAGGAAATATAGTTTTTCCTAGTATGGCAAGAGCGAGTGCTGAGAATAATCAAGAAGAATACATTGCACTATTGCATAAGGCTTTGAAGATGATGAGCTTTTTATTAATACCGCTTACAATAGGAATTGCAATATATAGTAAAGATATAATTAAGGTTATATATGAAAGAGGAGAGTTTACTGAAACTTCAACAATTATGACTGCTTCTGTATTAATGTATTATTGCTTGCGGAATACTTGGAAGTGGCTTTGTAGAAGTTCTTAATAAGTCTTTCTATGCAAAACAAGATACGAAATCTCCGCTTCTAATTGGAGGAATAATTATAGTAATCAATTTGCTATTTAGCATAATTTTAAGTAACTTTATGGGTGTAAATGGTTTAGCATTGTCAACGGCAATTACTACAACAATAAATGCAGTAATACTTTTATGCACGGCAAATCGCAAAGAAAAAAAGATTGTAACAAAAGAGCTTATAACTAGTCTATTAAAAATGTTACTTTCTGCATTTGTGATGGGAATAGTAGTGTATCTTGCAAATAGCTATTTAAGTTTAATAATTGCAAATACATGGATTGGTAATGTAGTTAGAATGATTATTGGAGCTATTATAGGAGTAGTAGTTTATTATATACTTACATTGATATTTAATGTAAATGAACTAAATTTGTTTAAACTAGGAGGAAAAAATTGAACATAATAAAAGATAGTTTTGTTTTTCAATTTATTAATATGTTGATTACAAAATTTGAAGATATGATAAAAAATAGTTGGATATATTCTTTGCTTACTAAAAATGCTACAAGTAGTAATCGAGAAGGCTTCTTATCTAAAGTGTTATATGCTGTTATAGATTTTGTAAGAAAAATATTTAATATGTTAAAGTTGAATGTCGTTTTTAAAGATAGTATATTTGCTAAAACGGAAATATGGATAGGTCTTACTATTGCATTAGCACCTATACTTTCAACTATGCAGGTGTTGTTATTAGTGCTGTTTTCTACGGTGTCTTTTATGATAAAAGTATGTTTAAATCCAGATTTTAAATTTACATATACACCTTTAAATGGCATAGTTATAGTATTTATTTTAATGTATATTTTGGCAAGTATAATTTCTTTAGATATGATTAGTAGCGTAAAAATAGCGATGTTAGTTTCGGCTTTTACCATATTTTATTTTGTTATAGTAAATTCTATCCAAAATAAAAAACAACTTAAAATTATGCTAAACATTTTCGTAATTGCAGGTGGAATAGTATCGGTTTATGGAATATATCAATATCTATTTGCAGGTTCTTTTGCTTCATCTTCTTTTGTTGATAAAGAGATGTTTCAAGATATTAAGACGAGAGTAAATGGAACTTTTGATAATCCAAATGTACTTGGAGAGTATTTGCTATTTGTAATTCCAATCGTGGCAAGTTTGTTCATATCTAGTAAAGGCTGGCTAAATAAAATCTTTTATTTAGGTGTAGGCGGAGTAACTGCAATATGTTTAGCACTTACATATTCAAGAGGTTGCTATTTGGGCTTGTTGCTTGCACTTGCCGTATTTGTGCTATTAATAAGCTTAAAATGGATTGTTGCATTTTTACTAGGCGTTATGGTTGCACCAGCGTTTTTGCCACAATCAATTATTAATAGATTTTCAAGCATAGGAAATATGTCGGATAGTTCAACATCATATAGAGTGTCAATTTGGAAAGGTGCTATTGATATGATTAAAGATTATTGGTATAGACCTATAGGTCAAGGAACGGTGGCTTTTAATAGTATTTATCCGCTATATTCATATAGTGGAGTTGGTGCACAGCATACGCACAATTTATTTTTGCAGTTATTAATTGAAACCGGAATTTTGGGAATGCTTTCTTTTCTTGGCGTAATATATAAATTCTTTCAAAATGTTTTTTGTGGATTGAAAAATACGAAAGATAAATTTTATAGATATTGCTTTATTGGATTTGCATCAGGTATGATAGGATTTTTACTACAAAGTATGTTTGACAATACATGGTATAATAACAAGATTATATTAATCTTTTGGATTTTTATAGCTTTATCGTCAGTGGTACGAAATCTTTCTAATGTGGAGGTAGGCAATGAAAAAAACTAAAATACTTAATATAATTAGTGATACAAATATTGGCGGTGCAGGCAAGTGTGTAATTACATATTGTAATAATTATAATAAAGAAAAATATGAGATAGTTGTAGCTATGCCTAAAAACAGTCTTTTAAAACCTGAAATTGAAAAAGCAGGAGTAAAGGTTATAGAGCTTGAAGGATTAAAAGATAAGTCACTAGATTTAAAGGCAATAAAAATAATTAGAAACATTATAAAAAAAGAAAAACCAGATGTTGTGCATACGCATGCGAGTTTATCCGCAAGAATTGCAGCAAGACAAGTGAAAGATTGCAAGATAGTTTATACAAGGCATTGTGACTTTCCAATTAGTAAAGTTTATAGTTATAAGATAATTAGGTACCTAAATGGAAAAATAAATGGTAGCTTAACTGATAAAGTAATAGCAACTTCTGATATGGCGAAAGAAAACTTGATAAAACAAGGAATAAATGAAAATATAATCACTACTATTTTAAATGGTGTAAACGAAATGCCCGAAATAGCTGAAAATGAGAAACAAAAAATAAGGGAAAAATACTCTATAAAACCTAACGAAATAGTTGTTGGATATTTAGCACGAATTGAGGAGTTAAAAGGACATAAGTATTTTATAGAGGCTGCTAAAATAATTTCGGATAGATTTCAAGGGAAATATAAATTTTTAATAATGGGAAGCGGTTCGTATGAAGAAGAGGCTAAAAAGCTAGTAAAGGACTTAGATTTAGAAAATGTAGTTATATTTACAGGTTTTATTAGTAAGGTATACGAAATGCTAAATATTGTTGATGTACAAATTAATGCTTCTTATTTATCAGAAACTACTAATCTATCACTATTAGAGGGTATGAGCTTAGGCATTCCAACAGTTGCAACTAAGTGTGGAGGAACTCCTAAAATGATTTTAGAAGGTCAAAATGGTCTTTTGGTAGAAAAGGCGGATGCGAAAAGTTTGGCAGATGGAATTATCAATATAACAAATGATAATGAAAAATATCAATACATGAAAAAAAGAAGTAAAGAAATATATAATGAAAGATACACGGCAAAAGTATATGCCGAGAATATTGAAAAAGTATACGAAAGTTTGGTGAATGATAATGAAAATAATTAAAG